>NZ_QYUK01000011.1:2210000-2512857 GCF_003590945.1 Oleomonas cavernae | reverse complement strand
CAATCGCTTCAAGGCCTTCTCCAAGGCGGTGCCGTTCCGCCCGCCGCGCAGGACGCAGCAGCCGGCCATCGCCAGCATCCAGACCGCGGTGGTGGTCGGCCCGGCGGGCGAGGAAATCAACGTCGACAAGATGGGCCGGGTCCTGGTCCAGTTCCACTGGGACCGCTACGGCGACCGCAAGGGCTCGACCTCGTGCTGGGTGCGCGTGGCCCAGCCCTGGGCCGGCAACAAGTGGGGTACGGTGTTCACGCCGCGCATCGGCGATGAGGTGGTGGTCAGCTTCATCGAGGGCAACCCCGACCGGCCGCTGATCACCGGCAGCGTCTACAATGCCGAACGCATGCCGCCCTATTCCCTGCCCGACGAGAAGACCAAGACCGGCATCCGCACCCGCTCCAGCAAGGGCGGTGGTGCTGCCGATTTCAACGAGCTGACCTTCGACGACAAGAAGGGCCAGGAACAGGTCTATTTCCACGCCCAAAAGGACATGGAGCGCAAGGTCGAGAACGACGAGAAGATCGACGTCGACAACGACCAGACCGTGACCATCGGCAACAACCAGAAGATCACGGTCGAGAAGGCCAATCGCGAGATCAAGGTCGAGAAGGGCAACCAGAAGACCGAGATCAGCATGGGCAACCTGTCGATCAAGGTCTCCATGGGCAACATGGATACCAAGATCGACCTGGGCAAGCAGGACACCGAGGCGTTGCAGTCGATCGAGATGAAGGTCGGCCAGTCGAGCGTGAAGCTCGACCAGACCGGCGTCACCATCAAGGGCATGATGATCACGATCGAGGGCCAGGTGATGGTCCAGACCAAGGCACCCATGGTGCAAGCCCAGGCGGATGCGGTTCACATCGTGAAGGGTGGTATCGTCCTCATCAACTGACGGGACGGCACGAACGAGGGGTTTTGAGGGAATGACGGCGGCGACACTGGCCAAGATCGCGACGCTGCGCAGCGGCGACATCGCGCGCCGGTATCAGCCCAGCGAGCGGGTGATCAAGGCGTTGCAGGCGGCACCGACGGCCGATGGCGCGGTGCGGGCCCTGCTCGACGGGGATTCGCCGGAGGCGACGATCGAATTGCTGGCCCATGCCCTGCCCAAGCGCGAGGCCCTGTGGTGGGCGGCGACCTGCGTGCGCGAACGCCTGCCCGACCCCGCGCCCAAGGGCGAGGTGCAGATGCTCGACGCCGCCGAGGAATGGGTGCGCAAGCCGACCGACGAGGCGCGCCGCGCCACCTATGCGCTGGCCACCGCGAACGGCATGGACAGCCCCGCCGGGGTGGTCGCGGCCGGGGTGTTTTTCGCCGGCGACAGCCTGGCGCCCGCGGGTCAGCAGGCGGTACCGCCGCCGGGCCACCTCGTCGGTGTCATGGTTTCGAATGCGTTGAGATTGTCGGCCGTGCGCCGCGAGCCGGAACAGGCCCGCCAGTGGCTGGCCCGTTTCGTGGAGATCGGCGTCGATATCGCGTCTGGCGGCTCGGGCCGCAAGCGCGAGGCTTGAGAGGAAAGGAACCGGCCATGCCGCCCGCTTCCCGTGTCGGAGATATGCATGTGTGCCCGATGGTGACACCGGGCGTACCGCCGATCCCCCACGTCGGTGGGCCGATCCTGCCGCCCTGCGCGGTGACCGTGATCACCGCGATGATGCCCCAGGCGCGCGTCACCGACATGTGCCTGTGCGTCGGGCCGCCCGACATCATCGTGCTGGGCAGTTTCACCGTGCTGGTGAACAGCCTGCCGGCGGCGCGGATCGGCGATATGACGGCCCATGGCGGCACCATCGTTTTGGGTGCGCCGACTGTAATCATTGGCGGTTGAGGAATTCATGCCCCTGGTCCTGACCTTTACCGGAACACCACCCGACGGGTTGCCGCCACGCTATGTGGTGCCGCCGTCGGGGGCTGCGATCGGTCGGGGCCAGGCCAATGACTTCGTCCTGCCCGACCCCGAGCAGAAACTCTCGCGCCGTCATTGCGAGGTCCGGCCCGAGCGCGGCGGCTGGCTGCTGTTCGACAATTCGACCAACGGCACCTTCCTGAACGACCAGCCCGAGCGGCTGGACCCGCGGGTGCCGGTGCTGCTGCAGAACGGCGATTCGATCATCCTGGGCGGCTATGTCCTGGTGGTGGTGATCGAGCCCGATCCGGTGGCCGAACCCGACTATCCCATGCCGGTCGAACAGGCCGCCGCCGACCTGAATGCCGGCCGCTTCGATGATTTCGATCGCTTGCGCAACGATCCCGGCGGTGGCGCCGGCCCGGTCGACGATCCTTTTGCTGCCTTCGACATCGAACCGCCGCCTGGCGGTGGCAGTGCGCCGCCATCGGATTTCCGCCTGGACAGCGCCGTGTCCCAGGACCCGCCGCCGTCGCGCCAGTCCGACCTCTACCAGGTGGGCCGCGTCGATCCGGCCGCCGATTTTTCGGCCGAGACGGAAGATCCCTTCGCCGCCTTCGATCTCGAGGCGCCGCCGCCCGGCAGCGGCGCCCAGGCCGATCACGCCGATCACGGCGCGGTCCAGTTCAAGCCGCCGCCCGCCCGCCGCGACGTCATCCCGAAGATTGGCTGGACCAGCCCGAACCGGTCTCCCCGCCAGTCTCCCCGCCTGTCGCCCAGCCCATCACCGCCGCGGTGTCGGTGCCGGGCGGCGGCCGCGACGACAACGGCTTCGATGCGGTGGACGAGGCGCCGCCCCTGCCGCCGCCGACACCGGTGTCGCCGGTGGTGCCGCCGGTCTTGAGCCACGCCGGTCCCGTGGCGGATGCGGGCGACGCCCTGGCCGTCTTCCTCGCCGGCGCCGGCATGACGGCAGCCGATCGGCCCGGCGGCGAGTCGACTGTGGCGATCCAGCTTGCCGGGCAGATTTTCCGCGTGCTGGTCGAGGGCGCCCGCGACCTGATCCAGACCAGGGCCAAGCTCAAGAACGAATTCCGCATCGAGCAGACGATGATCGGCCAGGCCAACAACAACCCGCTGAAGTTCGCGGTGACCTTGGAGGAGGCGCTGGCGGCCATGCTGCAGCCGCCGCGCCAGGGCTATCTGGGGCCGGTCGAGGCGGCGCGCGAGGTCTTCGCCGACCTGCAAGCCCACGAGATCGCGGTCATGGTGGCCTTGCAGACGGCGATGAAATCGGTCCTCAAGCGCCTGGACCCGGCCACGATCAAGACCAAGGTCGATGGCGAGGGCGGCGGCTTCTCGATTGGCGGGGGCAAGAAGAACAAATACTGGGAACTCTACGAGGTCCTGTTCGGCGAGGTCGTCGGTGGCCTCGACGAGGATTTTGATAAGATATTCGGGCGCGCTTTTGCTGCGGCCTATGAAGACCAGATCCGGCGGCTCTGATTCTCGTAATCGGGGGGCGCCTCGCGGGAGTGGATAGATGGGGTGGAACGACAAGGTCGTCTGGTCGGAGGGGATGTTCCTCCGGACCCAGCATTTCCAGCAGTTCGATCGCTATGTCGAACGGCTGGTGCGTGGCCGGGTCGACGGCTTGCGGCCCCATGCCTGGGGCCTGACCGAGTTCGCACTGAACCGCGACATGCTGAAGACCGGGCGGCTGGCGCTGATCAATGCCGCCGGCGTGTTCGAGGACGGCACGCCCTTCGCCATCCCCGACGAGGCCGATCACCCGGCCCCGCTGGAAGTGACCGAGAGCGTGCGCAACCAGGCGGTATTCCTGGCCATCCCGCTGCGCCAGCCGGGCGCCCCGGAATTCACCCTCGATCCCAAGGCCGAGACCCCGGCACGCTATGCCGCCCATGAATTCGAGGCGACCGATGCCATCCACGGGGCGCCGGGCATCGCCGGCCTGAACGTCGGCCGGCCACGCCTGCGCTACCTGCTCGAATCCGATGACCGTGCGGGTTACGCCTGCATCGGCCTCACCCGCATCGTCGAGGTCCAGGCCGACAAGCGCATCGTCATCGACGAGCGCTTCATCCCGCCGGTGCTGGCCTGTGCCGCCTCGCCGCAACTGATCGGCTTCGTTACAGAGATTTTAGGCCTGCTGCACACGAGGGGTGAGGCCCTGGCGGCCCGTGCCTCGGCTTCCGGCACCCGGGCCGGCGTCGGGCAGTTGTCGGATTTCCTGCTGCTGCAGATCGTCAATCGTTACGAGCCGCTGTTTGCCCATTATGGCGCCGGCAACCTGATGCACCCCGAGACCTTCTACATGACCGGGCTGGAGCTGGCCGGCGAACTGGCGACCTTCACCGCGGCGGCCAAGCGCCCGCCGACCTTCCCGACCTATCGCCACGAGGATCTGCAGCGCACCTTCCACGCCCTGATGACCGAGTTGCGCCAGTCGCTGTCGGCGGTGCTGGAACAGACCGCGATCAACATCCCGCTGCAGGAGCGCAAATGGGGCATGCGGGTCGGCGTCATCGCCGACAAGAGCCTGCTCAAGACCGCGACCTTCTGCCTGAGCGTGAAGGCCGACATGCCGCCCGAGGTGCTGCGCCGCAACTTCCCCAGCCAGGTGAAGATCGGCCCGGTCGAACAGATCCGCGAGCTGGTGAACGTGCAGTTGGGCGGCATCGGTGCCCGGCCCCTGCCGGTCGCCCCGCGCGAAGTGCCGTATCATGCCGGTGCCAGCTATTTCGAGCTCGATCGTTCCAGCCCGTACTTCGGCCAGCTCGCCACCTCGGGTGGCATCGCCATCCATCTCGCCGGCGATTTCCCGCAGGTGGCGATGGAACTCTGGGCGATCAAGGCGTGAGCCGGTAGGGGGGAGGCGCCGCCATGGCCGACAAGGACAATCCCTTCGCTGAACCGGGCGACGAAGAACGCACCCAGATTCAGCCGATGCCCGGCGGCCGGCAGCCCGATACGGTCGCGCCGCAAACCCCGCGCCCCGGCGTGCCGCCCCAGCAGCCCTATCAGCAGCAGCCCTATCCGCCCCAGCCCGGCGGCCGCCCGATGCCGGGCGGCGGCGCGCCGCTGGCCGGCCGCGGGGCACCGCTCGCCGGCGGTCCCATGGCGGGTGCGCCGGGGGCGCCGCCGCCGGCCGATCCCGATGCCCCGCGCGAGGTGGTGGCGACGGGCATGAATCCGCTGGTCGCCGCCGCCTCGCCGGTGCTGGGCCTGTGCACCAGGGTGCGCGGTGCCGCCCGGCAATCGGACGTCGACGGCCTGCACGCCCGCACCATCGACGCGATCCGGCAGTTCGAGGTCGGCGCCCGTCAGACCGGGTTGCAGCCCGATGCCCTGTCGGCCGCGCATTACGCCCTGTGCGCGACGATCGACGACCTGGTGCTGTCGACGCCCTGGGGCGGGCACGGGGCCTGGGCGCGCCGCTCGATGATCTCGATCTTCCACAACGAGGTGACGGGCGGCGAGCGCTTCTACGACATCCTGCGCCGCTGCGAGCGTGATCCGGGCCGTTTCATCGACGTGCTGGAACTGATGTATGTCTGCCTGTCCTTGGGCTTCGAGGGCGAGATGCGGGTGCTGCCGCGCGGCGCCTCGGAACATGCCAAGATCCGTGAGGGCCTCTATGCCCTGATCCGCCGCATCCGCGGCGAGGTCGAGCCGGAAGTCTCGCCCCATTGGAAGGGCCTGGACGCGTCGGATGCCACCATCCGCGGCGCGATTCCGCCCTGGGTAATCGCCGCCGGCGCGCTGCTGTTCCTAGGGCTTTCCTATTTCGGCCTGTCCTTCGTGCTGAACGGCCAGACCGATCGTGCCCTGGCCTCGATTGCCGAGATGTCGCCGACCGCGCCCACCCGCATCGTGCGGCCCGAGCCGGTCCGGCCGCCGCCCCCGCCACCCCCGCCGCCGCCGGCGAACGTGGAAAGCCGGGCCGAGGTCATCGCCCGCTTTCTCGAGCCCGAGATCAGGGAAGGCATCGTCGAGGTGGTGGAGACCGCCCAGGCGATCCGCGTCACCCTGCGCTCGGCCAAGGCGCGGGGCATGTTCGCCTCGGCCAAGGCCGACCTGCTGGAAGCCTATGTGCCGATCGTCGACCGGGTCGCCAAGGCCCTGGCGACCGAGCCCGGCGACATCATCATCGAAGGCCACACCGACGCCGACCGCCTGACCCGGCCGCCCTACAACAACAACTATAACCTCTCACGGGCCAGGGCCGAGGGGGTGCGCGACATCCTGGTGGGCCACGGCGTCGATGCCGCGCGCATCACCATCATCGGCAAGGGGCCGGACCAGCCGGTCGCGCCCAACGACACGCCGGAGAACAAGGAACGCAACCGCCGCATCGAGATCATCCTCAAAAAAGTCCAGCAGGAGTAGCGGGCCGTGTTGAAGCGCATCCTCACCTCGACCTGGCTGTGGACCCTGTTCGGCATCATCCTGCTGTCGATCTTCGCCTGGGTGCTGGGCCCCTATATCGATATCGGCGGCGTGCGCCCGCTGGGCAGCGAGATCAATATTCTCGCCATGTCCTTCGCCCTGACCCTGATCTGGGGTGCCTACTACGGCATCCAGTACCGGGCCTTTCTGATCGCCGAGAAAAAGCTCGAGAAGGGCCTGACCGAGGAGGGGGGCGAGGCCGCCGCGGCCGATGGTGCCTCCGCCAAGGGCAAGGGCAAGACCAAGGGCGCCGCCTCGAACGCCGAAGTGCAGATGCTCAAGGGCCGTTTCGAGGAAGCCCTGGCCCTGCTGAAGAAATCGGCTGCGGCCGAGGGGCGGGGACGCCACTATCTCTACGAATTGCCCTGGTACGCGATCATCGGGCCGCCCGGCTCGGGCAAGACCACGGCCCTGGTGAATTCCGGCCTGCGCTTCCCGCTGGCCGACAAGCTGCAGGATGGCCGGCCGGGCGCGGTCGCGGGCATCGGCGGGACCCGCGCCTGCGACTGGTGGTTCACCGACGAAGCGGTGCTGATCGATACCGCCGGGCGTTACACCACCCAGGACAGCGACAGCGCCGCCGATGCCAAGGCCTGGAGCGGCTTCCTCGACCTCCTTAAAAAGAACCGCCCACGCCAGCCGATCAACGGCGTGATCGTCGCCATCGGCATCCTCGACCTGCTGTCGGCCACCCATGACGAACGCCTGGCCCATGCCGCCGCCGTCCGCGCCCGCATCGCCGAACTGCACGACCGGCTGAACACGCGCATGCCGGTCTATGTCCTGTTCACCAAGGCCGACCTGCTGGCCGGCTTCGTCGAATATTTCGACGAGTTGGGCAAGACCGAGCGCGAACAGGTGCTGGGCTTCACGCTGCCGCTCGATACCGGCAAGGGCGAGGCGGCGGTGACCGGCTTCTCGGGCGAACTCGACTTGCTTGTGGCGCGCCTCAACGAGCGCATGGTCGACCGCCTCCAGGCCGAGCGTGACATCGAACGCCGCACCCTGGCCTATGGTTTCCCCAGCCAGCTCGCCTCGATGAAGGACACCTGCCGGGAATTCCTGGAATCGATCTTCCTGCCCACCAGGTTCGAGGAGCGCCCGCTGCTGCGCGGCGTCTATTTCACCTCGGGCACGCAAAGCGGCACGCCGTTCGACCGGCTGGCCGCCGCCATGGCCGCCCAGTTCGGCGTCGACCGCCAGCGCCTGCCGGCCTTCACCGGCCCGGGCCGCAGCTACTTCCTCAACCGCCTGATGCGGGTGGTCATGTTCAACGAGGCGGGCCTGGTGGGCCAGGACGCCAAGTCGGAACGCCGGCGCAAATGGACGGCGCGCATCGTCTATGGCCTGACCGGCCTCGTCACGGTCACCCTGCTGGGGGCCTGGGCGCTCTCCTACATGAACAACCGCAAGCTGGTCGCCGAATATGACGCCGCGATCGCGGCCTATAATGAAACGTCAAAAAGCGTCGACCTCACTGTGGTCGACGAGCCGACGGCCGAACAGAACATGAGCCGTCTCCTCGACCTGCTGAACCGGCTGCGCGCGCTGTCGGGTCTCGACGTGGCGGGCCAGGCGACGCCGATCACCTATGGCTTCGGCCTCTACCAGGGCGAGGCCCTGCGCGAGCAGGCCAACGAGGCCTATCACCGTGCCCTGGAAGGCGCGTTCCGGCCGCGCCTGCTGCTGATCCTGGAGAAGCGCCTGCGCGAGTCGATGAACGACCCGGAAGCGCTCTATGCCGTGCTGAAAGCCTACCGGGTATTGGCCGGCACCGGCCCGTCCGATCCCAAGCTGATCCACGACACCTTCGATGCCTATTGGAAGAAGACCTATGCCGGGGCGCAGTACCAGGACGCGGTAACCCGTCTCGTTGCCCATGCCGATTCGCTGATGGAACGGCCCTTGGGCGCCGTCACGGAGAACACCGACCTGACCCAGCAGGCGGGCGACGTGCTGACGCGCGAGCCCCTGGCCAAGCGCATCTATTTCCGCATCAAGCAGGCCAGCGCCGTCACCCAACTGCCGTTCTGGAAGCTGGGCGACAAGGGCGGGCGGCTGCTCGACGATGTCTACGACACCTTTGCCGGCAACCCGCCGTCCAAGGTGACCATGCCCGGCTTCTACACCTATGACGGCTTCTACAAGGTCTTCCTCACCCTGGTGCCCAAATATGTCCGCGAGGCGACGGCCGATAGCTGGGTGATCGGCCTGCCGGTGGAAACCGCGCAATCGCCGGCCGCACTGGCCAAGCTCGAGGGCGAAGTCGTCGCCCAGTACGAGGACGAGTTCATCGCCAAGTGGGACGAGCTGCTGCGCGGCCTGCGGCTGAAGCCGCTGGACGGCGGCAGCGACGCGGTGGTGCCGATCCTGGCCAAGATGTCGGCGCCCGACAGCCCGATGAAGCTGGTGACCGCGGCGGTTGCCAAGGAAACCGACCTGGGGTTGGTGCCGCCGGCGCCGGCCGCGGCACCCGCCGGCGGCATCCCCGGCGCCCCGCCGCTGCCCGACGCTTCCGCCCTGCCGACCGAGGGCGTGGCAGGCCAGGCGGCCGGCGCCGTGGGCGGCCTGCTGGGCACGCCGACGGTCGGCCCGGCCGACGGGCCCAAGCCCGGCGAACGGGTCAGCGATCATTTCCGCTTCCTGCGCGACCAGGTCAAGGCCGGCCCCGGTGGTGTTGCGCCGGTGGACGAAGCCATTGCCGGCCTCAAGGAACTGTTCGACCAGCTCAACCAGTTGCGGGCCGGCGGCGGCAGTGCGTCGGGCGGTGCCGCCGCCGCCCAGCAGGTGCAGATCCTGGCCGATCGCCTGGGCCCGCCCCTGTCGAACTGGCTGTCGGCGGCGGCGGCCGGCGGCCAGGCGGCCCAGGTCTCGACCACCAGGGCCCAGATCAACGAAAGCTGGAGCGCCACGGTCGTCAACCGCTGCACCACCGCGCTCAAGAACAAGTATCCGTTCACGCCCGGCGCCTCGACCGATGTCCCGGTCAGCGATTTCCAGGCCCTGTTCGCGCCCAACGGCCTGATCGACGGTTTCTTCAAGCAGAACCTGGCCGGTTACGTCGATACCGCCGGGTCGACCTGGGCCCTGAAGCAGGGGGCGGCGCAAAACTTAGGCATTGCCGCCACCACATTGGCTCAGTTCCGTTCGGCCGCAAGGATCCGTGATGCCTTCTCGCCCGCGGGCCAGGGCTTGCAGTTCCAGTACACCGTTGAGCCGATCGCGCTCGACCCATCGGTCGCCGAGGCCAAGCTGGAGATCGACGGCGTGGCCATGACCTATAACGGCAGCGCGGGGCGGCCGACGATCCTGACCTGGCCGGCGGCGATGGGTGGTGGTTTCGCCCAATTGACCCTGACCCCGGCCAGCCTGGATCCGGCCCTGCCGGCGATCCCGGAGACGATCAGTGCGCAAGGATCGTGGGCCGCCTTCCGCCTGTTCGACAAGGCGTCCATGTCGGGATCGGGCGACAACCCGACCCGGACCTTGCGCTTCACCGTCGGCGGGCGTTTCGTCAGCTACCGAATTACCGCGAGCGGCAGCCTTTATCCCTTCAAGCTTCCCGATATCAGGAGCTTCAAGTGCCCCTCGAGCCTGTGATCGTCCCAGGTTCCCAGGTCGAACCGGCGCCCGCCGCGCCGGCCGTAACGTCTGACGTCGTGCCGGCCGAGGAGGGCCGGCCGCCGCCCATCGCAGGCCTTTATGGCAAGCTGCCGGCGCGCGGGGATTTCGTGGAACGCCGGTTGTCGAGCCAATTCATCGATCGCTGGGACCGCTTCCTCAACGAAGGCATGGTTGCCGCGTCGGGGGTTCTGGGGGAACGCTTTACCGATCTTTATCTGGTCAGCCCGTTCTGGCGCTTTGCCTTGGGCGCAGGGGTCGCCGGGGATGGCACGGTGGTCGGCGTCTTCGCCCCAGCGTCGACCGGGTCGGGCGCTATTTCCCCCTGACCATCGCCACCGAACTGCCGGCGCAGACCAGCCCGCTGGCCGCCCTGGCCGCCGCCGAATCCTGGCTGCCCGGGGCCGAGGCGCTGATCTTCGATGCCCTGGGCCCCGAGGGCAGCTTCGAGGCGCTGGATGAGGGCGTGGCGGCCCTGGCGGTTACGGAACCGCCCCCGCCGGCGCCGAGTAATCATTTCATTCCCGCCGTCAGCCTGTCGCAGGCCCTGGCGGTTCTGCTGCCGCTGCCCCCCGTCGCGGCGCTGTTCTGGACCCTGGGGTCCGCCACCATGTCCCCCGGCATGATAACCTTCGGCGATTTGCCGGCGGCGGCGCGTTTTGCCGCCTTTCTCGATGGCGCCTGGGAGGGCACGTCATGACGGGGCTGGTCACTGTTTCGGCCGGGGCCAGCCACGTCGGCTGCCGGCGCAAGCTGAACGAGGACGCCTATCTGGTGCGTCCGGAAGCGGGCATGTGGGCGGTGTGCGACGGGGTCGGCGGCCATGACGCGGGCGAGGTCGCCAGCAGCAGCATCGTCGCCTCCCTCGCCGCCCTGACCCCGCCGCCCAGCGCCAGCGCCCTGCTGGCCGAGGTGCGCGCCGCGGTCACCCGGGTGAATTCGCAATTGCGCTACAAGGCCGGGCCGGACCGCACCATCGCCTCGACTGCCGCCGTCCTGCTCGCCTTCGGCGATCATTTCGCCTGCCTGTGGGCGGGCGATTCCCGGGTCTACCGCCTGCGCGGCGACCAACTCGAACAGGTGTCGCGCGACCACAGCCTGGTCCAGGAGATGGTCGACAAGGGCATGATCACGCCCGAGCAGGCCGAACACCACCCGCGCGGCAATGTGGTGACGCGGGCGGTGGGCGCCGCCGACCGGGTGATGCTGGACAAGGTGAACGACCGCATCCAGCCCGGCGACATCTTCCTGCTGTGCTCGGACGGGCTCAGCAAGGTGGTGGAGGCGGCGCACATCGTCGCCGCCCTGGCCGAACACCCGGTCGATGTCGCGGTCAACAAGCTGATCGACCTGGCCCTGGAGGCCGGCGCCCCGGACAATGTCACCGTGGTCGCCGTGACCTTCCGCGATGCCAGCACCGAAGAGACGATCCGGCCGGCCTCGGCCGCCTGAGACGGGGCATGGCACCGGCGTGGTGCGTCCTTCGAGACGGGCGCTATGCGCCCTCCTCAGGATGAGGACAGTCTTTTTGCCATAACAATTTTCCTCATCCTGAGGAGGCCCGCAGGGCCGTCTCGAAGGACGCACGATAGGCGTGCGGCTACCCACGGCCTCTTGTATGGTCGTCGGCCCATGGACCTTCTGCCCATCGACGATGTCCTGCCCTCGCTGCTCGACGCCCTGGCGCGCGAGCGGGCGGTGGTGCTCGAGGCGCCCACGGGCGCCGGCAAGACCACGCGCGTACCCTTGGCGCTGCTGGAGGCCGGCTGGGCCAAGGGCCAGCGCATCATCATGCTGGAGCCGCGGCGCCTGGCGGCCCGGGCCGCCGCGCGGCGGATGGCCCAGCAACTGGGCGAAAATGTCGGCGAGACGGTCGGCTACCGCGTGCGCTTCGATACCCAGGTTGGCCCCAAGACCCGGATCGAGGTCGTCACCGACGGCCTGTTCACCCGCCTGATCGCCGACGACCCCGGCCTTGAGGGGGTCGTGGCCGTCCTGTTCGACGAATTCCACGAGCGCAGCCTCGATGCCGATTTAGGCCTGGCCTTCGCCCTCGAAGCCCAGGAGGCGCTGCGGCCGGACCTGAAACTGCTGGTGATGTCGGCGACCCTGGACGGCGACGCGGTTGCGGCCCTGCTGGGCGGCGCGCCGGTGATCCGCTCGCAAGGCCGGGCCTATCCGGTGACGGTCGAATGGCTGGAACGGCGGGAGGAGGGACCGGTCGAACCCCTGGTCGCCCGCGCCGTGCGGCAGGCCCTGGCCAAGGCGCAAGGCGACATCCTGGCCTTCCTGCCGGGCAAGGCCGAGATCGAGCGCAGCGCGGCCCTGATCGAGGACGGCCTGCCGCCCGGCGTCGTCCTGCACCGGCTGCACGGCGACCTGGATCTGGCGGTGCAGGACCGTGCCCTGGCGCGGGCGCCGGCGGGCACGCGCAAGGTGGTGCTGGCGACCAATATCGCCGAGACCAGCCTGACCATCGAGGGTGTGACCGTGGTCGTCGATTCCGGTATCGCCCGGATCGGCGCCTTCGATCCCGGCACCGGCATGGGCAGGCTTGTCACCACCCGCATCTCGCAAGCCTCGGCCGAACAGCGGCGCGGCCGCGCCGGGCGGCTCAGCCCCGGCCTGTGCCTGCGCCTGTGGACGCAGGCGGAACACCGCGCCCTGCTGCCCCACACGCCGCCCGAGATCGCCCGCGCCGACATGGCGCCGGTCGCCCTCGACCTGGCCCTGTGGGGCGTCGAGCGTCCAGGCGACCTGCGCCTGCTCGATATGCCCAACGCCGGCGCCTTTGCCCAGGCACGCGGCCTGTTGCAGGGCCTGGGCGCGCTCGACGCGCAGGGCCGCGTGACCGATCACGGCCGCGCCATCGCCCGCCTGGGCGCCCATCCGCGCCTGGGCCACCTGATGATCGAGGGCCGCCGCCTGGGGCTGGGCGCCATGGCGGCAAGGCTCGCCGCCCTGATCGAAGGGCGCGATCCGGTGAAACGCGGGCGTGACCAGCGGGACGGCGACCTTGTGCTGCGCTTGGACGCGCTCTCGGGGCGGGGCGGCAATGACGTCGATCGCGGCCTGGTCCGTCAGCTGGCCCAGGCCGCGGCGCAATGGTGCCGGCGCCTCAAGATCGATGCCAGGGCGCCCGACGACCGGGCGGCACTGGGCCGGCTGGTGGCGCTGGCCTATCCTGAGCGGGTGGCGCGCCGGCGGCCGGGTGGCGGCGGGCTCTACCTGATGGCCTCGGGCCAGGGGGCGAAGCTCGACCCCGGCGAGCCCTTGGCAGCCCAGGAATGGCTGGCGATCGCCAGCCTGGACGGTGCCCGTCGCGACGGCCGCGTCTATCTCGCCGCCGTGCTGGACCACGCGCTGGTCGAGGAAATCTTCGCCGATGATATTGCGACCGAGGCGGCGGTCGCCTTCGATGCCACGGTGGGCGGCGTGCGGGCTCGCCGTCGCCGCCTGCTGGGGGCCATCGTCCTGGATGACACGCTCTGGCCCGACCCGCCGCGCGACGCCGTTGCCGCGGCCCTGGTCGAGGCTATCCGGGCCCGGGGCCTCGATTGCCTGGATTGGTCGCCGGCCGCGCGCTCCCTGCTGGCGCGCGTCCGCTTCCTCCACGCCCAGGACGCGGCGCGCTGGCCGGACTGGTCGGCGGCTGCCTTGCTGGCGGGCCTGGAGACCTGGGCAGGCCCCTATCTGGACGGGGTGACCAGGCTCGACGCGGTGCGCCGGCTGGATCTCGAGGCGATCTTAAGCGGCAGCCTCGACTGGCCGCAGCGCCAGGCCCTGGAAGCCGAAGCCCCCAGCCACCTCACCGTGCCGTCGGGCAACCGCCATGCGCTGGACTACGGCGACGGCACCGCCCCGGTGCTGGCGGTCAAGCTGCAGGAAATGTTCGGGGCGCAGGTGACACCCACCGTGGCCAGGGGGCGGGTGCCCGTCACCCTGCACCTGCTGTCGCCGGCCGGGCGGCCGGTGCAGGTGACGCAGGACCTGGTCAGCTTCTGGGCCAACGGCTATGGCGCGGTCCGCTCGGACCTGCGCGGGCGCTACCCCAAGCATCCGTGGCCGGAAGATCCCCTGACCGCCGTGGCCACCGCCAAGACCAAGCGCCACCTGCCGCCGGCCTGATGCCCTCCCACCCCGGGCGGGATGGGAGGGCAAGGGCTCAGTCGGTCAGGTTGGTGGTGTAGGACTTGCCGTCCGCGCCCGTGTCGACCTCCGAGAACCCCTTGGTCTCGAAGCCGCGGCGCTCGCAATTCTCGTTGCCGCGGATGGTGAACTCGGCCTGCTTGACGCAGAAATTCGAGTCGCCGCTCCAGCCGCTGCCGTCGGGATGCTCGGCATAGACATAGACGTAGCGGACCTTCAGCGGCCCCTTGATCAGGTCCGCGCACTTGCCGGCCTCGACATTCCACCAACCCTCGGAGACCCAGACGCCGTCCTCGACGCCGTTAGCGGTCTTGTCGTCGTAATAACCGACCGCGACCGAGGTGGTCAGCTTGGTCTTGTTGCAAACCTTGTATTCGGCGAAGGCGGGCGCCGCCGCCAGTGCCACGCCCGTGGCCATCAGTGTCGCAATCGCGACCGCTCCGATGCGCATTCTTGCTCTCCCCCTCATTGACGTTCATGGGATGAACGTCAGTAGACCACACTGCCCCATTCCCCAGATATGATCGGCGACACACCACGGCACAATCGCCGCGTCCGAGCGGGCCATGCGTCAGCTTATGGACCGTCGATATTTGCCGTCAAGCGGCCGTCGCTGGTCGGCCGGGACAATATTGCCCGAGCATGCCATGATCATGGAAATTCGTTGCTGGATCGGGCACATAGCAGGGTGTGTAAGCGTCAACCATGGGGTGTGGAACCTTGTCGCGACGAATGTTACAGAGAATCACCGGCCCCCTGGCGCTGACGGCGGTCCTCGCGGCAGCACCGCTGGCCTGGGCCCAGGGCGGGTTTCTGGGCGGCATGTCGGGAAGCGGGGCCAAGCCGGCCCCGGCGCCCGAGGTTGAGCCGGCCCCCGAACCGGCGCCGCCGCCGCCGGCTGCTCCCCCGTCGGCCGGCCCCCCGCCGGCCACCACCCCCATCAAGCCCGATCGCTCGACGGGTTTCGTCGGCTCGTGGCGGGGCGTCTATACCTGCGCCCAGGGCAAGACCGGTGTCGATCTCGATATCACGCCGCCCTCGGGCGGGACGATCGGCGGGATCGTCCATTTCTATGCCATGCGCGGCAATCCGGGCGTGCCCTCGGGCAGCTTCAGCGTGTCGGGTGCGGCCCCACAGCCGGGCGACCGCTATCTGTCGCTGTACCCGGAGGCCTGGATCGAGCGGCCGCCGGGCTATGTCATGGTGGGCGTCGATCTCGAGGTGACGACCGACGGCAAGGCCATGGGCGGCCGGATCACCGGTGCCCCGGGCTGCACCACGGTCATTCTGGCGCGCCAATAGGGGTTCAGTTCGCGTGCTTTGCCGCTTCGCGGGCGAAGGCGCGGGCGCCCACGGCCATGTCCATGCCCTTGGTCTGGTCGGTGTCGATCTCGGCCGATTCGATGCCGATGATCGCCCATCGGCCGTCGATCAGCGCCAGGTCAGGGCCGCCCGAGTCGCCCTGCACGCTGCCGCAATCGTGGCCGAAGGTATTGTCGTCCCAGGCCTCGATCACGGTGCAGCCGCGGCGGATGGTGACCCGGTCGCCGTCCTCCTCGCCATAGCCGATCTGGACGAAGACGCGGGTCCCGCCGCTATAGGCTTTCAGCGCCGAGCGGTCGAAGCCGGCCACCGGCACGATGCCGGTGACATCGCCGACATCCCGGTCCAGTTCCAGGATCGCCCAGTCGAGGCCGTCGATCTCGTTGGTGTCGTTGAAGCGGTCGAGGTTGAAGCTGGGCGGGACGAAAGCCTCGACGATTTCGGCCTCGATCACGTCGCCGTTGTCGCCATGGCCGGCCATGAAGCTGTCGGGCGTGCGGACGTTGCCGTAATGGTCGAAGACGCAGTGCGCCGCGGTCAGGACGGCGCGCCGGCCGATGACCGTGCCGGTGCAGAAACTGTCGGGCGAGTCGACCACGCCGATGGCGGCCAGCGGCAGGGGGACGGCGTCGACCTGGCCTTCGGGCTGGGGCCGGGCGCGCTGGTCGGGCCGGCCGGCCGGCGGGGCGCCGCGCCCGGGAAACTTCGGCAGCGGTGCCTGGTCGATTGCCGGCGCCGCCCCCCAGCCGGCCCCGCGGGACCCGCGTTCATCGGCCTGGACCGGTGCCATCAGGCCAAGAACCAGGATCAGTGCCAGGGAAGTCGACCGAGCGCGCATGGACCTCAATCCGCGTGACGCAATCAGAAAATCATGGGCGGCATGTGCCGTCTATGATCGCCGCCACACCCAAGGGCTTGCGGCGCAGGAGCCTAGTCCCCAAGATCAACCCTTCAACGGCGCCACCAGATGCGCCATGACATAAGGGGAAAAGCCCATGGAACGCAGTGTAATCGATCGGCGTATCCTGCTCGGCGCCGGGGCCGGCCTTGTCACCCTTGGCGTGCTGGGCCTGCGCGGTGCCCGGGCCGAGACCTTCGTGAACATCCTCACCGGGGGCACATCGGGCGCCTATTACCCGATCGGCGTCGCCCTGGCCGGGGCGATCGACAAGACCGTCGCCGGCGCCAAGAGCAGCGTCCAGGCGACCAAGGCCTCGGTCGAGAACCTTAATCTGCTGCAGAAGGGCCAGGGGGAAATCGGCTTCACCCTGGCCGATTCCGCGAGCCAGGCCTTTGCCGGCAATGAGGAGGCGGGGTTCAAGGCCAAGCTCGACAAGCTGCGCCTGATCGCCGCCATCTATTCCAACTATGTCCAGATCGTCGCCAGCGCCGAGAGCGGGGTCAAGACTCTGGCCGACCTGAAGGGCAAGCGGATTTCGGTCGGCGCGCCCAAGTCGGGCACGGAGTTGAACGCCCGCGCCATCCTGAAGGCGGCCGGGCTCACATACGAGGATTTCGCCAAGGTCGAATATCTCGCTTTCGCGGAATCGGTCGACCTGATGAAGAACCGCCAGATCGACGTCACCCTGCAATCGGCCGGCCTGGGTGTCGGCTCGATCAAGGATCTTGCCGCCTCGATCGCGATCGTGGTGGTGCCGGTGCCGGCCGATATCGTGGCCAAGGTCGGTGACCCGGCCTATCAGGCGGCGGAGATTCCGGCCGGCACCTATACCGGGCAGGACGCGGCCGTGCCCACGGCGTCGATCCAGAACCTGCTGGTGAGCCACGACGGCGTCTCGGAAGACCTCGCCTACGGCATGACCTCGGCGCTCTACGGCAACCTTGAGATGCTGGCGGCCGCCCATGCCGCGGCCAAGGGCATCAAGCTCGACGCCAATGCCGCCAAGGGCCCGCTGCCGCTGCATCCGGGCGCCCTGAAGTTCTTCAAGGAGAAGGGGTTCGCGTGACCGAGGCATCGGCTGAACGGGATAAGGGCGGCGGCGACCTCCACATCGTCGATCGCGAGAACCCGGCAGCGGGGCACGGCACGCTCGGGGGAAGGCGGCACTGGCGGCGGCTGCCATCGGTGTCGCCTTCTCCTTGTTCCAGATCTGGACCGCGGCGCTCAGCCCGATCTCCAGCCTCGCCCTGCGTTCCATCCATGTCGGCTTCCTGCTGCTGCTGGTGTTCCTGCTGTTCGGCTGGACGCCGCAGGCCGGCGGCGAGCGCAAGGTGCCGTGGTACGACTGGGGTTTCGGCATCCTGGGCTTCGCCCTGGGGTTCTATCACCTGGTGTTCGAGCATGACCTGATCATCCGCTCGGGCGATCCGATCCCGGCCGACATCGTCGCCGGCTGCCTGACCCTCGTGCTGATCTTCGAGGCCTCGCGGCGGATCATGGGGCTGGCCCTGCCGATCATGTGCGGCGTGTTCATCCCCTATGCCCTGCTGGGCCCGCACCTGCCCTTCGGCCTCGCCCATCGCGGCTTCACCTTCGAGCAGGTGGTCGATCAGCTCTACCTGGGCACCGAAGGCATCTACGGCACGCCGACCTTCGTGTCGGCGACCTATATCTTCCTGTTCGTGCTGTTCGGTGCCTTCCTCGAACATGCCGGCATGATCAAGCTGTTCAACGACGTCTCCATGGGCCTGGTCGGGCGGGCCAAGGGCGGGCCGGCCAAGGTGGCGGTGATCTCCTCGGGGCTGATGGGCACGATCAACGGCTCGGGCGTCGCCAATGTGCTGACGGTGGGGCAGTTCACCATCCCGTTGATGACCCGCTTCGGCTATCGCCCGGCCTTTGCCGGCGCCGTGGAGGCCACGGCGTCGATGGGCGGGCAGATCATGCCGCCGGTGATGGGGGCCGTCGCCTTCATCATGGCCGAGACCTTGGGGGTGGCCTATGCCGAAATCGCCACCGCGGCGATCATCCCGGCGATCCTCTACTATGCTTCCGCCTTCTGGATGGTGCACCTGGAGGCGGGCAAGCAGAACCTGCGGGGCTTGAGCGGGGCCGAGATCCCCAGCGTGCTGGCCGCCCTGCGCAAGGGCTGGTACCTGCTGCTGCCGCTGGCGGCCCTGGTCACCTTGCTCTTTTCCGGTTACACGCCGCTGTTTGCCGGCGTCATCGGCCTGTTCGCCACGGTGGCCCTGATCCTGGGGCAGTCGGTGGCCAAGGGGGCGCTGGGCAACATGATCCAGCGCGTCGCGTTCTGGATCAGCCTGGGCCTGCTGGCCGGCTGGGCGGTGGAACAGGGGGTGGCGGCGGAGGCGGTCGGCGGCATCGCCATTCTGGTTCTGGGCCTTGCCGCCTTTGCCCTGCGCGACGGCCGGGCGACCTTGGCGCTGATCCTCAGCAGCCTGGCCGATGGTGCGCGCAATGCCCTGGGCGTGGGCGTCGCCTGCGCCCTGGTGGGCGTGCTGATCGGCGTCACCACCCTGACCGGCATCGCGTCGAGCCTGGCGGGCAGCATCGTGGCGCTGTCGGGCGGCAACCTGTTCTTCGCCCTGGTGCTGACCATGATCGCCTGCCTGGTGCTGGGCACCGGCCTGCCGACCATCCCCAACTACATCATCACCTCGTCGATCGCCGCCCCCGCCCTGCTGCAGATGGGCGTGCCGCCGATCGCCTCGCACATGTTCTGCTTCTATTTCGGCATCATGGCCGACCTGACGCCGCCGGTGGCGCTCGCCGCCCTGGCGGCATCCTCGATCGCCAAGGCGGGACATATGGAGATCGGCTGGATCGCCACGCGTATCGCCCTGGCCGGCTATGTCGTGCCCTTCATGGCGGTCTATGACACCGCCCTGCTGCTGCAGACCACGGACCCGGTCGCCATCGCCTATGCCAGCGTGCGGGCGCTGGTGGCCATCGGCCTGTGGGGCGGCGTTGCCATCGGTTACTTCTTCACGCGTGTGCCGGTGTGGCAGATGCCGATCGCCATCGGCGGCGCCCTGGGCCTGATCCTGTCCAGCCCGCTGACCGACGAGATCGGCTTTGCCCTGGCGGCTGTGTTCATCGTGCTGCAGGTCATGGCGGCACGGCGGGCCGCGCCGCCGATGGCGCGGGCATGAGCCGGGCCTTCGTCCGCGAGGACGACACCGCCACGGGCGATGCCGAGCGTCCGCCGGTCGCGCCCCATCGCATCACCCCATCCGGCCTTCAGGCGTTACAAGCCCGCCGGCTGGCATTGGAAGGCGCCGAGGGGATGGAGGCGGAGAACGAGCGATCCCGCCTCGATGCCCTGATTCAGGTGGCCGACGTCGTTCCCGCCCTGACCGTGCCGCCCGAGACGGCGCGTTTCGGTGCTCGCGTGGTCGCGGTCGACGAGGATGACGAGGAACTGGCCGTGACCCTGGTCGGCGAGCACGAGGCGGATCCGGCGGCGGGCAAGATCAACTATCTGTCGCCCCTGGGCCGGGCCCTGATCGGGGCCGCGATCGGCGACACGGTGATCTGGCAGCGCCCGGCCGGAGCCCGCGGCCTGGAAATCATCGACCTGACCCTGCCGTCGGCGTGATGGCCGCCGTCCTGTGCATCGCCCTGCTCAGCGGCACGGTGATGGCCCGGCTGGAGGTTGCTGATTTCACCCTGAGCTGGCGCCATTCGATCGAAAAGATCGAATGGCAGGAGGATTGGCACCTGGACCCCGCCGGCCTCGAGCTGGTCCGGGCCAGGGTTCGCGGCTCGGGCGCCGGCATGGACCCGCCGGCCGATGCCGCAGCGATCGACGGCTGGTGGCAGTACGATCCGCATCTGGCCCCGGTGGCCCGGCTGACGCTGGCCCGCTCGGGCATGGTTCCCGATCATCTCCTGTGCATTGCCGGCGAGTGCCGGCCGCTCGGCACCGTGGCCGGTAATGTCGCCGATGACGTTCCGCTGGTGCTGTCGCCTTGCGGGGCCGGCCCATGACCGCGACGGGCTGTTTCCCTTGCATCGGTTTTCGCGCAGGCTTGGCGCCAGCAGAAAGGTAAAGTCATGAGCGAAGGGACCGAAGCACAAGTCTTGGCGGCCAATCGCGCCTTCTATGCCGCCTTTCACCGGCGCGATGCCCGCGCCATGGCGGCCTTGTGGGCGGTGCGAGCGCCGGTTGCCTGCATCCACCCCGGCTGGCCGCCGCTGACCGACCGCGAGATGGTGCTGAAATCCTGGGCCGACATCCTGCGCAACCCGGCCTCGCCCAAGATCCAGCCGCGCGGCGAACAGGCCATGATCCTGGGGCCTTCCACCGCCATGGTGATCCTGGTCGAGGTGATCGACGACCAGGCCCTGGCGGCGACCAATGTCTTCGTGCGCGAAGACGGCGACTGGCGCCTGGTCCACCACCAGGCCAGCCCCCTGGCCGGCACGCTGGAGGCCGGCGGCCCCGAGATCGAGGCGGACGACGAGGAAGACACGCCGC
The DNA here is from genome assembly GCF_003590945.1 of Oleomonas cavernae. Taxonomy (NCBI): domain Bacteria; kingdom Pseudomonadati; phylum Pseudomonadota; class Alphaproteobacteria; order Acetobacterales; family Acetobacteraceae; genus Oleomonas; species Oleomonas cavernae. The sequence goes on along the minus strand of NZ_QYUK01000011.1, from coordinate 2,492,046 downwards.
CCAGCACGCTGCTGCATTAGGCGGCTATGCCGGGCGGAACGTCGTCTTGTGCCCGAACCCCGCCTGTGCCGCCTCCAGGCGCAGCGGCACGGTGATATAGGTCCCGCCGGCCCAGCGTGCGACCTGGTCGGCGAAATTGGCGCTGCCGAACCAGCCGTCCTGGCCGCCCAGCAGCAGGAACTGGTTGGCATCCGGGTCGCCCAGGTCGGAGATATGGCGCGCGGCGGCACCGAAGCCGGCCCAGTGCGCCTTGTCGGAGAGGCCGTGGGCCGCCTTGTTCACGGTGTCGTTGCAGCCGGCGGCGGGGATGTCGGGCGCGCCGAAATATTTGCCGATCCGGGGCAGGGCCCCCAGGGCATGGCGCAAGCGCAGGCGGTGCACCTGGCCCCAGCGCGGATCCCGGGGCCAGCGGCGTGCCAGGCGCGCCAGGGCCTTGTCCAAGGCCCGTGCCAGAATTTCCGGCGGCAGGGCTTCGAGGTCGGCCTGGATCAGCGGGCGGGCGCGGCGAACCGCGTCGTAGGGACTGAGCGCCGATCGCTTCCACAGGGTGAACACGGTCCGCGCCAGAAGGAATTCGAAGGCCGTGGCGCCCGCCGATTCTGCGCCATAGCAACCGTCCCATTGGGCCAGCAGGGCGACGATCCGCTGTTGCGGCGCCGGCCTTGGCGCCTTGCCCAGGCCGGCCAGCAACAGGTCGCGCAGGGGCAGGGCCGGCGCATGATCGACGTCCTGCTGCAAGGCAGCCAGATCGCCCGGCGTGATCGGTCCCCCGCCGCCCAGCAGCAGGCGCAGGCGCGCAATCCGGTCGTCGGGCGCATAGAACAGGCCCACCCCCTCGGCGCCGGCCGGCGGCCGGTCGTTGGCGGAGGCGACGTAGCCCGCCGCCGGGTCGCATCGCACCGGCAGGTCGGCGCTGGTCAGCCGGTCCGCCGGGTCCCAGGGCTGTCGCCAGGGCACAACCAGGTCGTGCCCGAGGCTGCGGCGCTGCCGCGGCACGTGGGTGGCCAGCAACTGGCCCACCCGGCCGTCGACACCGGCGAAGGTCAGGTTCAGGCCGGGCACGGCGATGCCCTCGACGGCCCGGCTGAACTCGTCAAAGTTACGCGCCCGGGCGACGCCTAGCATGGCGCTGAGTTCGTCAGTCGGCTGATGGCCGATCCAGCGCAGGGCCAGCGGCCGGTCATGCCGCAGCATTCGGCCGTCCGAGACGATCGGCCCCAGCGGGCAGCGGCGCAGGCGCAGCGTCCTGGTGCCGCCGCCGCGCACCTTGATCGTCTCGTGCCGGGTCGAGATCTGCCCGGCGGGCAGGCCGGCGAGATCGAACAGGTCGCTGGTCTGGGCATAGAGATTGGTGCCGCCCCAGGCGATCCAGCGGTTGCGGCCGACCGGCATGAACGGGATGCCGGGCATCATCAGGCCGACGGCCTGGGTCTGCGGCGAATGCAGCCCGGCGATCAGGCACGGATTGGGCAGGCCGATGGCCAGGTGCGGGTCGCTGGCGATCAGGGCGCCGGCGCCGCCGCTGCGACCCGCGGCGACGGCGACCGAATTGCTGCCGCCGCGGGCGAGCGCTGCCAGTGCCTGCTCGGTCAGGCTGGCCGGCTGGTTGCTCAACCCCGCTGCCGCCCCGCCGGCGACCAGGCGTTGCCACAGCGCGGCCCAGGCGGCGGGGGGCATGGACGCCCTGGCGCGCAGCAGGCGGCCCCAGGCAACCCAACTGGCATCCACGGCCATCAGCCGGGCATGGGTGAACAGGTCGACCAGGCTCCAGGGCTCGCGCGCGAGGCCCAGGATGGCGAATTCGGGCGGCAGTTCGGCGACCTTGGCGAGGTAATGATTGTAACCCGCGACGAAGCCTTCGGCCCAGTCGCGGGTCGCCTGCGGCAGGGTGTCGATGATTGCCGGCACCGCGCGGCCCAACTCCAGCAGGCGGAGGCTGCGGTCCATCTCGATGCCCAGGGGGCGATCATCTCCGCAACCCGGCCCAGGGCGACCCGGCGCATGATCTCGATCTGGCCCAGGCGCAGGTGGGCGTGGACAAGGCCCAGGCCCACGGCCAGGTCGCGATCGGACTGCGCCTCGATGAAGGGGATCTGGTGCTCGTCCCAGTGGATGGTCAGGGGGGCTGCGAGCGGGGCATCCGCCGGCATGGCCGCCAGCCGCTCCGGCATCGACACAGGCCGGGGCGGCTTTCGCAGCATGGTGCGTCCCACAACCCCCAAGGCGACCAGGGTGCCCCATAATTTGTCGATCACGCGGTCCTCCGGAAAGCGGTGCCTGCCCGGACCTGGGATTGTTTCCTGTGATCGACCGGGTCTTGCGCAGCCTGAGATCAGGCCACGGTCTGGTTACACCACTTCCGCCGGCTCGAGGCGGCAAGGGGTGCCATTGCCCTGTTCGACCTGAATTGTGACATGACCGATACGGAACAGGCGCGCCAAATCATCGGCAATTTGCCCCAGAAATTGATCGTCCATGGGAATAGCCCGCCTGATCAGATGGACGGTCGGCCAGCTGCTATGCGCAGCACGGCCGCTGGGGCGGAAATGACGATCAGCAGCGGTATCTTTCCAAAAAAATTCGTCAAATTGACTGCTATATTGGCTCCGACTCAACACGTGGTCGCGCAGAATATGTTCTTTCCCTTATTCGATATTGAGCCAGAGGTGCTCATGGCGGACGACCCCCGCATTGGATGCGATATCCAGCGGCCGGTCGCGCGCAGTGTCGAGACCCAGCAAACGGTCATGCTCCATACGACCCTGCTATGCATTGACGAGACGGATCGAGTCTTTGAATTCTCATTTGGCATTGTCGTCATCTCGGACGACGACACGATGGAGACGTTCGAAACCCAGGATCCGCTTATGAGCCGTCCATATTTGCCGGACGAAATCCGGTCCAAGGTTATGGATCTTGTACTCTTGGATCTGGTTTATATGGTGCGGCGATTTAGACCACAGCACATCATTCGCGTTCGAAAGATCAATAACGGGCCTCCAAAAACTGACGGAAAGCACAATCTTATAAGTGAAGTGTTGACGGGAATGGATTACCCCGTTGAAGAAACCTTCGTTGACAAATTGGGCCGCAAAACGTGGTATCATACGCTCCATTCGGATGATGAAGCGTAGCGATGGAGGTGACGGTGAGCGCGAAGAAGGCGACGTTCGACCCCCGCAAACACGACAGCAAGCTTGTGTTTGCAGGGAAGCGAAGCGTGGATCCGCGCATCGTGGCTAAGGTGCGCGGGAAGTCCAAATTCTATGATGACCGGCTAGCGGCACGGCAGGAGCTTGATAGCATCCTGCACAAGAAGGCCGCTGAATAAGAGCTGCGTGTGGGAGATCGAGAAGAACGAGGCCGCCTCCGGGCGGCCTTTTTCATGCGGCAACGTTTGCGCCTCAGCCCATTCTGGGCCCCGCCGCTTCAATCTTGCGGCGGTGGTCCGCAATGATCTGCGGCAGCCAGGTATCGTGAAACCCGATCATCGGTGCGGGCCTCACACCACCTCGGCCGGCTCCAGCCGGCAAGGGTCACCGTTTCCTGCCTCGATCTGAATGGTGACATGGCCGATGCGGAAACGGCCATGGAGTTCGTCGGCGACCTTGCCCAGAAAGAGGTCGTCGACAGCGTGGCCGGGCCGCACCAGGTGGGCGGTCAGGGCGGTTTCAGTGGTGCTCATGGCCCAGATGTGCAGGTCGTGGACGGCGGTGACGCCGGGCAGGGCGGCGAGATGGGCTTTGACCGCCTGCTCGTCGATGCCGGCTGGTACCGCGTCGAGGGCGAGGTCGATCGATTCCCTGAGCAGGCCCCAGGTGCCCAGCACGATCACCAGGGCTATCCCTAAGCTGACCAGCGGGTCGAGCCACAGCCAGCCGGTCGCCATCATGGCGAAGCCAGCGACGACCACGCCCAGGGAGACGGCGGCATCGGCTGCCATGTGCAGATAGGCGCCGCGGATGTTGATGTCACCCTTGCGGCCGCGGGCAAAGAGCAGGGCCGTGCCCAGGTTGATGGCGATGCCGATGGCGGCGACCACGATCACCGTCGTCTCGGCCACCGGGGCCGGGTTGTCCAGCCGGCGCACGGCCTCGAACACGATGGCGCCGACGGCGATCAGCAGCAGCACGGCATTGGTCAGCGAGGCCAGGATCGAACTGCGCTTCATGCCGTAGGTCCGCCGCGCCGAAGGGCGGCGCCTGGCCAGCGTCGCGGCGATCCAGGCGATGACCAGGCCCAACACGTCCGACAGGTTGTGGCCGGCGTCGGCAACCAGGGCGAGCGAGCCCGCGATCAGGCCGTAGGCGGCCTCGACGATGACGAAGCCCAGGTTGAGCGAAATGCCGATGGCGAAAGCCCGGCCGAAGTCCGCCGGAGCATGGCTGTGGCCATGGCCACCGTGGCTATGGTCGTGATGATCGTGCCCATGGTCATGATCGTGGTGATCATGGCCGTGATGCGCGTGATCATGGTGACCGTCGGCCATCTCAACTCGCCATGACGTAGCGACCGTCCTGGTAGATCAGGGGGCGATTTCGCCATGCAGGCGAACCTCGTCCACCCGGCCGACGAAGATCGTGTGGGTGCCGTAGAGCATGAGGGCGTCGACCCGGCAGAACAGGTTGGCCTGGGCATCGACCAGATAGGGCACGCCCTGGTCGTTCTGCGCCCACTCGCCGGCGCTGAAGCGCGCCGCGCCGGTCAGCTTGCCGCCGAAGGCGCTGGCCACGTCGGCGTGGCCGCTGTGCAGCAGGTTGATGCAGAAGCGGGTGCCCGTCGCCATCACCGGGTGCAGGCTGGCCGATTGGTTGACGCACACGAGCAGCGCCGGCGGGTTGGTGGTGACCGAGGTCACGGCGGTGGCGGTCATGCCGTGACGCTCGTCCGCATTGCCTGTGGTGACCACGGTGACCGTGGCCGCCAGGCGCCGCATCGCGGCCTTGAAGGCAGCGGCAAGTTCGGCGGGAACCGTCTCTTCCAGGGCCGGGGTGGCGGGCAGGGCGCAGGTGTCGGTCATCGCAGGCAAATCCTCGAACTGATGCGGCGCCAAAACCTTGCGCGAGCCGCACCTGGAGCGAAATAGAGCCGATCTTGGGCCATCTGGGCAAGTGTGCATCGTCTGCTTGCAGGGGATGCACTGTCCCTTGCCATCTTCTATCCGCAGGGGTGTGATAGCTTTCCAGGAGAGCGAGGCGCCATGATCTGGAAGCCTGGCCCAGACCGCCGGGGGAAGGAACTTGGCAGAAATCGGGTACGATCTGCTCGGGGCAGGTTTCGAAGATCGCGTCCACCCGCCGGCCAAGGTGGCGGTGACCCTGGATCTCCTGACGGCTGCGGGAATCCCGGCGCAGGAGGTTCTGCGCGGCACCGGCATCGCCGTTGACGACCTGGCGTCGCCGTCGACACGGATTTCCCTCAGCCAGTTGATGTCCTGTTACGGCAATGCCATGCGCCTGTCCCACGATCCGCTGCTGGCCTTCCGCATCGGCTCGAAGATCCATATTTCGGCCTATGGCATGTATGGCTACGCCATGCTGTGCAGCACCAACACCCGGCGCACCATGGAATTCGCCGCCCGGTATCACCTGCTGGCGACACCGGCGACCAGCATCTCGTTTGCCGAGCGTGACGGGACGGCGCTGTGGACGATCGAGCCGGTGCCCCACCCCCGGCTCGACCCGCCGCTCTATGCCTTCGTGGCCGAGCTGCAGATGGGCATCCATCTGTCGCTCCACCGCGACATCATCGGCGAGCAATTCACCCCCGCGACATCGGCCTTGCCTGCCCCGCGCCGGCGGGACCCCCAACGCTCTCGACAGCGGTGGGGTGCCTGGTGCGCTACGGCCAGCCGACGAATACCCTGGCCTATGATGCAAGCTGGCTGGACGTGCCGCCGCCGCTGGGCAACCGGCAGACCTATGCCACCCTGATCCCGCTGTGCGACGACCTGCTGGCGGATCTGATGCAGCGCCAGGGCATCGCCGGCAAGGTGCGGTCGATCCTGCTCCAGGATCTCAGCAACCCGCCCGGCCTCGAGGCAACGGCAGGGGCGCTGAAGATGCCGGCGCGCTCGATGCGCCGGCAGCTCGGCCTTCAAGGCACGACGTTCCAGAAAGTGCTGGACGAAGCGCGCTCCCAGATCGCCGCCAAATACCTGCGCACCACCGCCATGACGGTCGAGGATATCGCCGCCGCGCTGGGCTTCAGCGATGCCGCCAATTTCCGCCAAGCGTTCCGCCGCTGGACCAGCCGGTCGCCGCGCGACTTCCGCGCCACCCCCGACATGGCGGCCGTCCCGCACCTCCAGGGCGCCGCTGGCCAGATACAACCCTAAAAGACGCCGGTCGGCACCTTTCTGGGCCCGCCCGAAACCGGCAATTTGGCGTCAGGTAAGCGATGGCCGGCAAGCCTCGCCCTTCAACACCAAAAGAAACGGCAACGACCATGATCAAACGGAAACGCCCAGCCCCCGCGCCCGACGACGACACGCCGGAGCGGGCATCGCGCCACACCCTGGCGCTCAACCCGCTCATCAACCTGCGCCCCGAGGATTTCGTCCAGGGCGCCAAGGCGATCCTCAAGGCAGTCGCCGCCAACCCGGCGATCGCCGGCCGCCAGGCCGGGCGCTTTGCCGGTGACTTGCGCAAGGTCATCGGCGGGAAGTCGGACAAGGCGCCCGCCTCGGGCGACAAGCGCTTCGCCGACAAGACCTGGACCGCCAGCCCGCTGCATCGCCGCCTGATGCAGGGCTATTTCGCCATGGGCGACGCCGTCGGCGGTTTTGTCGAACAGACCAGCCTCTCCGATCTCGACAAGAGCCGGGCGCAACTCGTCACGACCATGCTGATCGATGCCGTCGCCCCGACCAACGGCCTGCTGACCAATCCCGCCGCCCTGCGGCAGGCCCTGGACACGGGCGGCGTCAGCGTGTGGGAAGGCGCCAAGAATTTCGCCCGCGACCTGGCCAAGAATCGCGGCCTGCCCTCGCAGGTCGACCTGACCGCCTTCAAGGTCGGCGAAAACCTGGCCAATACCCCCGGCGCCGTGGTGTTCAAGAACCAGTTGATCGAGGTGATCCAGTACGGCTCGCTGAGCGAGACGGTCAAACAGCGCCCGCTGGTGATCGTGCCGCCGCAGATCAACAAATATTATGCCGTCGACCTCTCGCCCGATAAGAGCATGGTGCGCTACCTGCTCTCCAGCGGCATCCAGACCTTCTGCGTCTCGTGGCGCAATCCCACCGCGGCCGAGCGCGACTGGGGACTGGATACCTACGTCGCCGCCCTCGACGAGGCGATCGACGCGGTGTGCGAGATCACCGGCAGCCCTGATGTAACCTTGATGGGCTCGTGCTCGGGCGGGATCACCGCGGCCTCCTACGCGGCCACCCTCGCGGCGCGCCGGCAGGCAAAGGTGAAGAACATCGTGCTGGCGGTCTGCGTGCTGAACTACCAGACGATGGGCGATTCGACCCTGGGCGTGCTGATCACGCCGCAGACGGTCGCGGCCGCCAAGAAGGCCTCGAGCCTGCGCGGCGTGCTGGACGGCCATGACCTGGCGCGGATGTTCGCCTGGATGCGGCCCAACGACCTCATCTGGAACTACTGGGTGAACAATTACCTGATGGGTAACAAGCCGCCGGCCTTCGACATCCTGTACTGGAATGCCGACACCACCAGGCTGCCGGCCCGGCTGCATGCCGACTATCTGGATTTCTATTTCTCCAACCCCTTCGTCAATGCCGGTGCGCTGACGCTGAACGGCGCGGCCGTCGACATGGGCAAGGTCGAGGCCGACAGCTATGTCGTCGCCGGCGTAACGGATCACATTACGCCGTGGAAATCCGTGTTCCAGACTGCCAAGATCCTGGGCGAGAAGACCACCTTCATCCTCTCGAACAGCGGCCATCTGCAAAGCCTGCTGAACCCGCCGACCAACCCCAAGGCCTCGTTCTCGACCGGCACGATCGCGCACAAGGATGCCGACCAGTTCCTGGCCGATGCCGAGCGCCGTGGCGGAAGCTGGTGGCTGCACTGGCGGGAATGGCTCGAGACCAGGTCGCGCGAGACGGTCGCGGCGCCGTCGCGGCTGGGCAGTGACGCACACCCGGCCACGACACCGGCACCGGGGACCTATGTCTACGAGAAATAGCCTGTGCTGCCGATGGCGCGGGCACGATAAAGGAAAGGCGGGGCGGCGTGGACGATGTAGCAGCGGGTGAAAGCGAAATCGAGGTTCGCGAAATCGACGTGGGCGGCCAGAAGCTGTGTGTCGCCGTCAAGGAGGGGGCATCCGGCCAGCCCCCTCTGCTGCTGTTCAACGGCATCGGCGCCAATTGGGAATTGGCCCGGCCGTTCCTGAATGCCCTGACCGGGCGGACGGCGATCATCTTCGATGTCCCCGGCATCGGCAAATCGCCGCTGCCCCTTTTGCCCTATCGCCCGTGCAGCATCGCCAGCCTGGGCGCGCGGATCGTCCAAAGGCTGGGATTTGACCGGGTCGATGCCGCCGGCGTGTCCTGGGGCGGGGGGTGGCCCAGGAATTCGCCTTCAACCATGCCCGGTTGTGCCGCCGGCTGGTGCTGGCGGCAACCTCGCCCGGCGTCCTGATGGTGCCGGGGTCGCTCTCGACGATGCTCAAGCTCGTCACGCCGCGGCGCTACTACGACAGGGATTACCTGCGCCGCAATGCCGCCAAGATCTATGGCGGCGCCTTTGGCCGGGATCTGGGCCTGGTCGACCAGCATTTTCAGGGGATGACCGGCACCGGCGGGCTCGGCTATGCCTTGCAATTGCTGGCCATGAGCGGCTGGACCAGCCTGCCCTGGCTGCCCCTGATCAGGCAGCCGACGCTGGTGCTGATGGGCAGCGACGATCAACTGGTGCGGCCCATCAACGGCCGGATCCTGGCCTCGCTCATCCCCCGGGCGCACCTGGAGATGATCGAGGACGGGCACATGTTCATCGTTTCGCGGCCGCAGGAGACCGCCGCGGTCATCGAAGCGTTCCTGTCCCGGCCCTGACAGCCCCATTGGCGCGGGAATCCTCGGTTAGTCCGGTTAGACGATGTAGCCCCCGACCCCGGCGACCATCATCCGCCACAACAGTTAAAGGCCGGCGGTGTTGGCGTCGGCAGGGGACCGGAAAGATCGAGGACTGGCTATGGACGGTAGCAGCGAAGCTGAAATCATCGCAATCGTGCCGACGGCGGAGGAAATCCTGCGGCGGGCGCGGGCGTTGATCCCGGCCCTTAAGGCGCGCGCCGAGGAATCCGGCCGGCAGCGCCGTCTCCCGGCGGAAACCATCGCCGAAATGCAGGCCGCCGGCCTGTTCCGGGTGCTTCAGCCCAAGCGCTGGGGCGGCTACGAGATGCATCCCAATGTCTTCTACGACGTGCTGATGGCGCTGGCCGAGGGCGACATGTCGGCCGCCTGGTGCTACGGCGTGATCGGCTGCCACAACTGGCAGATGGCGCTGTTCGACGATCAGGCGGGGCAGGATGTCTGGGGCAAGGATACCTCTGTCCTGATCTCGTCCACCTACATGATGACGGGCAAGGCCATGCCGGTCGAAGGTGGTTACACCTTCAACGGCCGCTGGCGCTTTTCGAGCGGTTGCGAGCATTGCGACTGGATTTTCTTAGGGGGCCTGGTCGACCCTGAGTCGGGCAACCTGGACGCCCGCACCTTCCTGTTGCCGCGCAAGGACTACGAGATCGTCGATACCTGGGACACTCATGGCCTGCGCGGCACCGGCAGCCACGACATCGTGGTGAAGAACGTCTTCGTGCCGGAATATCGCACCCACAAGATGGCCGACGGGCTGATGTGCAACAGCCCGGGCAATGCGATCAACACGGCCTCGTTGTTCCGCATGCCGTTTGCCCAGATCTTCATCCGCTCGGTCTCGACCGCGGCGATCGGCGCCCTGCAGGCGATGCTGGACGCCTTCCTGGAATATGGTGCCAAGCGCACCACGGTGACCGGTGCCAAGACCGCGGAAGACGGTTCGGCCCAGCTCGTCTGTGCCGAGACGGTGGCCGCGATCGACGAGATGAAGCTGGTTCTGCGCCGCAACATGGACGTGATGTACGACCAGGCGGCACGCGGCGAATTCACCGAAATCCCGCAGCGCATGATGTATCGCTTCCAGTCGGCCGAAGTGCCCGAGCGCTGCTCGAACCTGGCTCAGCGCCTGTTCAAGGCCGGCGGCGGCGCCGCGGTGTTCCACAGCAAGCCCTTCGCGCGAATTTTCGCCGACATTTCCACCGCGCGGGCCCATGCGGCCAACCAGATGGACTCGATCGGCCGCAACTGGGGTGGGGTGATGTTGGGGCTCGACAACACCGACTTCTTCATCTGATCCTCGCCCCTGTTCGAACCATGTGATGGGCCGCCCGCAAGGTGCGGCCCCGGATAGCGGGCCTTTAATGCAGCCGATGCAGTATCACTCCCTCAAGGTCGCCGAGGTCATCACCGAGACCCCGGATGCGAAGTCGATCGTCTTCGCGGTGCCGGCCGACCTGCACGAGCGTTTCGCCTACAAGCCCGGGCAGTTCCTGACCCTGCGCATCGGCGACGCGGAAGGCCATGTCGCGCGCTGCTACTCCCTGGCCTCCTCGCCCTTCACCGGCGAGGCGCCCAAGGTTTCGGTCAAGCGGGTGAACGGCGGCATCGGTTCCAACTGGATCTGCGACCACCTGAATGTCGGCGACACGGTCGAGGTGCTGCCCCCGGCCGGCGTGTTTGTGCCCAAGAACCTCGATCGCGACCTGATGCTGTTCGCCGGCGGCAGCGGCGTCACCCCGGTCATGTCGATCCTGAAATCCGCCCTGCTCAAGGGCAGGGCCAAGATCGCCTTCGTCTATGCCAACCGCGACGAGCGTTCGGTTATTTTCGCGCAGGAGCTGCGCGATCTGGCGGCGCGCCACGCCGACCGTCTCACCGTGCTGCACTGGCTGGAAAGCGTGCAGGGCCTGCCGACGGTCGAGCAGCTCGCCGGGCTGGTGAAGCCTTATGCGGCGACGCACGAAGCCTTCATCTGCGGCCCGGCACCGTTCATGGACGGTGTCGTGGCGGCCCTGCAAAGCCTGAAGGTCGAGCGTTCGCGCATCCATCTGGAGAAGTTCATCTCGCTCGACGGCGATCCGGTCGCCATCGTCGCCGCGATCGAGGCGGAAGCGGCCGCGTCGCCCGAGGGCCAGCCGCACACCGCGGTCGAAGTCCTGCTGGACGGCGCCACCCACACGGTCGACTGGCCGGCCTCACGCCACCTGCTCGACGTGCTGCTCGAGGCCGGCGTCGATGCGCCCTATTCCTGCCGGATGGGCAGTTGCAGTGCCTGCATGTGCAAGCTCGAAGAGGGCGACATCCGCATGTCCAAGAACAGCATCCTGGACAAGAACGACCTGGCCGAAGGCTGGATCCTGGCCTGCCAGTCGCTGCCGCTGACGCCCAAGGTCAAGGTCAGCTTCCCGGAATAAATCTCCCCTCCGCCCGCTTGCGGGGGGAGGGGTTGGGGGAGGTGGGTCGGGCCGCTTCGCGCTGTCGACGCCCTGCCCGGCGACCTCCTCACCCAACCCTCTCCTCCCTCGGAGGAGAGGGCTTATTTCCCCGTAATCCAAGTGGACGATGATCGTTTTGACCTTTCGTCTAGGGTCCTAGAGACGAGAGGGGTAACGAGCCCCGAGTAATGTCCGGGAGGGCAGCGTGCACATCCGTGAGTTGGGTTACGTCGTCGTCGGGTCGACCGACAAGGAAAAATGGCGGCAGTTCGCGACTGAAGTGCTGGGCCTCATGGCGATCGATGCGCCCGATGGCCGCCTGCACCTGAAGATGGACAGCCGTCAGTTCCGCTTCCTGATCCTGCCCGCCGAGCAGGACGGCCTGATCGCCTCGGGCTGGGAATTGCAGGACGAGCCGGCCTTCACGGCGGCCCGGGACCACCTGGTCGCTGCCGGCGTGGCGGTCGAGGATGGCAGCGCCGAGGACGCCGCCATCCGCCATGTCCAGGCCTTTTTCAGCTTCCAGGATCCGGTCGGCAACCGCCACGAGGTCTACTGGGGCCCGATTTCCGATTTCGGCCGCTTCATCTCGCCCATCGGCGTCTCGGGCTTCGTGACCGAGGGCATGGGCCTGGGCCATGTCGTGCTGCCGGCCATGGGCGAATTCGATGCCGCGCACCAGTTCTGGACGCAGGTCGGTGGCTTCGGCCTGTCCGACATTCTGAAGATCTCGATGGCGCCGGGCATGCCGCCCATGCGCATCCAGTTCTATCACTGCAACCCGCGCCAGCATTCGTTGGCCCTGGCCGAAATGCCCAGCCCCGCCGGCTGCATCCACGTCATGATCGAGGTCAACAGCCTCGACGAGGTCGGCCGTGCGCTCGACCGGGTTTCTGCACACCAGGTGCCGGTATTGATGGGCCTGGGACGGCATGTGAACGACGACATGGTGTCGTTCTACATCTTCACGCCCGGCGGCTTTGCCCTGGAATACGGCTGGGGCGGGGTGGTCAAGGACTGGACCAATCACCAGGCCTTCGAAACCACCTTGCCCAGCCATTGGGGCCACCGCCTGGGCGGTTGAAAGCTCGGGCCATGCCGGCCTTTGGGCCGGCACGGTGGACGGGAAGTGGCGGCACGCACCGGTCATTCGAGCCTCGGCCGGCGGCGTCCACGCTTCCCGTTCCATCCATTACCGCCAGTTTTGTACGAACGCTGCTTGGGTTGGGCCGGTCAAGGCGATAAGCATTAGCAAAAGCCGGGCGCGCAGGCGCACCGGCGGGGCCAGCGCAAAGCCGCAGCCCACACGGGGAGAGGACTTAGGGTAGATGGCCAATCGCGCGCTCGGAATCTTGATGGCGGTCTTTGTGGCCGTCGTCGCTGCCTATGCCTTCTATCCCCGGTCTCTGCCTGAATTCCCGGCCACCGCGACCCAGGCCGACCGGCTGCGCATCAACGGCCTGGCCATGGCCGGCCAGCGGATCGTCGCCGTCGGCGAAAGCGGCCATATCCTGGTCAGCGACGATCGCGCGGCCAGCTGGCGCGATGCCAAGGTCAACGGCAATGCCGAGGTGGCTCGGGTCGAGCAGACCCTGACCCAGGTCGCCTTCGTCGACGATCGGATCGCCCTGGCGGTCGGCCACGACGGCCTGATCCTGCGCAGCGAGGATCGCGGCGACACCTGGGCGCCGGTGCGCTTCGAGAAGGAATATTCCGATCCGCTGTTTTCGATCTGCGCCGGCCAGAACGGCCAGGTCTTCGTCTCGGGCAGTTTCGGCCGCCTGCTGGTGTCGCGCGATGCCGGCAAGAGCTTCGAGGCCGTGCCGATCGACCTGCCCGACGGGCCGCACCTGAACGCGGTCTCCTGTTCGTCCCAGGACGGGCGCATGATGGCGGCGGGCGAGATGGCGCAGGCCCAGCGCTCGCCGGACGGCGGCCAGACCTGGACGCCGATGAAGATCGACTACAACGGCTCGCTCTACGGCGTGGTGCGCCTGTCGGATGCCCGCTGGGTCATCTACGGCATGCTGGGCCATGTTTTCCGCAGCGAGGATTTCGGCGCCACCTGGGGCGAGGTTGCGACCGGGACCGAGGCATCGTTCTTCGGCCATGTCCTGCTGGCCGACGGCAAGCTGGTCCTGCTGGGCCAGGGCGGCACGGTGATGGTGTCGGCCGACGGCGGGGCCACCTTCCGCATTGAACGTTCGGGCGGGCGCGAGGCCTTCGTGGCCGGTGTCGAACTGGCGCCGGGGCGCCTCCTGACCGGCGGCGAAAAAGGCATTTCCGAGATTACCCTGGGCCGGCCGGTGGCCGCCTTGGCAGGGGGGCAGTAAGATGGCGACCACGACCCACAGCGCATCCCTCTCGCAACGCCTGGTCGAGACCTGTTCGAACCTGCTGCTGCGCTTCCGCGTTCTGGTGGTGGCCCTGGCGATCGCGATCACCGGCTTCCTGGGCTACGAGGCGCGCAACGTCCAGCTCGACCCGGGCTTCATCAAGCTGATCCCGTTCGATCACCCCTTCATGCAGGCCTTCGCCAAATACGCCCTGATCTTCCCCGGCCATAACCGGGTGGTGCTGAACATTCACTGGAAGGGTGAGGGCGATCTCTACAACAAGGAATTCATGACCGCGATGGGCAACCTCGCCAACGAGGTCTACTTCATTCCCCATGTCGATCGCACCCGTGTAACCTCGATCTTCTCGCCCAGCCAGCGCTATACCAAGATCACCGAGGAAGGCTTCGTCGGCGCTCCGATCATCCCCGAGACCTTCAACGCGACGCCGGCCGAACTCGACCAGGTCCGCCGCAACGTGGGCGACGCCGGCATCATCGGCCGCCTGGTCGGCAACGACGGCCGCGACGCCATGATCATGTTCGAGATCCAGGAGAACGTCGCGGGCGAGCGTATCCAGGTCAATTACTACGAGCTGGCGCACAAGCTCGACGAGATGCGCGCCAAGTACGAGAACCAGAACATCGAGGTCAACGTCATCGGCTTCGTCATGATCGTCGGCTCGATCGTCGACGGCCTGCTGGGCGTCATGGCCTTCTTCCTGATCTCGTTCGCGATCACCGGCCTGCTGCTGTACCTCTACTGCCGCTCGGTGAAGCTCACCTTCCTGTCGCTGGCGGTCGCCCTGCTGCCGGTGATCTGGCTGGGCGGCCTGCTGCCCATGGTCGGCGCCGGCATCGATCCGATCTCGATCCTGGTGCCGTTCCTGATCTTCTCGATCGGCGTCAGCCATGCCGTGCAGATGACCAATGCCTGGAAGCAGGCGTCGCTGGCTGGGGCCGAACCGGTCGAGGCCTCGCGCCAGGCCTTCCAGCAACTGTTCGTGCCCGGCGCCCTGGCCCTGATCACCAACGGCCTGGGCTTCCTGGTGATCATGCGCATCCAGATCGACATCGTGCGCGAACTGGGCATGACCGCCTCGATGGGCGTGATGCTGATGATCGCGACCAACAAGCTGATCCTGCCTGTGCTGCTGTCCTATACCAGCCTCGAGAAATCGGCAAAGCGGGGTGCCCACACGGTCGACGACGGCGAAGACGTGCGGCGCTCGTGGTGGATGCTCTCGCGCCTTGCCCTGCGCAAGCCCGCCGCCATCGCCTTCGCCATCGCCGCCGTGCTGTCGGTCTTCGCCGCCATCGATGCCCGCGGCCTGAAGACCGGCGACGTCGGCCAGGGTGCGCCCGAGCTGTGGCCGGGCGACCGCTACAATGTCGACAACGGCGCGATCCTGTCGCGTTACGACATCGGCACCGACATCCTGACCGTGATCGTCGAGACCACGGGCTTCAACGAGGCCTGCCTCGACCATTCGGTGATGACGGCGGTCGATCGCTTCGACCTGTTCGCCCGGGGCATCTCGGGCGTGCAGTCGGTGCTGACCGTGCCGGCCATCGGCAAGATGGTCATCGCCGGCATGAACGAGGGCAACCCGCGCTGGGCCAACCTGCCGCGCGATTCCAATGGGCTCGCGGTCGGCGGCTATGGCTACAATCCCGACATCGGCCTGAACACCGAAGGCTGCAAGGCCATGAAGGTCGATATCTTCCTGAAGAACCACGACGGCGCCCTGGTCGCCCATGTGGTCGAGGAGATCCAGAAGTTCATCGCCGGCGACCAGACGCCCAACGTCGCCTTCCGCATGGCCAGCGGCAATATCGGCGTGATCGCGGCCACCAACCAGGCGGTCGAGGAGGCCGAGCTGGAAATGCTGCTGTCGATCTTCGGCGCGATCTCGCTGCTGTGCTTCCTGACCTTCCGGTCGTGGGAGGCGGTGGTCTGCATCATCGTGCCGCTGACCATCGTCTCGATCTTCTGCAACGCGCTGATGGCCAAGCTCGGCATCGGGCTCAAGGTCTCGACCCTGCCGGTGATCGCGCTCGGCGTGGGCGTGGGCGTCGACTACGGCATCTACATCTACGAGCGGATGATCCACCAGATGCGCCACGAGGGGCAGGGCGTGCGCCAGGCCTTCTACGAGGCCATGAAGCAGCGCGGCACCTGCGCCCTGTTCACCGCCGTCACCATGGCGGTGGGCGTCGGCACCTGGGCTTTCTCGGCGCTGAAGTTCCAGGCCGACATGGGCTTGCTGCTGTCCTTCATGTTCCTGGTGAATGTGCTGGGGGCGATTTTCCTGCTCCCCGCCCTGGCCGCCTGGCTGCTGCCGGAAAAGGGCTTCGCCAAGGAAAAAGCGGGTGCGGCGGCGGCCGATGCGGCCATCGTGTCGGGCCGTTAACCATGAATAGGAACGGCGGATTTCCACGGGTTTGGGCTGCCTAGTCTGTACGGACCATGCGGGCCGTCGCCCCTCGGGCGATGTTCAACCCAAGTCGGGGACAACCCGAAATCCAGTGGAGGGAAGGCGTGAGCGAGAAGACGGCGATACCGGTCGGCAAGTACCTGGAACTCGAGGCGGGGCGCAAGCTGCACTACCACGAGGCCGGCACGCGCAGCGCGGCCAAGCCGACCATCCTCTTCCTGCATGGCTCAGGCCCCGGTGCGAGCGGTTACTCCAATTTCAAGGGCAACATGCCCGCGGTGGCCGGCGCCGGCTTCCATGCCCTGGTGCCCGACTACCTGGGCTACGGCCTGTCGTCCAAGCCCGAGGACCTGGAATATTCGACCGACCTGCATGTCGCCGCCATCAAGGCGCTGCTCGACAGCCTCGGCATCACCAAGGTCGTGCCGGTGGGCAATTCGCTGGGCGGCGCAATCGCCCTGCAGTTCACCCTGACCTATCCCGACATGGTGCCCAAGCTGGTGCTGATGGCGCCGGGCGGCCTGCAGGAACCCCAGGAATACGCCTTCACCATGGCCGGCGTGCTGCGGATGATGCAGTTCATCTCGACCCGGCCCTACGAGCTCGACGGCTTCAAGGATCTCCTCGCCCATCTCGTGCATGACCCGCGCCACGTTACCGACGAGGCGGTCGCCGAGCGCTGGCCGGTGGCGTTGGAGCAGCCCATGGGCGTCTACGCCACCATGAAGGTCGGCGTCTATGCCGATCGCCTGGGCGAGATCAAGTGCCCGGTGCTGGCCTTTTGGGGCAGCCACGACAAGTTCCTGCCGGTGGCCCATGCCCAGATCCTGCTGGAGCGTGTCCCGCAGGCCAAGGTGATCATCTCCAACCAGTGCGGCCACTGGGTGATGATCGAGGACCGTGACTACTTCAACAGTGAGATCCTGGCGTTCCTGGCCAGGGATGTGGCTTAAGCGCGTACCCGTCGGAGCCGTGCCGGGGTGGCGGATATTCGCCACCATGGTGCAAAAAGTCTCTTGGCAGAAGAGACCAACGGCGACTTGATCGAGCGATAAAGGGGCAGCGCCGGCACAGCGGCGCGCCTGACGCCGCCAAAGGTGCGGCACAAATCGGGGGCGAAGGTCACATGGCAAGCAAGGGGTATCGCTTAGGCGACAGGCGGTTGCGGCAATCGGTGAGCCAGGTCGCGCTGCGCGCCAGCGTCATCGCCGGCGTCCTGGCCGGCACCACCTCGGCCCTGTCGGAGGTCTATGATTTCGACAGCGGCGCGCAACTGTCGGTCAATGTGACCACGACCTACCAGGCCGGTATCCGGGCCGAGGATGCGAGCCCGCGCTCGTTCTCGCCCGACACCGATGCGGCCTATATCGTCCTGGTGCCGCAAGTGCCGTTCCTCCAGCCCTACTATCAGTCGACCAACACGCCGCGCAGTTACAATTTCGACGATCCCAACCGGAACTTCGAGAAGGGCGACTTCTTCACCAACGGCTTCAGCGCCCTGGCCGAGGCGAACTTCAAATACGAAGACTACGGCTTCAAGCTGAGCGGCAACGGCTACTACGATTTCGTCTATCACATGGCGAACTCGAACGAGGTCGACTATCCCGACGGCATCAACAAGAGGGGCGGCGCCGCCGATCATTTCCCCGGCCAGACGCGTTATGCCAACGGCGGCCGCTTCCGCCTGCTCGACGCCTTCGCCTATGGCACCTTCGACGTCTTCGATACCTCGCTCAGCGTTCGCGTCGGCAACCAGGTGGTGGCCTGGGGCGAAAGCCTGTTCTTCGGCAATATCTCGCTGTCCCAGGCGGTGGTGGATACCACGAGGGCCAATACCCCGGGTGCCGAGGTGAAGGACATCCTCCTGCCCATACCCCAGGCGTCGGTCAACTGGGGCTTGACCGACCGGCTCAGCGTGGTCGCCTATTATCAGCCCGACTGGGATTACAACCAGCTCGACGGGGTGGGGAGCTATTTCAGCCGCGCCGACCTGATCGGGCCGGGGTCGGAATTCGCCTATGGCTCGACCAATCCCTTCCCCGACATCATCGGCCACTACGCCAATGCCTGCACGCTCAGCGCCTCGATCCCGGAGTGTACCCAACTCGGCCTGCCGGCGCAGGTCTCGCAGATCCTGTCCGATATCATCAGCAACAATCTGGCCGGCATCGGCGATCCCGCGACCGGCCGTTTCGACATCAACTACATGGGCGAGAAGAAGCCCAACAACACGGGGCAGTTCGGCGTCGGCTTCACTTATGCGGTGACCGACGGCCTCAACACCGGCTTCTACTTCCTGAAATATCACGAGAAGAATCCGCTGCCGGTCTTTGATATCTCCCATGTCCAGACCGATCCGACGCGGGCGAGCACGGTCGGCAGCGCTCTCATCCAGGCCTGCGGTGTGCTGGGCATCTGCGGCAACCTGGAACAGCAGATAGCCGATGGCGCCGACGCCGTGGTCGCTGTCATGGCGCCCCTTTATCTGCCCTACAACTACGTCGCCAAATATTTCGAGGACGTAAAGCTCTATGGCGCCAGCGCCTCGACCTCGATCGGGCCGATCAATTTCGGCTTCGACTTCGCCTATCGCCAGGATGCCCCCATGCTGGTCGACGGCAATATTTCCGGCATTACCGCGCCCCAGCCGGTACTGGGCGACGTGATCCAGGCCAATCTCAACGGCCTCTACGTCGGCGGCGCCTCGGATTTCTGGGATTCGATCACCGTGGTCTTCGAGGTCAGCTACAACCGGGTGATCGACCACGAGACGCTCTATCTCTACGACGTCAACGGTCAGCCCCTGAAGGACGGCCAGGGCAACAACATCAACAAGTTCGACGAGCTGACCAACGACACCAGTTCCTGGGGCTATCAGGGCATCGTCGAGCTCGGCTATACCGACATCTTCCCGGGCGGCTGGGACATGTCGGTTCCCATCATCTTCGGCCAGGCGATCGGTACGCCGGCCTACAACGGCTCGCTGGGCGCCTTGACCGGCAACGGCGATGTGCGCCTCGCCAGCGGAGTCAAGTTCCGCTACCTGAACAATCTGGAACTGTCGGTCATGTACAGCGCCTTTCTCGGTTCCTATCACCGCACCGAGCGGCCCCTGGCCGACCGCGACTATGTCGTCGCCACCGTCAAATACACGTTCTGAGAACAGAAAACATACAAGGAGGATAGCGATGGATCGCAGGACTTTCGTCAAGGGTGTCGGTGCCGCCGCGCTCGTCGCCGCCGCCGGCCCCCGCCTTGGCTGGGCCAAGGCGACAGCCGACGAGATCGCCAAGCTCGGCACGTCGCTGACCCCGGTCGGCGCCGTCAAGGAAGGCAATGCCGACGGTTCCATCGTGCCCTGGGCCGGCAAGTGGCTGGGCACGCCGGACGGCGTTTCCTTCGCCGGCACGGGCAAGCCGCTGGTCAGCCCCTATGCCGGCGACAAGCCCCTGTTCACCATCACCGCGCAGAACTACAAGCAGTATGCCGACAAGCTGTCGGCCGGCCAGCAGGCGATGTTCGAGAAATACGGGGCGACGTTCAAGATGAACGTCTACCCGTGCCATCGCGATTTCCGCTTCTCGGACTGGACGCACGAACAGTACAAGCTGAACGCCCAGAACGCGGAACTCACCCCCAGCGGCGAGGGGGTGACCAACGTGTTGGGCGGCTGCGCCTTCCCGTTCCCCAAGTCGGGCCTGGAGTCGATCTGGTCCTCGATCACGGCGCCCAAGGCTTTCACCGAGCGCGGCACCTATGACGAGGCGGTGGTCTACCCCGACGGCAACATCGCCTGGGGCGGCCAGCAGTGGGACATCTATGCGCCGCCTTTCGACCCGAATGTGCAGCGCTCCACCGGGGTCATCGAATCCGCCTTCCTGTTCCGCTCGACCACCAAGCCCGAACGCGAGCGCGGCACCATTACCCTGGTACGCGAATGGTGGGACTTCGAGAAGAGCCCCACCCAGTCCTATCAGTACATCCCGGGCACCCGCCGGGTGAAGCAGGTGCCGGAAGTGGCCGGCGACTATCCGCTCGGGCCGGGCGGCTTCCACACCGTGGACGACACCCGCCTTTGGACCCAGTCGCCCCGGCGCTATGACTGGGAACTGGTGGGCAAGAAGGAATTCTATGTCCCCTACAACAACTACGAGGTCGACAGCCCGGATATCAAGTACAAGGACCTGCTGGGCAAGTCGCACCTCAACCCGGAATTCGTGCGCTGGGAACTGCACCGCGTCTGGGTGCTGAAGGCCAAGCTGAAACCCGGCATCCGCCACATCTATGCCGCCCGCACCCTCTATGTCGAGGAGGATTCGGGCCAGCCCCTGATGGCCGACATGTACGACGCGCGTCAGCAGCTCTACCGCTTTGCGCTCAACACCGTGTCCTACGACTATGCGGCGCAGGTCTTCGTCACCCGCATCACCTGCTATCACGACCTGATCTCGGGCGCCTACATGGCCGACCGCCTCACCAACGAGGTGTCGGACAAACCCAAGTTCAACCAGGGCGGCCGCAAGCTCTCCGATTACACGGCCGAGGAGCTGAAGCGCAAGGGCGTTTAATCACATAGATCTTCCCGGGATCCCGGCTTCGGGATCCCGGGTGCAGACACAACTCGCATCGTCATCCCGGCGAAGGCCGGGATCCACTGTCGTGGAGCACTGGGGCAGACCCGTATTGCCATAGCCGTGGATCCCGGCCTTCGCCGGGATGACGACAGGGTCCCTGTAGAGAGTAGGCGCGATGGACCAGAGCAAGATTGAAGAGCTGGGGCTGGAACTTTACACGGCGCTGATCGGGCGCCGGACCTTGTCGCCGCTGACCGATCGCGGCCTGGGCCTGACGGTCGACGATGCCTACGCCATCCAGACCGAATTCGTCGGCCGCCGCCTGGTCGGGGCGAACAAGATCGTGGGCAAGAAGATCGGCGTCACCTCGCGCCCGGTGCAGTCGATGCTGGGCGTGACCCAGCCCGATTTCGGCATCCTCCTGGCCGACATGATCGTGCCCGAGCGTGGCGACATTCCCATGTCGGCCATGATCCAGCCCCGGGCCGAGGGCGAGATCGCCTTCGTGCTGAAGCGTGACCTGATCGGTCCCGGAATCACCAATGCCCAGGTCCTCCAAGCGACCGAAGGCGTGATGGCCTGCCTGGAGATCGTCGATTCCCGCATCACTGACTGGAAGATCAAGATCGAGGACACGGTGGCCGACAATGCCTCGTGCGGGGTCTTCGTGCTGGGCGACCGCTTGGTCTCGCCCGAAAGTCTCGATCTGGCCCTGGCCGGCATGGTGATCACCAGGAACGGCCGCATCGTCGGCACCGGGGCCGGGGCGGCGACGCTCGATTCGCCGGTCAATGCCGTGGCCTGGCTGGCCAACACCCTGGGCGCCAAGGGCATCCCGCTGAAGGCCGGCGAGGTCATCCTCTCGGGCTCGCTCGCCGCCCTGATCCCGGTCGTGGCCGGGGATGCGATCGGCGTGACGATCCAGGGCATCGGCACCTGCCACTGCAATTTCGTGGCCTGAGGAAGAACGATGAGCGAGCAGGATTTCGCCGGCCGGGTCGCGCTCGTCACCGGCGGGGCCTCCGGCATCGGCTTTGCGACAGCGCAGGCCTTCGTTGCCCGCGGCGGTGCGGCCGTCATCGCCGACATCAACGAATCCCTCGCAAAGCGCCGGGCCGACGCCTTGGGGGAACGGACCATAGCGGTCGTGCTCGACGTGGCGAGCGAGCCCGGCTGGGTCGCCGCGATCGAGGCGACGAAGGGCGCCTTCGGCGGGCTGGACGTGGTGGTGAATGCCGCCGGCGTCGCTCACACCTCCAGCGTCGCCATCACCGATCTCGAAGATTGGAACCGCGTCGTCGGCATCAACCAGACCGGCACCTTCCTCGGCTGCAAGCACGGGATGCTGGCGATCGCCGAGACCGGGCGGGGCGGCGCCATCGTCAACATCTCGTCGGTCCAGGGGGTTCACGCCCACGCGGCCAGCCTGGTCTACAACACGACCAAGGCCGCGGTGCGCATGATCTCCAAGTCCGTGGCCCTGTCGGGGGCCCTGTTCCGGCCGTCCATCCGCTGCAACACGGTCATCCCCGGCTATGTCGACACGCCGATCCTGGACCCGGTGGCGGAAATGTTCGGCGGGCGCGAGGCGCTGGTCGCCGGCATGTCCAGGGACGTGCCCCTGGGCAGGCTGATCGAAGCGCGGGAGATCGCCGAGGCGATCCTGTTCCTGGCCTCGGAGCGGGCCGCCATGATCACGGGCACGGAAATCGTGGTAGACGGCGGCCTGACGGTGCCGATGCACATCACCTATGCCCAGGCGATGTAACTGCGGATTTCCCTTTCCGGATTGTTCGCGAGCGTGAACGGAGAATTCGTGCCCCGGGCCTTCTGCATGGCCGGCCAAGGGCTTAGGGTCTAGGGCATGAGCAAGCCGCCGAAGTGCGGCGGTGCAACGATATGGAGGACGAGATGGACCGGTATCTGGTGATTTCGGGCGATGGCCATGCGGGTCTGCCGCCGGAAGGGTATCGGGATTATCTCGAAGCCAAGTACCACGCCGAATTCGACGAGCGTCTGCCCAAGGAAATCGCCTTCCGGGCGATGATGGAAGAAAAGCTGCTGGTCAGGGAATTCAACGAAAACTGGCGCGCCGCCTGCGGCAACGACATCTACGGCGTCTGGGACAGCGTGATCCGCGACAAGGTGCTGGACGGTGACGGCGTCGCCGCCGAGGTCCTGTTCCCCGACGGCATCACCGAGCGCAATGCCCCGCCCTTCGGCGCCGATGTCGGCCTGCGCTGCCTGGGCGCCGACCCCGAACTGCTGTGGGCGGGCGCCCATGCCCACAACCGCTGGATGGTCGATTTCGTCGCCATGTCGCCGCTGCGCCGCATCGGCCTGGCCGTGATCCCGGTCGTCTTCGACATCGACAAGGCGGTTGCCGAGATCAAGTGGGCGCACAAGAGCGGCTTGAAGGGCGTCATGTTCCCCTGCATGACCGATGGCTTCGATCCCTACAACCACCCCAAGTACGATCCGGTGTGGGCGGTCTGCGAGGACCTGAACATGGGCATCCACTTCCATTCGGGTGCTGCCCCGCCGATGGCGCCGGTGCCGGGCGCGATTGGGACCTTCCTGATGGAATACCCGTTCTGGATGACCCGCTCGATGTGGCAGATGATCTTCGGCGAAGTGTTCGAGCGCTTCCCCAGGCTCAAGGTCATCTACACCGAAGGCAGCGAGTTCTGGTTTACCTGGATGATCAAGATGATGGACATCCGGGCCAGCGTGAAACATACGAGCGGCAAGCTGGGCGATTTCCGCGCCAAGCTGACCATGCCGCCGTCGGGCTATTTCAACCGCAATATGTGGGTCGTGGCCTCGGCCCTGGCCGACCGCGACACCACCATCGCCTGCCAGGAACTGGGCCTTAGCCGGGTCATCTGGGGCTCGGACTACCCGCATCCGGAAGGCTGCTGGCCCAAGACCCAGGCCAAGATGCTGGACAGCTTAGGCGGCTTGCCGGAAGCGGATCTGGAGCAGATCTTCTGGAAGTCGGCAGCCGACGTCTACGATCTGGACCTGCCCGCGCTCAACAAGATCGCTGCCAAGATCGGCCCGCAGAAGCAGTGGCTGGCCACCCGGCAAGCGGCGGAATGAGGTGCGCGTGAGAGGGTGACGGCCATGGCCGGCACAACCATACCCGGCTGCGTCATCGCCGCGGCGGCTCGCTGGCCCGAGCGCGCGGCGATCGAGGACGGCGGCGCAGTCTTGAGCTTCGCGGCGCTCGAGACGGCCCGCCGCACCGCCGCGCGTGCCTTCATCGCTGCTGGGATCGAGCCGGGCGACCGGGTCGCCATCTGGGCGCCCAACATGGCGGAATGGATCGTCGCTACCGTCGGCCTGCAATCGGTCGGCGGGGTGATGGTGCCGCTGAACACCCGCTTCAAGGGCAAGGAAGCGGCGCAGATCCTGCGCGCCAGCCGCGCCCGCCTGCTGTTCGCCGTGCGCGGCTTCCTCGATTTCGACTACCCCGCGATGCTGGCGGGCGAGGATGTGCCGGACCTGGAGCGCATCGTCATCCTGCGCGGGGAGGTCGGCGCCGATCTCTCCTGGGCCGATTTCCTGGGCGGGGCCGAGATGGTGGACGAGGGCACGGCCGAGGCCCGCTACGAGGCGGTGCGGCCGCAAGACCCGTCCGACATGCTCTTCACCTCGGGCACCACGGGCCTGCCCAAGGGCGTGGTCTCCACCCATGCCCAGAACGTGGCGACGGTCGAGACCTGGGCCGGCGTGGTCGGCCTGGCACCCGACGACCGCTACCTGGTGGTCAATCCCTTCTTCCACTCCTTCGGTTACAAGGCCGGCTGGCTGGCCTGCCTGATCGCCGGCTGCACCTGCCTGCCCGAACCGGTGTTCGAGGTCGGCCGGATTCTCACCCGGATCGAGATCGACAGGGTCAGTGTGCTGCCCGGCGCCCCCACCCTCTACCAGTCGATCCTGGGCGAGGGCAGCTTCCGCACCCGCGATCTCTCGTCCCTGCGCCTGGCCGTGACTGGGGCTGCGGTAGTGCCGGTCGAGCTGATCGAGCGGATGTTCAGCGAGCTGAAGTTCGAGACCGTGCTGACCGCCTATGGCCTGACCGAGGCGCCGGTGGTGACCATGTGCGTGCGCGATGACAGCCCGCAGACCATTGCCAATACCTGCGGCCGGCCGATCCCCGGGATCGAGCTGGCCTGTATCGACGAGGCGGGCCATCCGGTTCCCGCCGGCACCGCGGGCGAGGTGGTGGTGCGCGGCTTCAATGTCATGGCCGGTTACTTCGAGAACGAAGCGGCCACGCGCGAGGCGATCGATTCGCAAGGTTGGCTGCACACCGGCGATGTCGGCGTGGTCGACGAACGCGGCTACCTCAAGATCACCGATCGCAAGAAGGACATGTTCATCGTCGGCGGCTTCAACTGCTATCCCGCCGAGATCGAGAACATCATCCTCAGCCGGCGCGATGTCGCCCAGGCCGCCGTCATCGGCGTGCCCGACGCCCGCATGGGCGAGGTTGCCAAGGCGATCCTGGTGCCGGCCAAGGGGGCGGCGATCGACGCGGCGGAATTCATCACCTGGTGCCGGGCGAACATGGCGAACTACAAGGCGCCGCGCTTCGTCGAGGTGCGGGACAGCCTGCCGCTGAATGCCAGCGGCAAGGTCCAGAAATTCATGTTGCGGTAACCTTGGCCGTTCAACCGGCAGGGTGTGGGAGCAAGGTATGGACAAGCGGTTGAGCGTTGCCGACATCGTCGCGAACCTGCGCAGCGGCATGACCTTAGGCGTCGGCGGCTGGGGCGCCCGGCGCAAGCCCATGGCCGTGGTGCGCGAGATCCTGCGCACCGACATCACGGACCTGACCGTGGTCTCCTACGGCGGCCCCGATGTCGGCCTGCTGGCCGCGGCGGGCAAGATCAGGAAGCTGGTCTTCGGCTTCGTCACGCTCGACTCGATCCCGCTCGACAATCATTTCCGCAGCGCCCGCCAGGCGGGTGCGTTCGAGACCTTCGAAATCGACGAGGGCATGCTGCAATGGGGCCTGCGCGCCGCCGCTATGCGCCTGCCCTTCCTGCCCAGCCGGGCGGGCATCGGCAGCGATGTCGAGCGCCTGCATCCGGACTTGAAGACCGTCCGCTCCCCCTATGACGACGGTGAACTGCTGATCGCCGTGCCGGCCCTGACCCTCGACGCCGCCATCGTCCACGTGAACGCCGCCGACAAGCTGGGCAACACCATCGTGACGGCCCCGATCCCTTCTTCGACGAATGGTTCTGCCGCGCCGCCGACAAGGCCTATGTCACCACTGACCGGCTGGTCAGCACGGCCGCGTTGGGCGGCCTGAGCCCCTTGCGCCATTCCCTGGTCGAGCGGAGCTGCATCACCGGCGTCGCCCACGTACCCTTCGGCGCCCACCCGACGTCGAGCGGCCCGGACTACGGCTTCGACCTGAAGCACCTGAAGGATTACAACGAGGCCGCCAATGTCGAAGGCGGTTTCGCCGCCTGGCGCGCCCGCTTCATCGACGGCATCAGCCACGACGACTACCTGGCCGCGGCCGGTGGCGCTGAGAAGCTGGCCACGCTGCCCCTGCCGGTGTTCTGAGGGAGAACGGACATGACCTATACCCTCGCAGAACTGTGCATCACCGCTGCGGCCGAGGCCTGGCGCGGCAATGGCGAAGTGCTGGCGTCCGGCATCGGCCTGATCCCGCGCTTGGGTGCAAGCCTCGCCAAGGCGACCTTCGCGCCCGAATTGATGATGACTGATGGCGAGGCCTACCTGGTCGAGGAGCCGGTGCCGGTGGGCAAGCGTGGTGGCTACGTACCCAAGGCCGAAGGCTGGATGCCCTATGCCCGCGTCTTCGACGTCGTCTACCGCGGCCACCGCCATGCCATGACCGGGCCGGTGCAGATCGACCGCTATGGCCAGCAGAACATCAGCTTCGTCGGCAAGGACGCGAAAAAGCCCAAGGCCATGCTGCTGGGCGTGCGCGGCATTCCCGGCAACACCGCCAACCACATCAATTCGATGTTCGTGCCCAATCATTCGACCCGCGTCTTCGTCGAGGGCGAGGTCGACATGGTGTCGGGGGTCGGCCACAACGCCGCCCGCTTCACGGACGGCCGTTCCGACCGTTTCCTCGATCTGCGCCTGATCGTGACCGACCTGGCCGTGCTAGACTTCCTAGGGACAAACAAGGCGATCCGGGTTCGCCACCTGCATCCCGGCATCAGCTTCGAGCAGGTCCAGGCCGCCACCGGCTTCCCGCTCGAAGGCAAGGCGACGGCGACCCAGACCCCGGCACCCACGGCAGAACAGCTCGAGGTGATCCGCACGGTCCTGGATCCCCATAATATCCGCGCGACGGCCTTCAAGGACGACCCGCCCGGCGACCGGAGGGAAGCGGCATGAGCGACAAGGCAGCCAGCGGCCGCGACCCGGTCGAGATCGTCTACGAAACGCAAGAACCGGTGCATTACAAGGTCGAGGATGGCGTCGCCACCCTGACCATGGACCGGGTGCGCTTCAACAATGTCCAGAACAGCCAGATGACCTACGCGCTCGACGCCGCCTTCCGCAAGGCGGCGGACGACGACGCGGTGAAGGTCATCGTGCTGGCCGGGGCGGGCAAGCATTTCTCCGCCGGCCACGACATCGGCACGCCCGGCCGCGACATCAACAAGACGTTCGACCGCGTGCATCTGTGGTGGGACCATGTCGAGCGCGAGGGCGGCGAGAAACTGTTCGTGCGCGAGCAGGAAGTGTATCTCGGCATGTGCCGGCGCTGGCGCGACATCCCCAAGCCGACCATCGCGATGGTCCAGGGCGCCTGCGTCGCCGGCGGCCTGATGCTGGCCTGGGTCTGCGACCTGATCGTCGCCGCCGACGATGCCTTCTTCGCCGATCCGGTGGTGCGCATGGGCATCCCCGGCGTCGAATACTTCGCCCATGTCCACGAACTGAACGCCCGCATCGCCAAGGAGTTTCTGTTCCTGGGCGAGCGCATGTCGGCCGAGCGCGCCTATCAGATGGGCATGGTCAACCGCGTGGTGCCCCGCGCCTCGCTCGAAGAGGAGACCTATGGCATCGCCAAGCGCATCGCGGCGATGCCGCGCATGGGCCTGGCCCTGGCCAAGCAGGTGGTCAACCACATCGAGGATCTCCAGGGCAAGCGCGCCGGCATGGACAACGCCTTCGGCTATCACCACTTCGCCCACGCCCACAACCAGCTCGTCCAGGGCGACACGCTGGCCGGCTACGACGGCAAGGCCATGGCCAAGTCGCAGAAGAAAGCGGCGGAGGGGGCGGAATGACAAGCTCCCTCGTCATCCCGGCGCAGGCCGGGATCCATTCTGGGCCAGCGCGCGATGTCGCAATGGATCCCGGCCTTCGCCGGGATGACGACAGGGGGAGACGCGCATGACCCATCCCGCGCTCTCCACCCCGCTCACCGAGCGCCTCGGCTGCACCTACCCGATCCTGCAAACCGCCATGGGCTGGGTCGCGACGCCGAAGCTGGTCGCCGCGACCTGCAACGCGGGCGGTTTCGGCTTCCTGGCCGGGGCGGTGATCCCGGCCGAGCAGATCGAAGAGGAAATCCTCAAGGTCAAGGCGCTGACCGACAAGCCCTTCGGCCTGAACCTGCACATGTTCCTGCCCGGCGCCGACCACATGCTGGACATGGCGATCAAGCACGGCCTGCGGGCCGTCTCTTATTCCCGCTCGCCCTCGGCGGCGCTGGTCTCCAAGCTCAAGGATGCGGGCCTCGTCTGCATCCCGACCGTCGGTGCGGTGAAACATGCCGTGGCGGCGGTGAAAATGGGCGCCGACATGGTCACCGTGCAGGGTGGCGAGGGCGGCGGGCACACCGGCTCGGTCCCCACCTCCCTGCTGGTGCCCCAGGTGCTGGACGCGGTGAAGGTGCCGGTGGTGGCCGCCGGCGGCTTCCGCGATGGGCGCGGCCTGGTCGCGGCCCTGGCCTATGGGGCGGCGGGCATCGCCATGGGCACCCGTTTCCTGATGACCAGCGACAGCCCGGTGCCCCGTGCCACGCTGGAGCGATACCTCACCAGCGAGGTCACCAATATCATCGTCTCGACCCGGGTCGACGGCGCGCCCATGCGCATGATCCTGAACGAGACCCTGGGGCGGCTGGAACAGGCCGGGCCGCTCTCGCGCCTGATCACCGCGCTGAAATCAGGCCTCGCCTTCCGCAAGCATGCGGGCCTGGGGATCGTCGAGATGCTGAAATCGGCGCTGGCCAATGCCCGCGCCAACAAGCTGACCCTGACCGAGACCATGATGGCGGCCAATTCGCCCATGCTGATCCAGCGCTCCATGGTCGAGGGCCACCCTAGCGAGGGCGTGCTGCCCTCGGGCCAGGTCGCCGGCCTGATCCGCGACCTGCCCAGCGCAGCGGAAGTGATCGACAGCATCATCGCCCAGGCCGAAGCCCGCCTGGCGGCATTGAATCCAGGCGCGCGCGCCGTCGCCGCGGCCCAGTGAGGTAACCCCATGGAATTCACCTACACCGTCACGAACCGCGTCGCCGAGATCGTGATGAACCAGCCGCCGGTCAACGCCTTCAACTCGACCGGCTGGTTCAATCTGGCCCGGACCATCCGCGCCGCCGGCGAGGATGCAGGCGTCAGCGTCCTCATCCTGCGGGCCGAAGGCCGCGGTTTCTGCGCCGGCGTCGACATCAAGGAACTGGCCAAGGATGGCAGCAAGATCGTCGCCGTCAACAAGGGCTGCTACGAGAGCTTCGAGGCGGTGCACCGCTGCAAGGTGCCGGTGATCGCGGCAACCCACGGCTTCGTGCTGGGCGGTGGCATCGGCCTGTCGGGCGCGGCCGATATCATCATCGCGTCGGAAGACAGCTATTTCGGCCTGCCTGAGATCGACCGCGGCGCCATGGGCGGCGCCTCCCATTTCCTGCGCATGCTGCCGCTGCAGAAGGTGCGCCGCCTGTTCTACACCGGCGAATCGATCACCGCGGCCGAGATGGCGAAATGGGGCGCGATCGAGGAGGTGGTGCCGCGCGACAAGCTGGTCGAGGCCGCCTGGGCGCTCGCCGCCAAGATCGCGGGCAAGAGCCCCAAGGCCCTGCGCCTGGCCAAGGAAGCCCTGAACGGCATCGAGCCCGTGGATATCGAGCGCAACTACCGCTTCGAGCAGGGCTTCACCCTGGAACTCTATACGTCGCCCGACAGCCAGGAAGCGCGCGACGCTTTCGTCGAGAAGCGCGACGCCAAGTTCGGGTAAGGCCATGGACCTGACCTATACGCCGGGCCAGCAGGCCTTCCGGGCGGACGTCCGGGCCTGGATGGCGGCGAACGTGCCGGCGCACAAGCTCAAATCCTACGACACGCGCGAAGGCTTCGAGGAGCATCGGGCCTGGGAGCGGACCTTGAACGAGGGCCGCTATGCCATGATCACCTGGCCGGAGATCCTGGGCGGGCGCGGCGCCAACCTGATCGAATGGCTGATCTTCGAGGAGGAATACTACCGCGCCGGCGCGCCCGGCCGGGTGAACCAGAACGGCATCTTCCTGCTGGGCCCGACCCTGATGGAATACGGCACGCCGGAGCAGAAGGCGCGCTTCCTGCCGCGCATGGCGGCGGGCGAGGATATCTGGGCGCAGGGCTGGTCGGAACCGGGTGCGGGCAGCGACATGGCGGCGATCCGCACCAAGGCGGTGCGCGACGGCGATCATTACGTCATCAACGGCCAGAAAACCTGGTCGACCAGGGCGGCTTTCGCCGACTGGTGCTTCGGCCTGTTCCGCACCGATCCCAATTCCGAGCGCCATCACGGCATGAGCTTCATCCTGCTGCCGCTCGATACGCCGGGCATCACAAGGCGCCCGATCCCGCAGCTCGACGGCGAGCCGGGCTTTGCCGAACTGTTCTTCGACGATGTCCGCGTGCCGGTGGAAAATCGCTTAGGCGGCGAGGGCGAAGGCTGGAATATCGCCATGGCGACGGCCGGCTTCGAGCGCGGCCTGATGCTGCGCTCGCCCGCGCGGTTCCAGGAAACGGCGAAGCGCCTGGTCACGCTCTATCGCCGGCACCAGGCGAAAGTCTCGCCCGCGGTGGGCGAGGCGGTGCTGAAGGCCTGGATGGACGCGGAGGCCTATTGCCTCAACACCTACATGACCGCCAGCCGCCTGATGGCCGGCGGCAAGATCGGCCAGGAAGCGAGCCTCAACAAGATCTTCTGGTCCGAACTCGACCGCTCGATGCACGAGACCGCCCTGTCGATCCTGGGCGCCCGCGCCGAATTGCTGGCCAACGGTGTCGACGACCCGGACGAGGCGACGCGCTGGCTGAAAGGCTTCCTGTTCTCGCTGGCCGGGCCGATCTATGCCGGCACCAACGAGATCCAGCGCAACGTCATCGCCGAACGCCTGCTGAAGCTGCCACGATGATCGAGCCCCCGCCGACACCGCTGCCCGCTCTCCCTCTCCGCCGCTTGCGGGGGAGAGGGAAGGGGCCCATCGCGCCAGCGATGGGAAGGGTGAGGTGGTCGCGGGGCCAGGCCTCGCCCTACGCCGTCCACCCACCTCACCCCACCCTCTCCCCCTGAAGGGCGGAGAGGGCTACCAAGCTGAGAGGCTCGGGGAGTACGCCATGAATTTCGCCTTCACCGCCGACCAGTTGCTGTTCCGCGACACCGTCCGCGACTTCCTCGCGGCGGAATGCACCCCCGCCGATGTCCGCACCCTGGCGGCGGGCGAGGGGCGTTCCGCGGCCCGCTGGGGCAAGCTGGCCGAACTGGGCCTGACCGGCCTGACCGTGCCGGAAGCCCAAGGGGGCCTGGGCCTCACCCTGGTTGATCTCGTGCTGATCGCCGAGGAAGCGGGGCGGGCCGCGCTGCCCGAACCGCTGATCGACCAGATCGGCATCGTCGTGCCCCTGCTGGCGCGCTTTACCCATCGGCCGGAGGTCGCCGCCGTCCTGGAGGGCATCGCGGCGGGCACGGTGACGGTGGCGGTGGGGCATCCGGCCGATCCATACGTCGCCGATGCCGCCGATGCCGATTGGCTGCTGCTGGGCCGGGACGATGCCCTGCACCTGGTGCCGCGCGGTAAAGTCACGCTAACGCAGGAGGTCAGCGTCGATCCCCTGCGGCACATCGCGGCGGTCGCGTGGGCGCCCGACAATACGACCTTGCTGGGCGAGGGACTTGACGACCTGCTGGACCATGGCGCGCTCTGCGCCTCCGCCCAGGCGCTGGGCCTGGCCCAGGCCATGGTCGAGCTGGCGGCGGACTATGCCCGCACGCGCAGCCAGTTCGGCAAGCCGATCGGCTCGTTCCAGGCGGTAAAGCATCATCTGGCCAGCGTCCAGGTGGCGATCGAATTCGCCAAGGCGCCGGTCTACAAGGCGGCCTTTTCGCTCGCCCAGGGCCTGCCCCGGGCGGCGCGCGACATCGCCCACGGCCGGATCGCGGCGATCGACGCCGCGGCAGCGGCCGCGCGCACGGCGATCCAGGTGTTCGGCGCCATGGGCTATACCTACGAGGTCGACCTGCACTTCTTCATGAAACGCGCCTGGGCCCTGGCCGGGGTCTGGGGCGACCGGCACTTTCACGTTAGCCGCCTTCAGCATCTGGTCCTTTCGGACGATGCGCCGACCGGTGCCGATGCCACTTTTGGCCCCAAGTAGATCTGAGGAAACGTACCATGGCCGAGGCTTATATCATCGATGCCGTCCGCACGCCGGTCGGGCGCCGCAACGGCAGCCTGTCCAAGATGCACCCCGCCGATATTGGCGCCCATGTGCTGAGCGCGCTGATGGACCGCACCGGCATCGACCCGGCGGCCGTGGAAGACGTGGTCATGGGCTGTCTCGACACCATCGGGCCCCAGGCAGGCGACATCGCCCGTACCTGCTGGCTGGCCGCCGGCCTGCCTGAGGAGGTGCCCGGCACCACCGTGGATCGGCAATGCGGCTCGTCCCAGCAGGCGGTGCATTTTGCGGCGCAAGGGGTGATGAGCGGCACCCAGGACCTGGTGGTCGCCGCCGGCGTCCAGAACATGAGCCAGATCCCGATTTCCGCCGCCATGCTGGTGGCCGACCGCTATGGCTATACCGATCCGTTCTCGACGTCCGTCGGCTGGCAGAAGCGCTATCCGGGCGAGGAGATCAGCCAGTTCCGCGCCGCCGAGATGATCGCCGAGAAGTGGCAGTGCAGCCGCGAGGAAATGGAGCGCTTTGCCCTGACCTCGCACCAGCGCGCCGCCGCTGCCATCACAGCCGGCCTGTTCGACGGCGAGATCGCGCCCGTGGGCGACTTCGCCCGCGACGAGACGGCGCGTCCCGACACCAGCCTGGAAAAAATGGCGACCCTGAAGACCTTGACGCCCGGCGGCCGGCTCCACGCCGGTGTCTCGTCGCAGATCTCCGACGGCGCCGCCGCGGTCCTGATCGCCTCGGAACGGGCGGTGAAGGAACACAACCTCAAGCCCCGCGCCCGCATCCATCACATGAGCGTGCGCGGCGCCGATCCGGTGTGGATGTTGACCGCGCCGATTCCGGCCACTGCCTATGCCCTGAAAAAGGCCGGCATGACCATCGGCGATATCGACCTGGTCGAGATCAACGAGGCCTTCGCCAGCGTCGTCCTGGCCTGGATGAAGGAAACCGGCTGCCCCCACGAGAAGGTGAACGTCCACGGCGGCGCCATCGCGCTGGGCCATCCCCTGGGCGCCACCGGCTGCCGGCTGATGACCACCCTGCTCAACACCATGGAGCGCAACGGGGCGCGTTACGGGTTGCAGACCATGTGCGAAGGCGGCGGCCAGGCTAATGTCACCATCATCGAGCGCCTGAACTGAGATGATCTGCGAAAACCGTATCGTCGTCGTTACCGGGGGCGCCCGCGGCTTGGGCCGTGAATATGCGCTGGAATTCGCCCGCCAGGGTGCCCAGGTGGTGGTCAACGACCTGGGGGTTTCCCGCGATGGCACCGGCGGCGGCTCGGAAGCGGCCGATGCCCTGGTGGACGAGATCCGGGCCCTGGGCGGCCAGGCGGTCGCCAACTACGACGATGTCGCCGATTGGGACGGTGCCGGTCGCATCGTCAACACCGCGATCGAGGCCTTCGGCGGCCTGGACGTGGTGGTAAACAACGCCGGCTTCCTGCGCGATCGCATGTTCGTCAATGCAACGGTGGAGGAATGGGACGCGGTGATCCGCGTCCACCTGCGCGGCCATTTCTGCGTCTCCAACCATGCCTGCCGGTTCTGGCGCGAACGCCAGAAGGCGGGTGCGCCGGTCGATGCCCGCATCATCAACACCTCCTCGGGCGCCGGCCTGCAAGGCTCGATCGCACAATCGGTCTACTCCGCGGCCAAGGGCGGCATCGCCTCGCTCACCCTGGTCCAGGCGGCGGAGCTGCGCCGCTACGGCATCACCGCCAACGCCCTGGCCCCGGCGGCGCGTACCCGCATGACGGAGGAAGCCTTCGCCGCGGCGATGGCCAAGCCGGAGCAGGGCTTCGACGCGAACGCGCCTGAAAACGTGGCGCCGCTCGTGGTCTGGCTGGGCTCGGCGCACTCGGCCCATGTAACGGGTAAGGTGTTCGAGGTCGCCGGCGGCAGGATCTCCATCGCCGACGGCTGGCGCGAAGGCCCGGTCGTCGACAAGGGCGCCCGCTGGGACCCCGCGGAAGTGGGCGCGGCGGTAGACGGCCTGCTCGCCCGCGAAGTCCCGGCGCAGAAGGTCTACGGGACCTAAACGATAATCCCTCTCCGCCGCAGGCGGGGGAGAGGGAAGGGGCCCGTCGCGCAGCGATGGGAAGGGTGAGGTGGTCGCGGGGCCGGGGGAGCTCTATGCCGGCCACCTCCTCACCCAACCCTCTCCTCCGGGGGAGGAGAGGGCTTTTGACAAGAGAGGCTTGGAACACGGTGAATTTCGCGCCGACCGACGACCAGGTTCTGATCCGCGAGGCGGCACGTGGCTGGCTATCCCAGCATGTGCCGATGGCGGCGGTGCGTCGGGACATGGCGAGCGACACCGGCTTCGATGCCGGCCTGTGGCGCGTGGCCGCGGCGGAGATGGGCTGGGCCGGGTTGATCGTGCCGGAAGAACAGGGCGGGTCGGGCCTCGGCTTCGTCGAACTGGCGATCCTGATGGAGGAGATGGGCCGCGCACTCTATCCCTCGCCCTTCGAGGCGACGGTGGTGCTGGCGGCCAATGCCCTGCTGGCGCTGGGGACGGACCGCTATCTGGAGCGGATCGCGGCGGGTGAATTGACCGCCACCCTGGCCGGCCCCAATGCGCAAGGCCAGGTCGAATACACGCGCGATGGCGAGGATTACATCCTCTCCGGCACCCTGCGCCATGTCCCCGACGGGGCACGGGCCGATCTGATCCTGGTGGCCGCGACATCGGGCGACGGCGTGGTCAGCCTGTTCGGCGTCGAGGGTGATGCCGCCGGTCTCGTCCGCCGCGCCCTGCCGACCATGGACCAGACCCGCCGCCTGGGCGAGTTGCAATTCGACGACCTGCGCTTGTCCGCCGATGCCTGCCTGGGCGAGGCGTCGGCGGCGCTGGCTCTGGCGCTGGACCGGGCGGCGGCGATGCTGGCGGCCTGGGCGGTGGGGGCGGCGGAACGCTGCCTGGAGATGACCGTCGACTATACCAAGGGCCGGGTGCAGTTCGGCCGGCCGGTCGCCAGCTTCCAGGCGGTGAAGCACCAGGCGGCCGACATGCTGGTGGCGGT
Organism: Oleomonas cavernae; assembly: GCF_003590945.1. Taxonomy (NCBI): domain Bacteria; kingdom Pseudomonadati; phylum Pseudomonadota; class Alphaproteobacteria; order Acetobacterales; family Acetobacteraceae; genus Oleomonas; species Oleomonas cavernae. The sequence goes on along the minus strand of NZ_QYUK01000011.1, from coordinate 2,456,479 downwards.
CGAGACATCCCGCTCCGCAGCCTTCTGGGCGGCCTGCGTGGCGGACGAGACCGGGCACAACGGCGACCGCCAAGCCTTGTCGCGGGCGGCCTCGGCGGCCAAGGCCTGGTGCGGCCGGGCCTATTTCGAGTGCGCGGCCATGGCGATCCAGCTTCACGGCGGCGTCGGCTTCACCTGGGAATACGACGTCCACCTCTATTTCAAGAATGCCCGCGCGCTGGAGCAGGCGCTGGGCGATCCCGCCTATCACCGCGAACGGGTCGCACGCCTGATCGGCCTCGACGATCTGGCGGAGGCGGCGCAATGAAACTCGCCTTCAGTGCCGACGACGAGAAATTCCGCGCGCAGATCGCCGGCTGGATGGCCGATAACCTCACCGGTCGCTTCGAGGTCCTGAAAAATCGGGGCGGGCCGGGCGACGAGCACGCCTATTTCGACCTGCGCTGCGAATGGGAAAAGCATTTAGGCGCCGCCGGCTGGACCGGCGTGGGCTGGCCCCAGGCGGCGGGCGGGCGCGGCGCGCCCCTGTCCCACCAGGTGATCTTCTACGAGGAATATGCCCGTGCCGGCGGCCCGGCCGCGTCGGCCATATCGGCGAGGGCCTGGCCGGCCCGACCATCATCGCCTTCGGGACGGAGACACAGAAGCAGCGGTTCCTGCCGCCGATCCTGAAAGGCGACGAACTGTGGTGCCAGGGCTATTCGGAACCCAATGCCGGTTCCGACCTGGCCAATGTCCGCACCCGTGCGCGCCTGGTCGGCGACCGCTGGGTGATCGACGGCCAGAAGGTCTGGACCTCGCTGGCCCATGTCTCCGACTGGTGCTTCGTCATTGCCCGGACGGAGGAGGGCAGCCAGCAGCATCGTGGCCTCTCCTACCTGCTGGTGCCCATGCGCCAGAAAGGCATCACCGTGCGCCCGATCCAGCAGATGACGGGCACCAGCGAATTCAACGAAGTCTTCTTCGACGGGGCGGAAACCGCGGCGGAAAACATCGTCGGCCAGCCTGGCGAAGGCTGGAAGGTCGCCATGGGCACGCTCGCCTTCGAGCGCGGCGCCTCGACGCTGGGCCAGCAGATGGCCTTCCACAATCAACTGGCGCAGGTGATCGCCATCGCCAGGCGCAACGGCAAGGCGCGCGATCCCCTGATCCGCCAGCGCCTGGCGGAGGCCTGGATCGGCCTCCAGATCATGCGGGCAAACGCTCTGCGCATGCTCTCGCAAGCAGACAAGCCGGAACTCCCGCGCGAGGCCTATGTCTCCAAGCTCTATTGGGCGACCTGGCATCGCGATCTGGGCAAGCTCGCCATGGACGTGCTGGGGCCGGAGGCGGAAATCGCGGACGCGGGGGATTACGCCCTGACGCCCCTGCAGCAATTGTTCCTGTTCACCAGGTCCGACACGATCTATGCCGGGACCAATGAAATCCAGCGCAACATCATCGCCGAACGCGCCCTGGGGATGCCCCGGGAAGCGCGCGGCTGAAGGTATTTGAGATCATGGCCGTGCCACCTCCCGCCTATCCGCCCGCCCACGGCCTGCTCAAGGGCAAGACCGTGCTGATCACGGCTGCCGCGGGCACCGGCATCGGCTTTTCCACCGCCAAGCGCTGCGCCGAGGAAGGTGCGGCGATCTTCATTTCAGACGTGCACGAACGCCGCCTGGGCGAGGCGGTCGCCAAGATCGAGGCGGAAACCGGCGTCAAAGCCTTCTCGCATCTGTGCAACGTCACCAAGGAGGATCAAGTCCGCGCCCTGGTCGCCGCCGCGGTCGAGCAGATGGGCCATGTCGATGTCCTGGTCAACAATGCCGGGCTGGGCGGCTCCGCCCCCCTGGTCGAGATGACCGACGAGCAGTGGAATATCGTCATGGACGTCACCTTGACCGGCACCTTCCGCATGATGCGCGCGATGCTGCCGCACATGATGGAGCGCAAGGCCGGCATCATCGTCAACAATGCTTCCGTGCTCGGCTGGCGGGCACAGAAGTTGCAGTCACACTATGCGGCGGCGAAGGCCGGGGTCATGGCGCTCACACGCTGCGCTGCGGTAGAAGCGGCCGAGTACGGCGTTCGCATCAATGCGGTTTCCCCAGTCTGGCGATGCACGAGTTCCTGAACCGGGTCACCAGCGACGAGTTGCTGACCCAGTTGACGTCGCGTGAAGCTTATGGTCGAGCGGCCGAGACCTGGGAAATAGCCAATGTGATCGTGTTTTTAGCTAGCGAATACGCCACTTACATGACGGGCGAAGTGGTGGCAGTTTCTAGTCAGCGCGCTTGACGAAGCCCGTCAAACGTCATAACCCCAAGCGTCGTTCTGTGGAGGAGAGAGACAATGGCTACTTTGGAAGAAATCACTGAGCAGATGAAGACCCGCGTCGGCGACAACTCGGGCCTCGGCGCGAGCGTCAAGTTCGACTTCAAGGGCGAAGGCATCGTCTACGTCGATGGCAAGTCGACCCCGAACACCGTGTCGAACGAAGACAAGCCGGCCGACTGCACCATCAAGATCGCCAAGGACGACTTCGTCGCCCTGGGCGATGGCAAGCTCAACCCGACCACCGCCTTCATGATGGGCAAGCTCAAGGTCGAGGGCAACATGGGCGTCGCCATGAAGCTGCAGACGATCTTCAAGTGATCGCCTGACGCCTGAAGCGTCCGATTGAAGGCCGCCGCGGTTTCCGTGGCGGCCTTTTTTCTTGGGCTTTGATCCGAGGTCAGGCGCCGGGCTGCCAGGGGTTGTGCAACGTCACGCCGAAGACCTCGAAGTCCTTGGTGTTGCGAGTGGCAACCGCCAGCCCACGGGAGATCGCCGTGGCGGCGATCAGCGCATCCAGCGGATCGGCCGGTCTGCCTTGCGCATCTGCCGCCGCTCGCAACCGGCCTGCAGCCTCCGCCAGGTGGCGATCGAGATCGATGATGCGCGGGCCGAAGCGGGCGCTGATCTGGGCTGTCCAAACCAGCAGTTTCGAACGTTGCACCGGGTCGGGCGCGCGCTCGGCACCGTAGGTCAATTCGTGCAGGCTGATGACGCTGAGCCACAGATCCGTTTGGTTGCGCAGATACGCGACCACGCTGGGCGATGGCCTGGGCCTGACGAGTTCGGATACCACATTGGTATCGACCAGCATGCCTGTCATGCCGCCGCCGTGTCGTCGTCAGTGGCGAAAGGATCACCCCGGCGCGATTTGCGCGACGGCAGATCCATGGCGATGCCCTTGGGCGCGCTATCGACCAGGAATTGCCCTAGATGAACCCCCTCGAGGTCCTGGCTGTAGGCCGCGGCCGAGATTACCACGCACGGATCCTGCGTGCCGATGACCTGCGGCTTGCCGGACCGAGCCAGCCGAAGCACTTCCGACAGCTTGGATTTGGCATCTTGTACCGACCACATCGTGCATTTCCTCATCTGGTCCAGACCAGTCTAGTATGTCCGTTGCCTTCTCGCAAGAGGTTGCCCGTCCGTTTGGATGTGGCGCGCGTGATCCGTCCCGGCTATCAGGGGGGCGGGAGGACACGCCAATGACCCCTTGGGACGGCGTGCATGAATTCGTGCATGTGGTCGAAATCGGCTCGTTCACGCGCGCGGCGGATGTGCTGGGCGTGTCGAAGTCCTTCATTTCGAAACAGGTCACCGACCTCGAGAATCGCCTGGGCGTCCGTTTGCTGCAACGCACAACGAGACAGGTCTCGCTGACGCCCGAGGGCGAGGTGTTCTACCGCCATTGCCGCGAGATGGCCGACGCCTTCACCCGGGCCCAGGGCCAGGTCTCGGAAATGCAGGAGAAGCCCACCGGCCTGCTGCGCATCGCCTTGAACAATACCTACGGCGTCGAATTCATGGCGACCTCGGTCGCCGAATTTGCCTCGACCTACGACAAGCTGACCGTCGAGGTCGTCACCTCGCTGACCGACAGCGACCTGGTGGGCGATTCCTATGACGTCATCATCCGCTATGGCCAGCAGGAGGATTCGAGCCTCTACGCCCGGCCGATCGGCCACCAGTCCTTCTGCCTGTGTGCGACCCCCGCCTATTTCAAGAAGCATGGCCGGCCCAAGAACCTGGCCGACCTGAAGGAACACAACTGCCTGACCAACCGCACGGGTTACTGGCAGTTCAACTCGGCCGGCGGCACCATGAAGGTGCGGGTCAACGGCACCTGGAAGTGCGACGACGGCTCCGGCATCCTCGCCGCCGCCCGCTGCGGCCTGGGGCTGGCACAGTTGCCCGTGGTCTTCGTGCGCAAGGAGCTGCGCACCGGGCAACTGGTCGCGCTGGACGAGGACTGGACCTTCTACGACCGCGACGTCTGGGTCGTCTATGGTCACAAGCAGAACCTGTCCCTGAAGGTCCAGCTCCTGCTCAACTTCCTGACCCAGCGCTTCGAGAAGATGCAGCAGCGGCCCCAGCGCTTCGTCCTGCCCGCCGAATGGCAGGATTTCGAGTGAGCCGATGGCGTGAGAACAATTGCCCCCTGATGCAATTTCCTTGGACGGTGGCGGTTTGGTTTGATTCCAAACCGGAGGCAATTTCTCAATCTCTTCAGGTGTATCGGCTGCAGCATCATGGTTAACCTTCTCGCCGGCTGAGGGGTGGCGCATAACACGGCCGCCCGCATACGGAGGCGATCGTGACAGTAATTTCGGGCACGACGGGCGACGACCGTCTGGTGGGTGGCGCTGCGGCGGATCAGATCGACGGCCTTGAAGGCAACGATCAGCTCTATGGCAAGGATGGCAACGACACGCTGACCGGCGGGTTGGGCGCCGATCACCTCGACGGCGGCACGGGTGCCGATGCCATGTCCGGCGGGGCCGGCGACGATACCTATGCGGTCGATCACAGCGTGGACGCGGTCCACGAACTGGCCGGCGAAGGCGCCGACAGCGTCACCGCCAGCATCAACTGGATCTTGACCGCCGGTGCCGAGGTGGAACGCCTGGTGGTGGGCGGCACGGCCGCGATCAGCCTGACCGGCAACGAATTCGCCAATTCGATCTATGGCAACGACGCCGTCAATACGCTGAAGGGCGAGGCCGGCCAGGACATGCTCTATGGCCGCGACGGCAACGATCGCCTGTTCGGCGGCGCCGACAGCGACCGGCTCTCCGGCGATGCGGGCGACGACCGGCTGGACGGCGGCACGGGCGCCGACACCATGACGGGCGGCGACGGCGACGATGCCTATGTCGTGGACGATGCCGGCGACGTGGTGAAGGAAGCGGTGGGCGGCGGCACCAATGACGTTGCCACCGTCTCGGCCGCCAACTGGACCTTGAGCTCGGGCAGCGAGGTCGAGCGGGTGGTCGCGGCCACCGGCGGCGGCGCGATCAACCTGACCGGCAACACCCTGAACAACCGCCTGTTCGGCAACAGCGATGCCAACACCCTGAACGGTGCCGCGGGCGACGACATCCTGTTCGGCCGCGACGGCAACGACACCCTGGTGGGCGGTACCGGCAACGACATTCTCTACGGCGATGCCGGGGTCGACAGCATGACCGGCGGCGCCGGCGACGATTTCTATAATGTCGACGATGCAGCCGATAGCGTGGTCGAGGCTTCGGGCCAGGGCAACGACACGCTGGCCAGCACCGTCACCTATACACTGGCGGCAGGTGCGTCGATCGAGACCCTGAACGCGCAGGGGACCGACGACATCGACCTGACCGGCAACGAGATCGCCAACACGATCCTGGGCAATGCCGGCGCCAACGTGCTGACCGGCGCGGGCGGCGACGACCTGATCCATGCCGCGGCCGGCGATACCGCCCAGGGCGGCATCGGCATCGACAGCCTGATCGTCGCCCAGAACGGCGAGGCACTGGACCTCAGCGCGCTCGCCGCCATCGGCGGGATGGAACAGGTCGACCTGCGCACCCAGGGCAACAATGCCCTGACCCTGGATTCCGCTGACGGCGCCGGCTTCACCGGCGGGACGATCCGCATCCGCGGCGACGCGGGCGACAGTGTCGCCTCCAGCGATGCCGACTGGATCCTGGTGGGCACCGAGACGGTGGGCGGCGTCGACGTCACCCGCTTCGAGAAGGACGGCACCACCCTGCTGGTCGATGTCGGCGTGGACACCACGGGCATCCAGCTTTTAATCGTCGACTATGATCTGCGCGGCGGCGGGGCGGAGGCGCTGGATGTCGACGCGGCGACGGCCGGCGCTGCGCCCAACGGCGAGTTGCGCATCCAGGGCGATGCCGACGACGCCGTGACCACCAGCGATGCCAACTGGGTGGCGGGCGGCCAGGTGCTGCTGGACGGCGTGCTGGTCAACCGCTTCGTCAACGGCACCGCCACCCTGCTCGTCGATGCGGTGGTGGATACCTCGGGCATTCAGACCGTGCCCGTCTTCGGGGCCGACGTCGCCGGGCGCCAGGTGATCGACCTCACCAGCCTGCCCGGGGATCGCGGTTTCATTATTCAGGGCGATGCACCCAATGACGCGGCCGGCTACAGCGTCTCGTCCGCCGGCGATATCAACGGCGACGGCTACGGTGACCTGATCGTCGGCGCGCGTGCCAACGACGACGGCGGTGACCTGGCGGGTGCCGCCTATGTCGTGTTCGGGACGAACAGCGGCTTTGGCGTGGATGTGGGCGGGCGCCAGGTGATCGACCTCGATACCCTCTCGGCCGCCCAGGGCTTCGTCATCCAAGGCGACGCCAATACGGATTTCGCCGGTTGGAGCGTTTCATCCGCCGGCGACGTCAACGGCGACGGCTACGACGACCTGATCGTCGGCGCGCCGCGGGGCGACGACGGCGGCGCCGACGCGGGCGAGGCCTATGTGCTATTCGGCGGCGCCGGCACCTTCGGTAGCGATGTCGGCGGCCGCCAAGTGATCGACCTGACCGGCCTCTCGGCCGCCCAGGGCTTCGTCATCCAGGGCGACCTGGGGGCCGACAGCACCGGCTACAGCGTCTCGTCCGCCGGCGACGTCAACGGTGACGGCCTGATGGACCTGATCGTCGGGGCGCCCGGCGGGATCTCCGCGCCCGGCCAGACCTTTGTCCTGTTCGGCACCACCGGCAGCTTCGGCGTGGACGTCGGCGGCCGGCAGGTGATCGACTTGACCACGCTGTCCGCCGCCCAGGGCTTCATCGTCACAGGCGATGCCGCGGGGGACCGGTCGGGGGAGCGCGTCTCGTCGGCGGGCGACGTGAACGGCGACGGCTATGATGACCTCATCATCGGTACCCCCGCCGGCGACGACGGCGGCACCGGTTCGGGCGAGGCCTATGTGCTGTTCGGCACGGGGGCCGGCTTCGGCAGCGACGTGGGCGGCCGCCAGGTGCTCGGCCTGACGACGCTCAGCGCGGCGGAGGGCTTCATCATCCAGGGCGACGCGGCGGGCGATGCTACCGGCTACAGCGTGTCGTCGGCGGGCGACATCAACGGCGACGGGCTCGCGGACCTGGTCGTCGGCGCTCTCCTGGGCGACGACGGCGGCGACCTGGCGGGCGAGGCCTATGTGGTATTCGGCACGACCGCCGGCTTCGGCACGGACGTGGGCGGCCGGCAGGTGCTCGATCTGACCACGCTCTCCGCGGCTGAAGGGTTCATCATCCAGGGCGACGCGGCCCTCGACTATGCGGGCTACAGCGTCTCTGCCGCCGGCGATATCAATGGCGACGGCATCGGCGACCTGATCGTCAGCGCCCGCGGCGAAGACGGCGGCACCTATGCCGGCGAAGCCTATGTCTTGTTCGGCACGACCGCGGGCTTCGGCGTGGACGTGGGCGGCCGCCAGGTGGTGGACCTGACCACGCTGTCGGCGGCCGAAGGCTTCGTCATCCAGGGCGACGAAGCTTATGACTATGCCGGGCACAGTGTCTCGGCGGCCGGCGACATCAATGGCGACGGCTTTGCCGATATCATCGTCGGCGCGCCCGACGGTGATGACGGCGCCGAGGATGCGGGCGAGGGCTATGTGATCTTCGGCGGGCCGGCCGGCTTCGACCTGCCGCAGATCGTGGGTGACGGCGGCGCCAATTCCCTGTCGGGCACGACGGCGTCCGAGCGCTTCATCGGCGGCGGCGGCGACGATATCCTGGGTGACAGCGCCATCGGTGGCGACACGCTGACCGGCGGTGCCGACGTCTTCCTGGGCGGTGCCGGCAACGACTTCATCGATATCGGCATCGGCAGCTTCTTCCGGGTCGACGGCGGCACCGGCAGCGACACGCTGAAGACCCTGGCCGACCTGGACTTGACCCAGCTCGACGATGTCATGATCAAGGGCATCGAGGTCATCGAGATGACCAACAACGGCGGCGCCCGCACCCTGACCATGGATGCGCTGGACGTGCTGGGCTTCGAGGCGTCGAACCAGAACGTGCTGGGCACGACCAACGACAATGTCCTGATCGTCCGCGGCGAATCCGACGATACCCTGGCCCTGACCGGCTTCGGCGCCGCGACCAGCACCGTCTCCTTCGGCGGCATCGACTACGATCTTTATGAAATCGACGGCAAGGTGGTCCTGGCGGTCGACACCGAGTTCACGGTGACCGGTGTCACACCGGCCGATCCCTATGACCTCAGCGGCGGGGGGCCGGCACGCTCGAGGTCGACGTGGCCGAAGCCGCCGCAGCGCCCGATGGCGAGCTGCGCATCAAGGGCGATGCCGACGATGCCGTGACCACCAGCGATACCGGCTGGCTGGCGGCCGGCCAGGTCCTGCTGGAAGGCGAATTGGTCAACCGCTTCGTCAACGGCGCCGCCACCCTGCTGATCGATGCGGAGGTCGACACCTCGGGCATCCAGACCGTGCCCACCTTCGGTGCGACAGTGAATGCCGGCGGCTTCGACCGCCAGGTGATTGATGTCGTCACGCTGTCGGCGGCCCGGGGCTTCGTCATCCGCGGCGACGGGCCGGACAATGACACCGGTTACAGTGCGGCGATCGCGGGCGACGTGAACGGCGACGGCTTCACCGACATGATCGTCGGCGCCTTCAGGAACAGCACCGTTGCCCCCTCGGCGGGCGAGGCCTTTGTGGTGTTCGGCTCGGGCAGCGGCTTTGGCACCGATGTGGGCGGCCGCCAGGTGGTCGACACCGCCACCCTGTCCGCGGCTCAGGGCTTCGTCATGCTGGGTGCCGCCACCTCGGACGGCGCCGGCTGGAGCGTCTCGTCGGGCGGCGACATCAATGGCGACGGCCTGGACGACCTTGTCGTCGGTGGAGTCAATGTCGATGACGGCGGCGCCGACGCGGGTGCTGCCTATGTCGTCTTCGGCACCGCCGGGACCTTCGGCACCGCGGTCGGCGGCCGCCAGGTGATCAACTTCGCCACGCTCTCGGCGGCCCAGGGCTTCATCGTCCAGGGCGATACGGCGGGCGACCAGGCCGGCTTCAGCGTCGCCTCGGCCGGCGACATCAATGGTGACGGCATCACCGACCTGATCGTCGGTGCCCATGTGGGCGATGACGGCGGCTTCAACGCGGGCGAGGCCTATGTGGTCTTCGGCACCACCGCGGGCTTCGGCATCAACGTCAGCGGCCGCCAGGTGCTGGACCTCACCAGCCTGAGCGCGGCCCAGGGCTTCATCATCCAGGGTGACAGCGCGGTCGATTACGCGGGCGAGAGCGTCGCCTCGGCCGGCGACATCAACGGCGACGGTTTCGACGACCTCATCGTCGGCGCCCGCAAGGGTGACGACGGCGGCACCGATGCGGGCGAGGCCTATGTGCTCTTCGGCGGCGCCGGCACCTTCGGCACCGATGTCGGCGGCCGCCAGGTGATCGACCTGACCACGCTGAGTGCTGCCCAGGGCTTCGTCATCCAGGGCGACACGGCGGGCGACGATACCGGCCGTCGGGTCTCCTCGGCCGGCGACGTGAACGGCGACGGCATCACCGACCTTATCGTCGGCGCCACCAACGGCGATGACGGCGGCAACGGCGCCGGCGAGGCCTATGTGATCTTCGGCACCACCGCGGGCTTCGGCACCGATGTCGGCGGCCGCCAAGTGATCGACCTGACCACGCTGAGCGCGGCGCAGGGCTTCATCATCCAGGGCGATGCGGACTTCGACGGGGCCGGCCGCGCCGTCTCCACGGCCGGCGACGTGAACGGCGACGGTTACGGCGACCTGATCGTAGGCGCCCCGGCCGGCGACGACGGCGGCAACATCGCGGGCGAGGCCTATGTGATCTTCGGCACCGCCGACGGTTTCGGCGTCGATGTCGGCGGCCGCCAGGTGATCGACTTGGCCGCGCTGACCGCGTCCGAAGGCTTCATCATCCAGGGCGAATACGGCGACCTTGCCGGCCGCAGCATCACCTCCGGGGCGACATCAACGGCGACGGCTTCGACGATCTCATGGTCGGGGCCGAATCCAACTTCGACGAGGATGCGCCCGGCCAGGCCTATGTCATCTACGGCGGCCCGGCCGGCTTCAGCCTGCCCCAGATCGCCGGCACCGCCGGTGCCAACACCCTGACCGGCAGCAGCCAGTCGGAGCGCCTGATCGGCGGGGGCGGCGACGATATTCTGACCGGCAACGGCGGCGCCGACGTCTACCTGGGCGGCAGTGGCGGCGACACCATCTTCATCGGCACGGGCAGCTTCTTCCGCATCGATGGCGGGACCGGCGAAGACAGCCTGCTCACCAACGGCAACCTGGACTTCACCCTGATCGACGATGCCGCGATGAAGAGCATCGAGGCCATCGACGTCACCGGCAACGGCGCCCAGGCGCTGGTGTTCTCGGCCAGCGACGTGCTCGCCATCGAGGCGTCGAACAACAATCCCCTGGGCTCCGGCCTCTACAATGTCCTGTTCCTGGCGGGCGACGCGGCCGACACCCTGCACCTGACCGGCGGGCTGGTCGACACCGGCACCGACTTCAACTTCGGCCCGCTGAGCTTCGATCTCTATGCCGTCAACGGCCACGTCGTGCTGGCGGTCCAGAGCGAGTTCGCGCTGGTGTGACGGACCGGGACACCGATCCGCGCTAGGGGCGCGGATCGGCCGGGGCGGTCACCTCGTAGATGCCTTCATCGAGGCATTCGTTGAAGAAGCGCTGGGTCTCGATGTCGAGCTCGGCCAGCAGCCCGCCATAGATCGGCCCCTGCAGGGCGCCCGGGCGGAGAATATAATTGCCGTCCTCGCGCCGGTCGATGATCCCCAACTCGACCAGGCGTTTCAGCTTGCGGCGCACGGTTTCGCGCGGCAGGCCGGTGGCCTCGGCGACTCCCAGGCCCTTGATGCCGATCTGGCGCTCCGCCCCGACCAGTGTCGACAGCGAGCGGAACTGGTCCTTGAACGCGGGGTCGCGCAGCAGGGCATCGATGCCGACAAGCCCCACCGCCTCGGCGATGACCGCCAGTTCCAGATCGCCGCCGAACAGTGCCATCTTGCGCTGGCAGACATTCAGGAAGTAGCGAATGCAGGCGACGGCGAAGAGGCGCGAATTGTCAATTCCCTGTGGCCGGTCGATATGCGGTGTCAATATTCCCTCTCCTGACGCGCGGGTGTTCGTGGCTCTGAAAGTCGCTTTACGGGCGCCTGTTTGACAAGGGCAATCGTCGGTGGGTGCCGGGACGAGGCATCGATCCGGTTGTGGTGGTCCTGGCAAACCGCGTGCTGGTATGGTCCATCGGATTTGTCGAGCGGAGGATCGATGTCGGTAGCTGAAACCACGGCGGCAACGCCAGCGCCACGGGCGCCGGCCTTCGAGATCAGCACGTCGCGCCAGTTCTCGGCCTGGCTGGCCGAGGTGGGCGCCTCGCTGGCCTTCACCACCTACCAGGCGGGCAAGCTGTTCTTCATCGGCCTGAAGCCTGACGGCAAGCTGTGGGTGCACGAGCGCACCTTCGAACGCTGCATGGGTCTGGCGGCGTCGGACAACGGCCTCCTGATGGCCAATCTGTGGCAGCTCTGGCGCTTCGAGAATACCTTGTCCGCCGGCCAGCGGACGGCCGAGGGCGGCGACCGCCTGTTCGTGCCCAAGGTCGCCTGGGTGACCGGCGACCTCGACGTTCACGATGTCGCCTTCGACGGCGAGGGGCGGCCCATCTTCGTCAACACCCTGTTCTCCTGCCTCGCCACGGTCAGCGAGACGGCGAGCTTCGTGCCTTTGTGGCGGCCGAAATTCGTCTCAAAGCTGGCGGCCGAGGACCGCTGCCACCTGAACGGCCTGGCGATGGCGCAGGGCAAGCCGGCCTATGTCACCGCGGTCGGGCCGACCGACGTGGCCGATGCCTGGCGCGACCACCGGGCCGGCGGCGGGATTGCCATCGACGTGGCCAGCGACGAGATCGTGGCCGCGGGCCTTTCCATGCCCCATTCGCCGCGCGTCCATGACGGGCGGCTGTGGCTGCTCAATTCCGGTGCTGGCGAGTTCGGCCATGTCGACCTGGCCACGGGGAAATTCGAGCCGGTCTGCTTCCTGCCCGGCTATGGCCGCGGCCTGGCCTTCCAAGGCCGCTTCGCCGTGATCGGCCTGTCGAAGTCGCGCAACCGGACCTTCTCGGGGCTGCCGCTCGATGCCGCCCTGGCCGAGAAAAAGGCCGAGCCGCGCTGCGGCCTGTTCGTGGTGGATATGGTGACGGGGGACATTGTCCACTGGCTGCGCATCGAGGGCATCGTCGAGGAACTCTACGATGTGGTGATCCTGCCCAAGGCGAAAATGCCGGCCGCCATCGGCGTCAAGTCGGACGAGATCCGCCGCGTGATCTCGATCGGGTGAGTGGCCGGTAATCGTCATCCCGGCGAAGGCCGGGATCCATTCTGGGGCAGCGCGCGGCGTCTCAATGGATTCCGGCCTTCGCCGGAATGACGGCTCTGGCTGGATGACTACCAGGCAATCGCGTGGAAGAAGGAACCTGAGGCATTGCCCCGGGCGGTGCCGCCCTCGGCCACCGGCTTGCCCTCGGCATCCTCCAGGGCAAAGAGCGGGGCATCGTCGCCGGTGGTCAGCACCCGGGCATAGTGGAATTCATGCCCGCGCAATAAGGTCCCCTGGGGACCCAGCGGCGAGGCGCGCAGGCTGCGCGCCAGGCGGTAGCCCAGGTGCAGCTTGCGCTGGGAGAAATCGGTTTCCAGGCCCAGCAGGCCGGCCATGGCGTGGCGCGTGCCCGCGGCATCGATCAGCCCCTGGCCCAGCACCATGTAGCCGCCGCATTCGCCGTGTACCGGCCGGCCTTGGGCAAATCGGCGTAGGCCGTCGAGAAAGTGTGTGTTGCCGGTCAGCTTGCCGGCATGAAGCTCGGGGTAGCCGCCGGGCAGCCAGGCCAGGTCGGCGCCGGGGTCCGGCGCCTCGTCGGCCAGGGGCGAGAAGGGCAGGATTTCCGCCCCCGCCGCGCGCCAGCCGGTTGCCAAATGAGGATAGAGGAACGAGAAGGCATCGTCCCTCGCCAGTGCAATGCGCTGCGCCGGCGGGCGAATGTCGACCGCTTCCTTGGCCAGGGCGTGTTCTACCGCCAGGGCGCGGATGGCGCCCAGATCGCAGGCCGCGCCGATCGCCTGCGCCAGCGTATCGAGGTGGGCGTCCAGCGCCGGCACCTCGCCGGCCTGGACCAGCCCTAAGTGCCGCTCCTCGAACACCGGCATGGCGTCGCGCCGCAGGACTCCCAGGGTGGGCAGGTCGATCTGGGTCAAGGCCGTGCTGATCAGCCTGGCATGGCGATCGCTGGCGACCCGGTTCAGGATCACGCCGGCCACGCCCACGTCCGTGCGCATGCGGGCAAAGCCCAGCGCCGTCGCCGCCGCCGATTGCGCCTGGCCCGAGACATCCAGCACCAGGATCACCGGCCAGCCCAGATGGGCGGCGAGATCGGCGGTGGCGCCGTGGCCGGCGGCCCCGGGCCTGGCACCACCGTCGAACAAGCCCATGGAGCCCTCGGTGATGGACAGATCACTGCCCTGCGCCTGGGTGGCGAGGAACTCGATCAGGGGCCAGCCCATGGCCCAGCTATCCAGGTTGAAGCCCGGCCGGCCGGTCGCCACGCCGTGGAAGGCCGGATCGATGTAGTCGGGGCCGTTCTTGAACGCCTGCACTTTCAACCCGGCGCGGGCATAGGCGCGCATGAGCCCGAGGGCGACGGTGGTCTTGCCGGCGCCGGAGCGGGGGGCCGCGACAATCAATCCGGGGGCATTCTGGGCGGGGGCAGGCTCATCGCCCCATGCTATAAGCGCGGCCATGAGCGAGGCCAAGCCCCCATTGCGTTACGGCTGGACCACCGGCGCCTGCGCCGCGGCGGCGGCCAAGGCGGCTTTCACCGGCCTGCTCACCGGCGACTTCCCCGATCCGGTCGAAATCACCCTGCCCAAGGGCCAGCGCCCGGCCTTCGCCCTGGCCACCACGGCCCTTGCCGACGGGGCGGCCACGGTTGGCATCGTCAAGGATGCAGGCGACGATCCCGATGTGACCCACGGCGCCCTGATCCGCTCCACCGTGCGCCTGGGCCCGGCCGGCACGGGCGTGCAGTTCAAGGCGGGGCCGGGCGTGGGCATGGTCACCCGCCCCGGCCTGCCAGTGCCGCCGGGCGAACCGGCGATCAACCCCATGCCCCGGGCGATGATCCAGGCCGCGATCGCGCAGGTCGCGGCAGCCCACGGCATGGCCGGCGACGTGATCGTCGAGGTCTCGGTCGAGGGCGGCGAGAAGCTGGCGCTGAAAACCTTGAACCCGCGCCTTGGCATCGTCGGCGGCATCTCGATCCTGGGAACCACGGGCATCGTCGTGCCCTTCTCCTGCTCGGCCTGGATCCATTCGATCCATCGCGGCATCGACGTCGCCCGTGCTGCCGGCCTCAATCATGTCGCCGGCGCCACCGGCTCGACCTCGGAGGCGGCGGTGGCAGCGCTCTATGGCCTCAGCGAGGTGGCCCTGATCGACATGGGCGATTTCGTCGGTGGCATGCTGAAATACCTCCGCCGCCACCCGGTCGACCGCGTCACCGTCGCCGGCGGCTTCGCCAAGATGACCAAGCTGGGCCAGGGCCTGCTCGACCTCCATTCCCGCAGCGGCGCCGTCGACCTCGACTGGCTGGCCGGCCAGGTCCGCGTGGCGGGCGGGGACGAGGCGCTGGCCACGGCGGTGGCAGGCGCCAACACCGCGCTCGAGGCCCTGTCCCTGTGTCAAGCCGCCGGCATCGACATCGCCGCGACCGTCGCCCAGGCTGCCCGCCGCACCGCCGCCGCCGTGGTCGAAGGTCACCCCGTCACCGTCGACATCGCCGTCTTCGACCGCGACGGAAAGTTACTAGCACAGGCCTGAAAGCCCTCTCCGCCGCTTGCGGGGGAGAGGGAGGGGACCCGGCGCGTGAGCGTCGGGGAGGGTGAGGTGGTGGGTCGTGCCAGAGCGCACTCTATGCCACGGACCTCCTCACCCAACCCTCTCCTCCCGCGGAGGAGAGGGCTCTTGTAGTTACTCGCCGCGTCCGCGGAACCGGCGCTGATAGCCGGCGTCGTAAAGGGCGCTGTTGCGAAAATCGCTGGCGGTCAGCACCGGGCCGACCAGGATCAGGGCGGTGCGCTCCATCGGGTTCGCGGCAACCTCGGCCTCGATCGTCGCCAGCGTGCCGCGCACGATGCGCTCGTCGGGCCAGCTGGCGCGGTAGACCACGGCGACAGGGCAATCGGGGCCGTAATGAGGCATCAGGTCGGCCACCACCTGGTCCAGGACATGGACCGACAGGTGCAGCGCCAAGGTCGCCCCGGTGGCGGCGAAGGCCGACAGCTTCTCGCGCGGCGGCATGGCTGAGGCGCGGCCCGAGGTCCGGGTCAGCACCACCGATTGGGTCACTTCCGGCAGGGTCAGCTCGCGGCCCAGGGCAGCGGCGGCGGCGGCGAAGGACGGCACGCCGGGCGTCACGTCATAGGCGATGCCCAGTTCGTCCAGCCGGCGCAACTGCTCGCCCATGGCGCTCCAGATCGACAGGTCGCCCGAATGCAGGCGGGCGACATCCTGGCCCGCGTCAGTCGCCTTCACGCAGGCTGCGATGATCTCGTCCAGCGACAGCGGCGCGCTATCGATGATGGTGGCGCCCGGCGGGCAATGGGCCAGGATGCCGGGGTTGATCAGCGACCCGGCATAGAGGCAGACGGGCGAGGCGGCGATCAGGTCGCGCCCGCGCAAGGTGATCAGGTCGGGCGCGCCGGGGCCGGCCCCGATGAAATGGATGGTCACGGCTCAGGCTCCATGGGCCAGGGCGCAGGTGGCCCGGGCATTGGCGATGCGCGGCACGATCAGGCGGGCACCGAAGCCGGCCCCGGCCAGGGCCGCCGCCTCGGCCACGGATTCAAGCCCGGTCAGGCGCTTCACGCAGGCCGAACGCATCGAGATGCTGGCGGTTACCGCTTCGAGTGCTGGTTGCGAGAACAGGCGCAGGGGCAGGCCCAGCGCCGCCGCCGCCTGGGCCAGGCCGGCCTCGTTGGCCTTGAGGTCCGCGCTGGCCAGCAGGTCGATGCTCTCGATCCCCGCATCGGCCATGGCCTCGCGCAGCAGGGCGAGGATGTCTTCCGCCGGGCAATCCTTGCGGCAGCCGATACCGGCGACGATCATGGTTTCACCACGCTCCATTGGGTGATGGTCATGGCCGGGCGAAAACCGTGCAGCCGGCCGATCGCCTCCAGCCGCTCGATCCCGATGCGGGTGAGCGTCCCGCCCAGCCGGGCACAGGCCGCGATCAGCACGGCATCGCTCTCCACCGTGACACTGTTGGCGACCAGCCGACCGCCGCTGCGCAACCCCGCCCAGGCGGCATCGACCACGCCGTCCCCGGTGACGCCGCCGCCGATAAACACGGCATCGGGTGCGGGCAAGCCCTCCAGGCCCTCCGGCGCGGCGGCGGTGACCAGTTCCAATCGCGGCACGCCCAGCCGGGCGGCATTGCGCGCGGCCCGCGCTGATCGTTCGGCATTGGCCTCGACGCCGATGGCCCGCATCGAGGGGTGGCGCAACAGCCATTCGATGGCGACCGAGCCCGAACCGCAGCCGATGTCCCACAGCAATTCGCCGCCACGGGGGCTGAGGCTGGACAGGGTAACCGAACGGATTTCGCGCTTGGTGATCTGGCCGTCGTGCTCGAACAGATCATCGTCCAGGCCGGTGCCGAGCGGGATCACCAGCGCGCCGGGACCGGCCACGACCTCGATCGCCAGCAGGTTCAAGGGCGCGATGTCGTCCTCGACGAAATCGGCCGCGGTGGTCCGGTTCTGGCGCTCCATGGGCCCGCCCAGGGCTTCGAGCACATGCAGGATCGACGGGCCGAAGCCGCGCGCCCGCAGGGCCGCCGCGACCAGGCCCGGAGTCGCCGCATCGGCCGACAGGGCGATCAGGCGGCTGCCGGGCTGCAGCAAGGGAAACAGCGGCTCGAGCGGCCGGCCGCACAGGCTGACCGTGGTCACCGACGCCTGGGGCCAGCCTAGCCGGGCGCAGGCGAGCGCTACCGATGAGGGGGCGGGCAGGGTCAGGGTCTCCTCGACGGGCACATGGCGCAGCAAGGTGGCGCCCACACCATAGAAATGCGGGTCGCCGGAGGCCAGCACCACCACCGCTTCGCCCCGGCGGGCGAGAATCGCCGGGATGCCTTGGGCCATCGGGCTGGGCCAGGCCATGGACTCGCCTCTGATCGCCGGCCCCGCCAGGGCAAGGTGGCGCGCGCCGCCGACCACCAGGGTGGCGGTTTCGATCAGGTCGCGGGCGGCGGGCGAGAGGCCCTCGACACCGTCTTCGCCGATCCCGATGATGCGCAGCCAGGGTGTCATGCGGGTGACTTTAGGCGATGGCGGCGTTGAAGGTACTGATTCTGGGCGGCACGACCGAGGCCTCGGCCCTGGCCCGCCTGCTGGCGGGTGATGCGCGCTTCGACGCCACCCTGTCCTATGCCGGCCGCACCAGGGCGCCGGTGGCCCAGCCCATCCCCTGGCGCGTCGGCGGCTTCGGCGGCCCGGCGGGCCTCGCCGATTACCTGCGGGGCGAGGGGATCGAGGCCCTGGTCGATGCCACCCATCCCTTTGCCCAGCGCATGTCCTGGAACGCGGCCGAGGCAGCGGCGATCACCGGCGTTCCGCTCCTGGCCCTGCGCCGCGGCCCCTGGACCGTGCAGCCGGGCGACCGCTGGCTGCCAGTCGCCGACATGGCCGCCGCTGCCCAGGCGATCGGCGAGGCCCCGCGCCGGGTCTTCCTGACCGTCGGCCAGCAGGAACTCGCCCCCTTCAAGGCGACCGCTCAGCATATCTATCTCATCCGCAGCGTCGATCCCCCTGCGCCCGAAACCCTGCCGCCCCAGGCGGAAGTGTTCACCGCCCGCGGCCCCTTCGAGGCGACCGCCGAACAGGCCCTGCTGACCGACCATGCCATCGAGGTGATCGTCACCAAGAATTCCGGCGGCAGCGCCACGGCAGCGAAGCTCGCCGCCGCCCGCGCCCTGGGCCTGCCGGTAATCATGGTCGACCGCCCCAGGGTACCCGAGGTCGAGGCGGTCGAAACCGCAGAAGCGGCGCTGGATTGGCTTATCTCCATCCGTCATCCCGGCGAAGGCCGGGATCCATTGTGACGTCGCGCGCTGCCCCGGAATGGATCCCGGCCTGCGCCGGGATGACGACGGTGGGGGCGTTGGCGCACGCATCACATCGCCCGCCGGGGCGTGTAGACCACCGGGTTCCCCGCCCGGGGATCAGGCGGGTGTCGGCGGTGCCGATCATCACCAGGGTGCGCATGTCGGCCTGCTCGGGCCTGGCATCGGCGATCGTGCCGATCACGATCTTCTCGTCAGGCCGGGTCACGGCGGTGGCAAAGATCACCGGCGTGGTCGCAGGCAGCAGGGGCCGCAGCAGGTCGAAGGCCGCGCCCAACTGCCAGGGCCGGGCCTTGGAAATCGGGTTGTAGAGCGCGATGACGAACCCCGCCTGGGCCACCGCCGCCAGCCGCCGGGTGATGACCTCCCAGGGTTTCAGATTGTCCGAAAGCGAAATCGCGCAGAAATCATGGCCCAGCGGCGCGCCCACCCGGGCCGCGGCCGCGAACATGGCGGATATGCCGGGCAGCACCTGGATGTCCAACGCCGCCCATTCGGGCGGGCCGTTCTCCACCGCCTCGAATACCGCACTCGCCATGCCGAAAACACCAGCATCGCCGCCCGAGACCATCGCCACCTGATGGCCCTGTTCGGCCAGCACCAGGGCATGGCGCGCCCGGTCCAGTTCCACCCGGTTGTCGCTGCCGTGCCGGCGCAGGCCCTCGCGCTCGGGCACCCGCGCGACATAGGGAAAATAGCCCAGGATATCGGTTGCCAGGGCCAGTGCCGCCGAAACTTCTGGCGTCACCTGGGTCTCGCTGCCCGGCCCCAGGCCCAATATCCACAGCTTGCCCGTCATCGCGCCCGCTGCCGGCCTGGCACCAGGACCAGGGCGAAATAGGGCGCCACCGCCTCGGTCATCTCGCTCAGCGCCATGATGCGCTCTTCAGCCATGGTGCCGCGCTCGACATAGATCGCCCGCTCGGCCAGGCCGGCAGTGGCGAGGGCCGCCCGGATCTTGGGCAGGTTGCGGCCCACCTTCATGATCACGGCGGCATCCGCCCCGGCGAGGCGTGCCGCCATCGCCTCGGCCGACAGGGTGCCGGGCAGCACGGTCAGCACGTCGTCGCCATGGGTGATGGGGGCGTGCGCCCTGGTCCAGCAGCCGCCCATGCCGGTAATGCCGGGGATTACCTCGGTCTTGTGGGCCTGGCGCAGGCGGTCGAACAGGTACATGAACGAGCCGTAGAAGAACGGATCGCCCTCGCAGATCACTGCCACGTCCTGGCCGGCGATAAGCCGCTCGCCCACCTGGATCGCCGCCGCGTCATAGAACAGGCCGATTTCGGCCAGATAGCGCGGGTCTTCCAGCGACAGTTCGGTGGTGAAGGGATATTCCAGGCGCAGCAGCTCCGCCGCCGGGTTCAGGTGGCCGTCGGCGATCTGGCGGGCATGGCCGGGCCGCCCCGCCTTGCAGAAGAAGGCGATGACCGGGGCGGCGCCAATGATCCGCGCCGCCTTCAGGGTCATCAATTCCGGGTCGCCCGGGCCGATGCCCACGCCATAGAGAGTGCCGCCCATCATTCCGCCTCGCTGCCCAGGGCGTTCACGGCGGCCACCGTCATGGCGCTGCCGCCGCGCCGGCCGGGCAGGGTGACATAGGGCAACTGCCCATGCCTTGCCAAGGCTTCCTTGGATTCAGCCGCCCCGACGAAGCCCACCGGCAGGCCGATCACCGCCGCCGGCCTTGGCGCCCCGGCGTCGACCAGTTCCAGCAGGCGGAACAGGGCGGTGGGGGCATTGCCGATGGCGACCACCGCGCCGCCCATCCGCTCGCCCCACAGGTCGAGCGCCGCAGCCGAGCGGGTATTGCCGATTTGCGCAGCCAGGGCGGGTACGCGCGGGTCGTCCAGCAGGCAGATGATCTCGTTCCTGGCCGGCAGCCGCGCCTTGGTGATGCCGTTGGCCACCATCTTGGCATCGCACAGGATGGGCGCGCCGGCCTGCAGCGCCGCCTTGGCGCTGTCGGTGAAATCGGCCGAGAAGACCACGTCGGGCGCGATCTCCACCATGCCGCAGGCGTGGATCATCCGCACCACCACCTTCTCCTGCGCCGGGGTGAAACCATCCAACCGCGCCTCGCGCCGGATGGTGGCAAAGGACTCGGCATAGATGGCAGGGCCGTCGTGGATATAGTCATAGCGGGTGGTCATAAAACGCGGCTTTCAAGAAGCGATGTCAGCAAGTCCCCGGCCTCTTCCATGGAAAGGCCGGTGGCGAGCGGGGCGCCATCGGCCCGCCCGCCCAGGATCAGGTCATAGAGCCCGCCGCGCCCGGTCAGCACCGCTGTGGCGGGGTTCGGGTGGGCACAGCCCTTGGGGCAGCCCGACAGGTGCAGCGTGGCGCCCGCGGGCACCAGGTCCATATGGGCGGCCCAGGCGGCATCGGCCCTGGTCGGCACGCTGCCATTGGGGCAGCCCGGCTTGCCGGTACAAGCGACGATGCGCAGGCGCGGGTCGGCGGCATCGGTGACCAGGCCCAGCCGCCGTGCCCCCTCGATCAGGGCCGGGACATCGCCCCGGATCGCGATCGCCCGCCAGGGGCACAGGTGCAGCATGCTGTCGCCCGCCAGATCCGCCAGCCGGGCCAGGTCGCGCACGGTGATCTGGCCGAACGGCAAGCCGACGACCACCGCGCCATGGTCCGGCAGGGCACCGATGGCTGGGATCGCCCGCTTGGTGTCGTTGGGTGCCGGTTCTAGGCCGGCAAAGGCGAAAACGCGGTTTGCGTCCACCTGGCGCATGCGCCGTGCCGGGGGCGCCTCGCGGAGAAAGGCGCGCGCGAGGCGCAGGGCTACTTCACTACCGTCATCCCGGCGAAGGCCGGGATCCATTGTGACGTCGCGCGCTGCCCCGGAATGGATCCCGGCCTTCGCCGGGATGACGATTGTGTTGGAGTCGAGGTCGACGGTGACGTCCGCCGTATCCAGGGCAATCGGCAAGCCACCGTCGCCGGTGACGGCGAAGCCGAACTTAGGCGGCAACGCCTGGAACACCGGATCGGCCGCCAGGCCCGCCTCGATCGCTTTTGCAACCGACAGCGCCCGTTCGCCGGCCAGCGGGGCGACCATCACGCTGCGGATCTGCTCGACGGCCACCGCCGCGACGCCCAGTCCCCGCGCCACCACCAGCGACGCGAAATCGGCGATGGCCTCGCGGCGGAAGCCGCGGAACTGGATGTTCGAGCGCCCAGTCAGGTCGACCAGGCCATTGCCCGCCGCGGCCCCCGCCAGCGCCCGGACATCACCGGCGCTCAGGCGCGAGCCCGGCGGTTTCACGCGCACGATCCAGCCGTCGCCCGATTCCATCGGGGTCCCTAAGCTCGGGCACCAGCCCTTGACCAGGGTCGCGGTCATGCCGCACCCCCCAGCCTGGCGGCGACCGCGTTGCGCCGGGGCTGCCACAGGCCGCGGCGCACGGCCTCGGCAAAGCGCTGCTCCATGGCGCGGCGGGCGTCGGGATTGGCGCTGTTCAGGAAGCCGTCCACCCGCTCGTCGCCGATGGTGGCGTCGAACAGCAGGTCGAACTGCCGGTCCAGCCGGTCGGGCAGGGTGGCGGCGAAGGCGAACAAGGGCTCCACCGTGCGGGCGATTTCCGCCGCCCCGCGATAGCCGTGCGCCATCATGCCCACGATCCAGGCCGGGTTCGCCGCCCGCCCGCGCACGATCCGGGTGACTTCCTCGATTACGCCGCGGGTCTTGGGGGTGTCCGGCGCGGTGGTGTCGGCATGGTAGAGCGCCGGCACATTGCCCAGGCTGGCCGCCGCGGCGGCAAAGCCGCCGGCATGGACGGCAACATCCAGGCTTTCGAAAATATCGATCTCGGGATTGTCGTGGACATGGACGAAACCATCCGCCCCCGCCACCCGCTGGGCGAAACCGGCCGCATCCGCCGTGCCGTCCAGGTCGCGGCCGAAGGCGGCGGTGGAGGCGGCGAGATAGTCACGGCCGAGGTCCGCGCGGGTCTGCCAGTCGCCGTGCTCGACCCGTTGGGTGACGCCGCTGCCATAGGCGCCGGGGGCGGCGCCATAGATGCGGGTGGTGGCGCGGCGGAAATCATCGCCGTCTAGATCGCGGGTCAGGGCCGCCAGCGGGTTCCACTCGGCCGTCTCGTCGCGCCTTGCGATGGCTTGCACCGCCTGGTCGAACAGGGTGATCTGCGCCTCGAAGGCATCGCGGAACAGGCCTGAAATGCGCAAGGTAACATCGACGCGCGGCCGGTCGATCTCGGCGATGGTCAGGATTTCGATGCCGGTCACCCGGGCGGAGCCGTGGTCCCAGACCGGCCGCGCGCCCATCAGCACCAGGGCCAGGGCCAGTTCCTCGCCGCCGGTGCGCATGGTGGCGCTGCCCCACAGGTCCAGGACCAGCGACCGGGGCCAATCGCCGTGATCCTGCAGGTGCCGGCGCAACAGGTCCTCGGCCGCCTTCTGTGCCAGCACCAGGGCCGACCGGCTGGGCACGGCGCGCGGATCGATGGCATAGAGGTTGCGGCCCGTCGGCAGCACGTCGGCCCGGCCCCTGGTCGGCGCGCCGGCCGGGCCGGGGGCAATGAAACGGCCGTCCAGCGCGGCCAGCAGGGCCGCCGCCTCGCCCGGTGCCGAGCGGTCCAGGTCTGCCCCCAGGGCCTCGCGGTCACTGCCTGGGCAGGAGCGGATCAGGGCATCCAGCAACGATTCCCGTCGTTCGGGCGTCGGCGCCTGGCCGAAGATGTGCAGGCCCTCGCGGATCTGGAGATCCTTGACATCGCACAGATAGGCATCGAGGCGGGCCAGCGCCGTATCCTCGTCCATCTCACGTGTGACGCCGCTTTCCTCCAGCAGGCCGGTGGCACCGGCGCGGTCGAGGATTTCGCGCTTCAAGATCGCGGTGCGCCGGCGGTCCAGGCCGTCGGCGGCGGCGAATTCGTCGACCAGGCGGTCGAGTTCGGTCACCGCGCCATGGCTGCCCGCGGCACGCAGGGGCGGGGTCAGGTGGCCGATGGTGACGGCGCCCAGGCGGCGCTTGGCGGCCGCGGCCTCGCCTGGGTTGTTGACGATGAAGGGATAGATCACCGGCAGGCCGCCGACCAAGGCGGCCGGGTAGCAGGCGGGCGACAGCGCCACCGCCTTGCCGGGCAGCCATTCCAGGGTGCCATGGGTCCCTAAATGGATCATGGCATCGATCCGTTCCACCAGCCGCAGCCACAGGTAAAACGCGACATAGGCATGGCGCGGCGGCAGGTCGGGATCATGGAACGTCGCCTTGCGCTGCGCACTGCGCCCGCGATCGGGCTGGATCGCGACGATCACGTTCCCCAAGCGGGCAAAACGGCAGGTGAGTTCCGCCTCGGTGGGCTCGCCCCAGGCGGCCAGCACACGCGCCTGTGCTGTTTGGGGTAACATCGCAAACAGGCGGCGATAGTCATCGAGGTTCAAGATCGCTTGCGGCGGGTCCTGGGTCAGCGGCTCGACCAGTTCCGCCTCATGGGTATCGTAACCGGCCTCGTGCAACAGGCGCAGGATCGACGCGGTGGAGGCGATGGCGTCCAGGCCCACCGCATGGGCGACCTGCCCGGCGGCCCCGGGGTAATCGGACAGGACCAGGGCCAGGCGCCGCTCTTCCCGCGCCCTGCGCCCAAGCCTGGCCCAGCCAACGGCGCGGTCGGCCACCAGGGCGATCCCATCGGCATCCGGTGCATGGATCGTGCGGGCGCCGGCCTCTTCCTTGAAGGAAATGCTTCCGGCCAGCAGGCGCCCGTCCAGTTCCGGCAGCACCACCTGCATGGCCAGGTCGCTTTGGGCGAGCCCCCGGGCGGAAGCCGCCCAGGCCGGCTTGGTGCTGCCCGCCAGCGTCACCTGCAGCACCGGCACCCCGGCAGCATCGAGCGGCGAGGCCTGATTGTCCAGCCGGGCGGAAAAGGCCGTGGCGTTGACGATCACCGCCGGCCGGGTGTCGCGCAGGTGCCCGGCGATGAACGCGGTACAGGTCGCGTCCTTCAAGCTGGCGACATAATAAGCCCGAACGCCCAAGCCCCGCGCCCGCAACGCCGCCGCCAGGGCGTGAATCGGCGCGATGTCGTCGGCCAGCAAATGCGCCCGATAAAAGACGATCGCCACCCACCCGTCATTCCGGCGAAGGCCGGAATCCATTGCGACATCGCGTGCTGCCCCAGAATGGATCCCGGCCTTCGCCGGGATGACGGGTGGGAGGGGGAGTTCGCCACACAGCGGCAGCGGCGCCGGCTCGCCGGCCGGCATCTCTCCCCGGCCGCCGAGATATGCCATGAGTTCCACCGCCAGGCGCATGTTCGCCGCGCCGCCATGGCGGAAGCAGCCATCCAGCTTGTCGACGATCTCGGCCGGCGCAGTTGAGAGCGCCGCCAGCCGCTCGTCCGGCCGCCCGTCGCCGGGGATCAGTACCAGTGCCACACCCCGCTTGCGCGCCAGCCCGGCCAGTTCCTCCGCCCCGTAACGCCAATAGTCCAGCCCGCCCAGCAGGCGCACGACGATGGCCCGGGCGTGGGCGGCGGTCTTCTCCAGGTAGAGGTCGACCGACAGGGGATGGCGCAGGCGGGCGAGACTCGCGGTCTGCACCGGCGTGCCGACGAAGGCGGCAAGGTCGCTGTCGGTGAAGGACAGGAACAGCAGGTCCGCGGGCGCATGGTCGAGGTCGACGGCGGCATCCGCCTCGTCCAGGCCATGGGTCTCGCGAACCAGGATGTGCATGTCAGGCCTTCAGCGCTGCTTCGATGCCGGCCCGGTCCAGGCCGCGCTCGCCGATCACCACGATGCGGCTGATGCGCGCCTCCTCCGGGTTCCAGGCCCGCTCGAACTGGTGGCGGAAGCGGTTGCCCACGCCCTGGACCAGCAGGCGCAGCGGCTTGCCCGCCACGGCGGCGAAGCCCTTCATGCGCAGCACGCCGAAACGTTCGGCCGTGGCGGCCAGACGGGCGACGAAACCGTCGGCATCGGCGGCGGGGGCGAGATCGACCACGAAGCTTTCGAAATCGTCATGCTCGTGCGCGCCGTCTTCCGCGTCGTGGTGCGACGGGCGGCTGGCCAGGTCGTTCTCCGCCTTGGCATCCAGGCCCAGCAGGACGTTGAGATCGACCCGGCATTCCTGGGTGCTGACCATGCGCGGCCGCCGCGTGCCGGCCTCGCCGATGCGGATCTTCAGCTCGCTGATCACCTCGGCCGAGAGCAGGTCGGCCTTGTTCACCAGGATCAGGTCGGCGGCATTCACCTGGTCCTCGAACACCTCGGCCAGCGGGTTGTCGTGGTCGAGGGAGGGGTCCGCCGCCGCCTGGGCGGCCAGGGCAGCGGGATCGTCGGCAAAGCGGCCGTCGGCCACCGCCGGGCCGTCCACCACCGCGATCACCCCGTCGACGGTGACGCGCGAGCGGATCGCCGGCCAGTCGAAGGCTTTCAGAAGCGGTTTCGGCAGGGCCAGGCCGGAGGTTTCGATCAGGATGTGCTGCGGCGGGTTTTCCCGGTTCAGCAAGGCTTCCATCGTGGGCACGAAATCATCGGCCACGGTGCAGCACAGGCAGCCGTTGGCGAGTTCCACGATGTTCTCCTCAGGGCAGACATCGATGCCGCAGCCGCGCAGCAGGTCGCCGTCGACGCCGACCTCGCCGAATTCATTGACGATGACCGCGATGCGCCGGCCTTGCGCATTCTCCAGCACATGGCGCACCAGGGTGGTCTTGCCGGCACCCAGGAAGCCGGTGACGACGGTGACGGGAATCT
This sequence comes from Oleomonas cavernae, assembly GCF_003590945.1. Taxonomy (NCBI): domain Bacteria; kingdom Pseudomonadati; phylum Pseudomonadota; class Alphaproteobacteria; order Acetobacterales; family Acetobacteraceae; genus Oleomonas; species Oleomonas cavernae. The sequence goes on along the minus strand of NZ_QYUK01000011.1, from coordinate 2,430,207 downwards.
TGGGTGAGGTCAGGTTCATTGCGCGGCATCCTTGAAGACGGGGGCCAGTGCCGGGACACGGGCGATGATGTTGTGGTGGAGCGAGGCCGGCCTCCCTGAGCGCAGCACGATGCCGGCACCCGAGGCGCCATAGGCGCGGGCATAGGCGATCAGGTCGGCGGCGTGATCGGCGGTAAGCTCGCCGACGATGTAGGACCATTTGCCGGCTTGCGAGAGCACGGCGGTGCAGGCCCGCTCGCAACTGGCCAGGCACACCACGGGGTTCAAATGACAGGCGGCGTCCGCTTCGGCCGCGAGCAGGTCGGCCACCGCCTGCGCCAGCAACTCGCCGGGGCGAGGTGCATCATCCGCCAATTCCCCGGCCGGGCGGCAGGTGGTGCAGATGTGCAGTGTCGGCAGATCGCTCAAAGACCGGACCCCTTCAGGCGCGTCAATCACCGGGGGCAAGGTCTGGCACGGGCCGGCATGGCCGATGCCCGGCACCCGAACACCGGGTGCCGCCGCCGCCAGGGCACCCCGCCCGGCGATCGGAAAAGCAGTGGGACGGCAGGTCTCCTGGCTCGCGGATCGTCGCCATCGCGTCGCCTTCCCGGGCTCACCCAGTGGCATCCTGACGCGCGGCTGGCCGCCTACAGTTGCGGGGGCAGTTGCGGAATGGGGCCTTTGGGACCCGCCACCGCATTCCCTTTTCACCATGCCGCAAGGCACGGACCGTCGCCCTTTGAGTATGTCGCGCCGCCCTGCCTGTCAATCATGGTCGCCGATCGCCGCCTTGCGGGCGGCGCGGCATTCATGCTTTTCATGGGGTCATGACCGATTCCATGACCCCTGATGAGGCCGAACGCCACCGCGCCAAGATGGCCAGGCGCAAGGCCGTGCAGGACGCGGAAGTGGCGTCCAAGACCCTGGAGAAGGGCCTGCTGATCGTCAACACCGGCCCTGGCAAGGGCAAGTCGACGGCGGCCTTTGGCCTCGCCCTGCGCATGATCGGCCATGGCCGCAAGGTGGGCGTGGTGCAGTTCATCAAGGGCGCCTGGGCGACCGGCGAACGCACCACCTTCGAGCGTTTCGGCGACCTTGTTGAATGGCACAGCATGGGCGAGGGCTTCACCTGGGAAACCCAGGACAAGGCCCGCGACATCGCCGCCGCGGCCAAGGCCTGGGACAAGGTTCTGGCCATGCTGGCCGATCCCTCCTTCTCGCTGCTGGTGCTGGACGAGCTCAACATCGCCCTGCGCTATGACTATCTGGATCTGGGCCAGGTGGTCGCTGCGCTGAGCAACCGGCGCGCCGGCCTGCACGTCGTGGTCACCGGCCGCAATGCCAAGCCCGAGTTGATCGCCGCGGCCGACCTGGTGACCGAGATGGGCCAGGTGAAGCATCACTTCGCGGCAGGCGTGAAGGCGCAGGCGGGCATCGAATTCTGATGGCCGCCCGGGCGATCATGTTCCAGGGCACCGGCTCCAACGTCGGCAAGTCCCTGCTGGTGGCAGGGCTGGCCCGGGCCTGCGTGAAGCGCGGCCTGGTCGTGCGGCCGTTCAAGCCGCAGAACATGTCCAACAATGCGGCCGTCACGCCCGACGGCGGCGAGATCGGCCGGGCCCAGGCCCTGCAGGCCCGCGCCGCCGGCATCGCTCCCTCAGTCCACATGAACCCGGTGCTGCTGAAACCGCAAAGCGAGACCGGCGCCCAGATCGTGGTCCAGGGCAGGGTCTTCGGCAACGCCGGCGCGCGGGATTACCAGGCCCGCAAGTGCGACCTGCTGCCCCATGTCCTCGATTCCTTCGGGCGGATGAAGGCGCAGGCCGACATCGTCCTGGTCGAGGGGGCGGGCAGCGCGTCGGAGGTCAACCTGCGCGCCCACGACATCGCCAACATGGGCTTTGCCCGGGCCGCCGACGTGCCCGTGGTGCTGATCGGCGACATCGACCGGGGCGGCGTCATCGCCGCCCTGGTCGGCACCCACACGGTGATCGAGCCGGACGATGCCCGCCAGATCGTCGGCTTCATCGTCAACCGGATGCGCGGCGATCCCACCCTGTTTGCCAGCGGCATGGAGTTCATCGCCCAGCGTACCGGCTGGGCGGCCCTGGGCCTGGTGCCCTTCTTCGACGGCGCCCGGGCCCTGCCGGCGGAAGATGCCTATGACCTCGCCGAACGCCCCCAACGGGCGGGCGGCAGCTTGCGCATCGTGGTGCCGGTCTTGCCACGCATCGCCAATTTCGACGACCTCGATCCCCTGGGTGCCGAGCCGGGCGTCACTCTGGTCATGGCGGAACCGGGCAAGCCCCTGCCGCCGGCCGACCTGATCGTGCTGCCGGGATCGAAGGCCACGATCGCCGACCTGGCGGCCTTGCGTGCTTGGGGCTGGGACATCGACATCCTGGCCCATCACCGCCAGGGCCGGCCGGTGCTGGGCCTGTGCGGCGGCTATCAGATCCTGGGGCGCTCCATCGCCGATCCCGACGGCATCGAGGGCCCGGCCGGCGCGGTGGCTGGCCTGGGCCTGCTCGAGGTCGACACCGTGCTGACCGCCGACAAGCGCTTGGTCGAGGTGCAGGGCCACAGCCTGGCCGACGGCAAGCCGTTCCACGGCTACGAAATGCACATGGGCCGCACCGATGGTCCGGACACGGCGCGTGCGGTCGTGGCCTTCGCCGACGGCCGCCGTGACGGCGCCGCCTCGGCCGACGGCCTGGTCACCGGTACCTATGTCCACGGCTTGTTCGCCGACGACGCCCAGCGCGCCGCCTGGCTCACCCGCTTAGGGAGCACGGCCTCGGGCCTTGATCACGGCCACCTGATCGAGGCCACCCTCGACGCGCTTGCGGCGCACCTGGAAAAGCACATCGACATCGACCGGCTGCTGACCCTGGCCCGGTAACCTCCGTCGTCATCCCGGCGAAGGCCGGGATCCATTCTGGGGCAGCGCGCGATGTCGCAATGGATTCCGGCCTTCGCCGGAATGACGATTAGGGCAATGACGGTTTGGGTTACGCCGCCTTGGCCGTAGCCGTCCGCAAGACGTCGAGGTAACCGGGCGCCCGCGTGATCGCACCCCGTTCCACCATCAGCCGGTGCATCTTCGGCAGCTTGTGATAGGCGACCGAGGGCATCAGGTGGTGTTCCAGGTGATAGTTCACATTGATCGGCGCCACCGTCAGGCGGGCTAGCACGCCGGCCCGTGTCGTGCGGGTGTTGCGCAGCGGGTGGTCGGACATTTCCGTGCAGGCATGTTCGGCGATCGAGCGCACCCGGATGAACAGGCTGTAGGTGGTCAGGTAGGCCGCGATCCAGGCCAGGTACAGCCAGGCATGGCCGGTGGCCGCCAGCACCCCGAACAGGGCGAGGTTGGTCAGCACCATGCCGTACATGTTGCGCGCACCTTCACGGGCATAGTCGGTCCAGCGGCGGCCGTCGCGCGGGCGGTACTTGGCCCCGCCCGAGACGGTGTAGGTAATCACCCCGATATCCATCAGGATCAGGCCGTAGACCCGCTTGATGCCGGTCTGGCCGGTCAGGTCGCGGGTGAATTTGCGCCGCAGTGAGGCGCGGGTGGTGGGGAAGGGCAGCACCAGGCTCAGGTCCGGATCCAGCGCGTCGCCGGTGTGGGAATGGTGCTGGACGTGATGCTTGCGGTAGCGTTCGACATCGGACCAGACCGGGGCGGCGCACAGCCAGCGGCCGACGATATCGTTGAGGCGCCGGGTCTTGAACAGGCTGTAGTGGGCGGCCTCGTGCATCAGGATCGACAGCGCCAGTTGCCGCCCGCCCAGCACGATCAGGGCCAGCAGGAAGGTCGCCGGGTTGGGCCACCACGCCAGCGCCGCGAAGGCCAGGGCAACGATGCCCCAGGTCGAGGCGACCGCCCACCAGCCGGCCAGGTCCGACTTGGCGGCGAAGCCGCGCACCTCCTCAGGGGTGAAGACATCGGTCAGCTTGAAACGGGCGGTGGTCATGTCGCTCTTCCGGTCGATCTAGTGGGCCAGGGGGACTGGCAGGGGTTGGGGGGCGGCCGGCGTCATGTCGCGCGAGGCGAAGAAGCGCTGCCAGATGGCGCGGCCGGCCTGCTCGAACTGGCGCACGGCGGCGACGAAGCCATGGCGCTCATCCACGTCAACCAAGGGCTCGGGCAGCAGCGGGTCGAACACCACCTGGCGGATCGCCCGGCTGCCCAGCAGGAACGCCTCGCGTGCCGCCACGTCCGGCTCCAGCTCGCCGGCAGCGTCGAGCCAGCGTTTCAGGTGCTGGCGGGTCTGCCGGTAGGAGGCGGTCAGGGCCTGGCCATCCCACAATGCGCGGGCGCGTCCCTCGCGCGCGGCGTCGAACTCATTGGCCAGGAAGATATTGGCCGCCGGCTCCAGGCCCAGGACATGCAGGCGCTTTCGGATCGCCTCGATCCCGCCGGCCAGGCTGTCCGGGCGAATGTGCAGGCCGCGCTCCAGCTCCTCGAAGCCCAGCATGTGGAAGGCCCTCGTGCGGGCCCGCAGGGCGACCCGGTCGCTGCGCCCCAGGGCGGCGCAATGCACGGCGATATAGCCGCCCGCCCAGGGCCGCACGCGGGCCTCGGCCTCGCGCCAGGTGGCGACATCGCCGGCCAGTTCCACCGCCTGTTCGCCTAGCCGGTAGGAGCCGCGCCCCGCGCCCTCGATCAGCCCGGCCGACGACAGCCGCACCAGGGCGACGCGCACATTGCTCTGCGCGATATCGAACAGGGAACAGGCCTGGATCGCGTCCTGCGCCGACAAGGGGGCGCCGCGGGCGGCCAGCAGCAGCTCCAGAATCAGATTTTTCGGTTTCGGCGGCGCAGACACATTACGACCTTGAGCATTTCCGGTATTCTATATGTAATGATACATCATAAAACATAAGTTGCCGTCAAGTGTAATGAACGGTGACGGAGGGAGCGTCGCGTGGAAACCTTGAACACCATGACCTATGAGCGCACCGGCCGGGTGGCGCGGATCACCCTGAACCGGCCGGCGCGGGGCAACGGCATCACCCTGGAGCTGCCGCGCGAACTCGCCGCCTGCGTCGAGCGGGCGAACCTGGATCCCGAGGTTCACGTCATCGCCCTGTCGGGCAACGGCAGCGGCTTTTGCGGCGGCTACGACCTGGTCGAAAGCGCCGAGACCATGCTGGATCCCGCGCGGCTGAGCACGGTGCCCACCGGCTCCCCTATCGATCCCCTGGTCACCATGGAAAACCACCGCCCGGACGGGGTGTGGGACCCCATGGTCGACTACGCCATGATGAGCCGGAACGTCCGCGGCTTCATGAGCCTGTTCCACAGCGACAAGCCGACCTTATGCAAGGTCCACGGCTTCTGCGTCGCCGGCGGCACCGACATGGCGCTGTGCTCCGACCTACTGGTGATCGCCGACGATGCCAAGATCGGCTACCCGCCGGCCCGCGTCTGGGGCTCGCCCACCACCTCGGTCTGGGCCTACCGGATCGGCATCGAGAAGGCCAAGCGCCTGCTCTTCACCGGCGACTGCCTGTCGGGCAAGGAGGCCAGGGAATGGGGCCTGGCGATCGAATCCGCGCCGCCCGACAAGCTGGACGAACGCTTCGAGATCCTGGTCGCGCGGGTGGCGCGCATGCCCGTCAACCAGCTCATGATGATGAAGCTGCTGGTCAACCAGACCATCACCGGCCAGGGCCTGGCCGGCACCCAGGTGCTGGGCACGGTGTTCGATGGCATCACCCGCCACACCAAGGAAGGCTATGCCTTCCAGCAGCGGGCGGCGGAGGCGGGGTTCCGCCAGGCGGTACGCGAGCGCGACGAGCCCTTCGGCGATTTCGGCCTGTCGTCCTTCAAGGGGTGAAGCCATGCGCAATATCAACAGCTACAAGGACCTGGCGGGCGACATCGCCGGCCGCTACCGCGCCACCCCGACCGAGGGATTGGGCGGACTCGATCCGCTGCAGGTCGACGCCGACTTCGCCCATCTGAAGGCCGAAGGCTATGTCATCCTCCGCGGCCTGCTCGATGCCGAGGCCCTGGACCGGATCCGCGCCGCGGTCGATCCGCTGCTGCGCCTGACCGGCCGCAACAATTTCGAGGGGATGAAGACCCAGCGCCTCTACGACGTGCTGTCCAAGACCATGGCCCTGAACGGCCTGATCGAGCATCCCCGCGTGCTGGCCCTGATGGACCGGATGCTGGCACCCAACTACCTGCTGTCGCAGACGCAAGCGATCAACATCCTGCCTGGCGAGGCGGCACAGATGCTGCACACCGACGACAGTTTCTATCTGGCACCGCGCCCCCGCCCGCCGCTGGGCATGGCGACGATCTGGGCGATCGACGAATTCACGGCCGACAACGGCGCCACCGTCGTCATCCCGCGCAGCCACCTATGGGGCGACGACCGCGAGCCGCGGCGTGAAGACACGATCCCCTGCGTGATGCCGGCGGGTTCCGTCGTCCTGTTCATGGGCACCCTGTGGCATGGCGGCGGCGCCAATGCGACGGACAAGCCGCGCTTGGCGGTGACCAGCCAGTATTGCCAGCCGTGGCTGCGCCAGCAGGAAAACTACACCCTGGGGGTCTCCAGGGAGGTGGCCGGCAGTTGCCGGAAAACATCCTGCGCATGATCGGCTACAGCATCCACCCGCCCTTCATCGGCATGGTCAACGGCATGCACCCCAAACGGTTACTGGAATAGGGACGCGGGAATGGGGCAAATTAATTTCGTCTTTCCGATCATCGGATCTTGACCAAACGGTCAGGTTTTGATCAGCTTCGACAAACGGGGAAATTCAGGAACGGTACGGGGCGAGGTTTTCCACGCAGTGGAGGGGTGACCATGGCAGGGACCAGCGGGGTGCAGGGCGCATGTCCCAAGAGCACCAACCACGGCGACATCTTCCCCGACCTGCACCGGCCCTTGAGCGCCCATGAGGCGATCGTCGACGCCGAACGCTGCTACTTCTGCTACGACGCGCCCTGTGCCACGGCCTGTCCCACCTCGATCGACATCCCGCTGTTCATCCGCCAGATCTCGACCGGCAACGACCTGGGCGCCGCCCAGACCATCCTGTCCCAGAACATCATGGGCGCCATGTGCGCCCGGGTCTGCCCCACCGAACAATTGTGCGAGGAGGCCTGTGTCCGTAACAGCCCGGCCGAGGAACAGCCGGTGCGCATCGGCCTGCTCCAGCGCCACGCCACCGACCGCCTGTTCGCCGACGGCCGCCAGCTCTTCACCCAAGGCGCGCCGACGGGCCGGCGGGTCGCCGTGGTCGGCGCCGGGCCGGCGGGCCTGGCCTGCGCCCATGCCCTGGCGGTGATGGGCCATGTCGTGACCGTGTTCGAGGCGCGGGAGAAATCGGGCGGCCTCAACGAATACGGCATCGCCGCCTACAAGGCGCTCGACGCCATCGCCCAGCGGGAGGTCGACTATATCTTGGGCGTTGGCGGCATCGCGGTGGAACACGGCAAGCGCCTGGGCCGGGATATCACGCTCGACGAATTGCGCGGCGATTTCGACGCGGTGTTTTTAGGCGTGGGCCTGGGCGGCGTGAACGGCCTCGGGCTTCCCGGCGAAGACCTGGCCGGTGTCGTCGATGCCGTCGATTTCATCGCCCGCCTGCGCCAGGCCGACGACCTGGGTGCCCTCGAGGTCGGCCGCCATGTCGTGGTCATCGGCGGCGGCATGACCGCGATCGATGTCGCCGTCCAGGCCCGCCTGCTGGGGGCCGAAGACGTCACCATCGTCTACCGCCGGGGCCAGGGCGAGATGAAAGCCAGCCCCTATGAGCAGGAGGTGGCGCGCACCCGCGACGTCCGCATCAAATGCTGGGGCCGCCCCGCGCGCCTGTTGGGCGAGGGCGGCAAGGTGACCGGCGTCGAATTCGAATACACACGAGACGCGGGGGGCAGGCTGGCCGGCACCGGCGAGTTCTTCACCCTAGGCGCCGACCAGGTGTTCAAGGCCGTGGGCCAGGCCTTCCTGCGCGACGAGGCGGCAACCCTGGCCCTCGACAGCGGCCGCATCAAGGTCGACGCCACCCGCGCCACCTCGCTGCCCGGGGTCTTCGCCGGCGGCGACTGCATCGCCGGCGGCCAGGACCTGACCGTGGCGGCGGTCGAGGACGGCAAGGTGGCGGCCCGCGCCATCGACCAATATCTGCGCGCCTGAAGGGGAGATCACGCCATGGCCAGTCTCGTCTCCACCTTCGCCGGCATCAAGTCGCCCAACCCGTTCTGGCTCGCCTCGGCCCCGCCCACCGACAAGGCCTATAACGTCGTCCGCGCCTACAAGGACGGCTGGGGTGGCGTGGTCTGGAAAACCTTGGGCGAAGCCGGCCCGCCCGTGGTCAATGTGAACGGCCCGCGTTACGGTGCCATCCACGGGCCCGACCGCCGCGTGCTGGGCTTCAACAATATCGAGCTGATCACCGACCGCCCCCTGGAGGTGAACCTGCGCGAGATCAAGCAGGTGAAGCGCGACTGGCCCGACCGGGCCCTGGTCGTCTCCCTGATGGTGCCGTGCGAGGAGGAAAGCTGGAAAGCCATCCTCCGCGATGTCGAAGAGACCGAGGCCGACGGTGTCGAACTGAACTTCGGCTGTCCCCATGGCATGTCGGAACGTGGCATGGGCTCTGCCGTCGGCCAGGTGCCCGAATATGTCGAAATGGTCACCCGCTGGTGCAAGCAGCACAGCCGGATGCCGGTGATCGTGAAGCTGACCCCAATATCGCCGACATCCGCGGCCCGGCCCGCGCAGCCAGGCGCGGCGGGGCCGATGCGGTCTCGCTGATCAACACCATCAATTCGATCGTCGGCGTCGACCTCGACACCATGGTCGCGGTGCCGGCGACCGACGGCAAGGCAACCCACGGCGGCTATTGCGGCCCGGCGGTGAAGCCCATCGCCCTCAACATGGTGGCGGAGATCGCCCGCGATCCGCAAACCCGCGGCCTGCCGATCTCGGGCATCGGCGGCATCACCACCTGGCGCGACGCGGCCGAGTTCATGGCCCTGGGCTCGGGCAATGTCCAGGTCTGCACCGCCGCCATGGTCTACGGCTTCCGCATCGTCCAGGAAATGATCACCGGCCTGTCGGCCTGGATGGACGGCAAGGGTCACAGCAGCATCGATGATTTCGTCGCCGGCGCGGTGCCCAACCTGACCGACTGGCAGTACCTGAACCTGGATTATGCCGTGAAGGCGCGCATCGACCAGGACCAGTGCATCAAATGCGGCCGCTGCCACATCGCCTGCGAGGATACCTCGCACCAGGCGATCACGGCCATGGTCGATGGCCAGCGCCAGTTCCAGGTGATCGACGAGGAATGCGTGGGCTGCAACCTGTGCGTCAACGTCTGCCCGATCGAGGGCTGCATCACCCTGGAGCCGGTGATGGGCCTCGACGTCCGCACCGGGCGCCAGGCGGGCCTGAGCTACAGCAACTGGACCACGCACCCCAACAACCCCAATGCCAGGGCGGCGGAGTGACTTGTCTCCCCAACCGTCATTCCGGCGAAGGCCGGAATCCATTGAGACGTCGCGCGCTGCCCCGGAATGGATCCCGGCCTTCGCCGGGATGACGGTAGCGGGGCGCGAAACCTGTTGCCAGCAACCTGACCAGGCGGTCAACTTGACGCTGTTGGATTGAGGAGCGAAAGCATGGCCGACAATCGCAATCTCTCGATCAATGGCGACCGTCTGTGGGAAAGCCTGATGGAGATGGCCAAGATCGGCGCGACGCCCAAGGGCGGCGTCTGCCGCTTGGCCTTGACCGACCTCGACAAGCAGGGCCGCAACCTGTTCGTGGATTGGTGCCGCGCGGCCGGCTGTACCATCTCGGTCGATAAGATGGGCAACATCTTCGCCCGCCGCCCCGGCCGCAACAATGACCTGCCCCCGGTGATCACCGGCAGCCACCTGGACAGCCAGCCGACCGGCGGGCGCTTCGACGGCGTCTACGGTGTCCTCGCCGGCCTTGAAGTGGTGCGCAGCCTGAACGACCTGGGTTACGAGACCGAACACCCGGTCGAGGTCGCGGTGTGGACCAACGAGGAAGGCTCGCGCTTCGCCCCGGCCATGGTCGCCTCGGGTGTCTTCGCCGGCGTCTTCGATCTCGACTACGGCCTCTCCCGGGCCGATACGGAAGGCAAGACGATGGGCCAGGAACTGGCCCGCATCGGCTATGCCGGCGAGGCGCCGGTGGGCGGCCGCCCGGTCCATGCCTATTTCGAGGCCCATATCGAACAGGGCCCGATCCTGGAGGCCGAGGGCAAGACCATCGGCGTGGTCACCGACGCGCAGGGCCAGCGCTGGTACGAACTGACCATCACCGGCGTTGAATCCCACGCCGGCCCCACCCCCATGACCAGACGCAAGGATGCCCTGCTGGGGGCGGCGCGCATCGTCGACCTGGTGAACAAGGTGGGGCTGGCCAATGCCCCGCGCGCCTGCGCCACCGTGGGCATGATGCAGGTCTATCCCAATTCCAGGAACGTGATCCCCGGCAGGGTGTTCATGACCATCGACTTCCGCCACCCGGAAGACGCGGTGCTGGCCGGCATGGACCAGGCGATGCGCGAAGGCGTGGCCAGGATCTGCGGCGAAATCGGCCTGGATGTCCAAATCGAGCAGATTTTCTACTACAAGCCCGTGCATTTCGACGACGACTGCATCGAAGCGGTGCGCAAGGGCGTGGCCGAACATGGCTTCGCGGCGCGAGACATGGTGTCGGGGGCAGGGCATGATGCCTGCTATCTCGCCCGTGTGGCGCCGACGGCCATGATCTTCATCCCCTGTATCGATGGCATCAGTCACAACGAGATCGAGGACGCGACCCCCGAATGGGTCGCCGCCGGCGGCCAGGTGCTGCTGCGCGCCATCCTCGAGAAGGCGGGCCAGGCGAATTGAGTCTGCCGGGGCAGGGGGCGGCAATGGCGGGAATGGCCCTGAGAATGACGCAAACCCTGGCGCCAAGCCCCAAGGCGGTGGTGGATATCGAGGGGCTGTCGCTGACTTTTCAGACCAATGACGGCCCGGTCTATGCCCTGTCCAACGTCGATCTGCGTATCGCCCAGGGTGATTTCGTCTCCTTCATCGGGCCGTCGGGCTGCGGCAAAACCACCCTGCTGCGGGTCATCGCCGATCTCGAGAAGGCGACATCGGGCAAGATTTCGGTCAATGGCCTCAGCCCCCAGGAAGCCCGGCAGAAGCGGGCCTACGGCTATGTCTTCCAGGCCCCGGCGCTCTATCCGTGGCGCACCATCGAACGCAACGTGACCCTGCCGCTGGAGATCATGGGATTGCCGGCGGCCGAGCGGAAGGAGCGGGCCAGGCGCTATCTCGACCTGGTCAACTTGAGCGGCTTCGAGCGGAAATTTCCCTGGCAACTGTCAGGCGGCATGCAGCAGCGCGCCTCGATCGCCCGGGCCCTGTGCTTCGAGCCCGACCTGCTGCTGATGGACGAGCCGTTCGGCGCCCTGGACGAGATCGTCCGCGACCATCTGAACGAGCAATTGCTGGGCCTGTGGGACAAGACCGGCAAGACCGTGGTCTTCGTCACCCATTCGATCCCCGAGGCGGTGTTCCTGTCGACCCGCATCGTCGTCATGTCGCCGCGCCCGGGCCGCATCATCGACGTGATCGAGAGCCATTTCCCGCGCGGCCGCGGCCTCGACATCCGCGAGACGCCGGAGTTCCTGAAAATCGCCCACCGCGTTCGCGAAGGCCTGCGGGCCGGTCACGCCTACGAGGATTGAGCGCGATGGCGGCGGCGATCACGGCACCGGGACTGCGCGGCATTTCGGCCGGCGATGCCGTGCCGGTGGCGGTGGTTTCACTCGGCCTGCTGGTCCTGTGGTACGCCGCGGCGGTGTGGCTGAATGCCGACCTGCAGATCGATGCCTTCGCTCGCCAGGGGGCGGACTGGACCACCGGCGACCTGATCGCCGGCACCTGGGCCCAGGAACGCCCGCTGTTACCCGCCCCCCACCAGGTGGCGGCGGAGATGTGGGCGACCATCGTCGATACTGCCATCACGTCGAAGCGCAGCCTCGTCTATCACGGCTGGGTGACGCTCTCCTCGACCCTGCTGGGCTTTGCCGCCGGTACGCTGCTGGGCATCGTGCTGGCGGTAGGCATCGTCCATGTCCGGGCGCTGGAGAAAAGCCTGCTGCCCTGGATCATCGCCTCCCAGACCATCCCGATCCTGGCGATCGCGCCCATGGTCATCGTGGTGCTGGGCGCCGTGGGTCTCAAGGGCCTGATCCCCAAGGCGGTGATCTCGACCTATCTGTGCTTCTTTCCCGTGGTCATCGGCATGGTCAAGGGCCTGCGTGCGCCGGACCTTTTGCAGATGGACCTGATGCGTACCTACAACGCCTCGGGCGCGCAGACCTTTTTCAAGCTGCGCTGGCCCACCGCGCTGCCCTTCCTGTTTGCAAGCCTCAAGGTTGCCATCGCCATCAGCCTGGTGGGCGCCATCATCGCCGAACTGCCCACCGGCGCCCAGGCCGGCCTGGGTGCCCGCCTGCTGGCCGGTTCCTACTATGGCCAGACCATCCAGATCTGGTCCGCCCTGATCACCGCCGCCCTGCTGGCCGCCGCGCTGGTCGCGCTGATGAGCCTGATCGAGCGTGCGGTGCTGCGGGCCATGGGAGGGCGGCCATGAAGACCCTGCGGGCCGCTGTCGCCTTCCTGCTCTTCGCCCTGGCCGGGGCGATCGTGGCGCTGTTCAGCGTTCACACCGGGCCGGACGTCTGGCCCTTCAGTTCAGGCCTGTGGCTGTCGGTGCTGGTGCTCACCGTCATCGCCTGGCAGGGCCTGAGCACGCTCGCCGCCTTCCGCAGCCGCAATGCGCGTCACCAGCGCCTGGCCGACCTGGCGGTGCCCGCCATCTTCGGCCTGTGGCTGGTCTTCCTGTGGGAGGTGGTGACGGTGGGGGCCAATGTGCCCCAGGTCCTGTTGCCGTCGCCGGGCCTGATCGTGGCGCGGCTCTTCACCTCGGCCGATGTCCTGCTGGCCGATTTCCGGCAGACCTTCCTGCAGGCGGTCCTGGCCGGTTACGCCCTGGGCTGCCTGGGCGGCTTCCTGGTCGCCATCCTGGCCGACCGGGTGCCGTTCCTCAAGCGCGGCCTGTTGCCCCTGGGCAATCTCGCCAGCGCCCTGCCGATCGTGGGCGTCGCCCCGATCATGGTCATGTGGTTCGGCTTCGACTGGCCGTCCAAGGCGGCGGTGGTGGTCATCATGACCTTCTTCCCCATGCTGGTGAACACGGTCGCGGGCCTCGCCGCCGCCAGCGTGCAGGAGCGCGAATTGCTCGACACCTATGCCGCGTCCTATTGGCAGAGCCTGGTCAGCTTGCGCCTGCCCGCCGCCATGCCCTTCATCTTCAATGCGCTGAAGATCAACTCGACCCTGGCCCTGATCGGCGCCATCGTGGCGGAGTTCTTCGGCACGCCCATCGTCGGCATGGGCTTTCGCATCTCGACCGAGGTCGGGCGCATGAACCTCGACATGGTGTGGGCTGAAATCGTCCTCGCCGCCGTCGCCGGGTCCGCCTTCTACGGCCTGGTCGCGATGGCGGAGCGGCGGCTTACCTTCTGGCATCCATCCTATCGGCAACGGGGAGTTTAGGCATGAAACGGTTGATCGCGGGGGCGGCCATTCTGGCCATGGGGTTGACGGCGGGCGTGGCCCAGGCCGCCGACAAGGTGACCCTCCAGCTCAAGTGGGTGACCCAGGCGCAGTTCGCCGGCTATTACGTCGCCAAGGACAAGGGCCTGTACGAGGCCGCCGGCCTCGACGTCACCATCAATCCCGGCGGCCCGGACATTGCGCCGCCCCAGATCATCGCCGGCGGCGGCGCCGACGTGATCATCGACTGGATGCCCTCGGCGCTCGCCTCGCGCGAGAAGGGCGTGCCCCTGGTCAATATCGCCCAGCCGTTCAAACGCTCGGGCATGATGCTGACCTGTCGCAAGGAAACCGGCATCAAGACCCCGGCCGACTTCCCCGGCAAGACCCTGGGCGTCTGGTTCTACGGCAACGAATATCCGTTCCTGTCCTGGATGGCCAAGCTCGGCATCCCCACCACCGGTGGCCCCAAGGGCGTTACGGTCTTGAAGCAGGGCTTCAACGTCGATCCGTTGCTGCAGAAGCAGGCCGACTGCATCTCGACCATGACCTATAACGAGTACTGGCAGATCATCGAGGCCGGGGTGAAGCCCGAGGAGCTGATCGTCTTCAAATACGAGGACGAGGGCGTCGCGACCCTGGAAGACGGCCTCTATGTGCTCGAGAGCAAGCTCAAGGACCCGGCCTTCGTCGACACCATGGCCCGCTTCGTCAAGGCCAGCATGGCCGGCTGGGAATGGGCGCGCCAGCACCCGGCGGAGGCGGCCAAGATCGTCCTCGACAACGACGCGACCGGGGCCCAGACCGAAGGGCACCAGGTCACCATGATGGAGGAGATCAACAAGCTGACCGCGGGTTCCACCGGTGCCCTGGACCCGGCCGATTACGAGCGCACGGTGAAGACCCTGCTCTCGGGCGGTTCCGACCCGGTGATCACCAAGGCCCCGAAGGCGCCTGGAGCCACGCGGTGACGGACAAGATGTAAAACCTTTTGCGTCATCCCGGCGAAAGCCGGGATCTCGTGACCAGAAGGTACCGAGCATGTCACTACAAGATCCCGGATAGCCGCTGCGCGGTTTCCGGGATGACGAGGATGGGAGACCAGACCATGACGCTGTTGATCAAGGGCGGTACTGTCGTCAATGCCGACTTCACCCTGCGCGCCGACGTGCTGATCGACGGCGACAAGATCACCGCCGTCGGCCCTGACCTCGACGCGCCTACGGGGGCGGAGGTGCTGGACGCCGGCGGTGCCCTGGTCATGCCCGGCGGCATCGACCCCCACACCCACATGGAACTGCCCTTCATGGGCACGGTGGCGTCGGAGGATTTCTTTTCCGGCACCACGGCGGGGGCGGTGGGCGGCACCACCATGATCATCGATTTCGTCATCCCCAGCCCCAGGCAGGATGTGATGGAGGCCTATCACACCTGGCGCGGCTGGGCGCAGAAGGCCGCCACCGACTACAGCTTCCACGTCGCCATCACCTGGTGGGACGAGAGCGTCAAGGCGGCCATGGGCACGCTGACCCGCGACCATGGCGTCAACAGCTTCAAGCACTTCATGGCCTACAAGGGCGCCATTATGTGCGACGACGAGGTGCTGGTGAATTCCTTCACCCGCGCCCGCGACCTGGGCGCCATCTGCACCGTCCATGCCGAGAACGGCGAATTGGTCGCCCACCTGCAAAAGGAGCTCCTGGCCAAGGGCATCACCGGGCCGGAGGGACATCCCCAGTCCCGCCCCACGGCGGTGGAAGGCGAGGCGGCGGACCGGGCCATCCGCATCGCCCAGGTGCTGAACGTCCCGCTCTACATCGTGCACAATTCCTGCATCGAGTCGCTCCAGGCGATTACCCGCGCCCGCAACGACGGCCAGCGCGTGTTCGGCGAGGTGCTGGCCGGCCACCTGCTGGTCGATGACAGCGTCTATCGCCATCCAGACTGGGACGTGGCCGCGCACCACGTCATGAGCCCGCCCTTCCGCCCCAAGGCCAACCAGGAGGCGCTGTGGCGCGGCCTGCAGGCCGGCATGCTGCAAACCACGGCGACCGACCACTGCTGCTTCTGCACGCCGCAGAAGCGCATGGGCCACAACAATTTCACCCAGATCCCCAACGGCACCGGCGGGGTCGAGGACCGCATGCATGTGCTGTGGCATCACGGCGTCAACACCGGCCGCCTGACACCCAGCGAGTTCGTCGCCATCACCTCGGCCAATGCCGCCAAGATCTTCAACATCTACCCGCGCAAGGGCGTGGTGGCCGTGGGCGCCGATGCCGACGTGGTGATCTGGGACCCCGCGCGCCAGCGCACCATCTCCAAGAACACCCACCACCAGAACATCGACTACAACATCTTCGAAGGCATGACCGTCACCGGCGTGAACACCACGACGATCAGCCAAGGCCGGGTGGTCTACCACGACGGCGACATCCGCACGGTGCGCGGCGCCGGCCGCTATGTGAACCGGCCCACGTTCCCCTCCTATTTCGATGCGGTGAAGCGGGTGGCCGAGGTCAACGCGCCGTCAGCGGTCGATCGGATGGGGGTTTGAAGGGCACGCCCTATCCGTCATCCCGGCGCAGGCCGGGATCCATCGTGATCGAGATCGAGATCGCGGGCGAGCCTGCACCGATATGGCTCGCTTGCTCCCCCAATGGATCCCGGCCTGCGCCGGGATGACGTTTTGCGAGGAGTTGGCAGACTCACCCCCATCCGCCAAGATGTCCTGAGGGAACGCTGAGGGGAGCGCGATGGGCGCATTGCGGGGCTTCGTCCGCGGGGCGGAGCGGTTGAACGGTGCCGTCGGCAGCGTTCTGTCCTGGGCGACACTGGGCTGCGTCCTGATCTGCTTTTCCGTCGCTTTCCTGCGCTACTTCGCGGGCCTGGGCTATATCTGGCTGCAGGAACTCTATGTCTGGCTCCATGCCCTGGTGTTCCTGGTCGGCGCGGGCTTCACCTATCAGCTCGGCGGCCATGTCCGGGTCGACATCTTCTATCGCGGCGCCGGCCCGCGCGGCCGTGCCTGGCTCGACCTGTTCGGCGTCGTCGTCTTCCTGTTGCCCTGGCTCGCGGTGATCACCGGTGCCTCCTGGCGCTTCTTCGTCGCATCCTATGCCGTGGGCGAACACTCGCCCCAGCCGGGCGGCATGCCCGGCCTGTGGGTGCTCAAGGGCTCGCTCTTCGTCTTTTGCGTCCTGGTCGGCTTGCAGGGTCTGGTGGTCATCGCCCGCTCCCTGCTGGTGCTGAAAGGCGACCTCGCCTATGCCACCCGCCTGGAAGGCGAAGAGGTGGCGCCATGACCCCCATGAGATCGGCGAGGTTCTCGCCGTCCTCCTGTTCCTGTCGACCATCGGCGTGGTCATGCTGGGCTTTCCCGTGGCCTTCACGCTGGGCGGCACGGCGGTGCTGTTCGCCCTGCTGGGCGAGGCCTTCGGCGCCTTCAATTTCGACTTGTCGAGCCTGGCGGAGCGTTATTTCGGCACCATGACCAACGAGGTTCTGGTCGCCGTGCCCCTGTTCGTCTTCATGGGCGTGGTGCTGGAACGCTCCGGCGTGGCCGAGCAATTGCTGATCGCCATGGGCCGCCTGTTCGGGCGCCTGCGCGGCGGCCTGGGCGTTTCCGTGGTGATCGTCGGTGCGCTGCTGGCCGCCTCGACCGGCATCGTCGGCGCCACCGTGGTCACCATGGGCCTGCTCAGCCTGCCGGCCATGCTGCGTGCCGGCTACGATCCCAAGCTCGCCACCGGCGTCATCTGCGCGTCGGGCACCTTGGGCCAGATCATCCCGCCCTCGACGGTGCTGATCTTCATTGGCGACATCCTGCAAGGCGCCAATGCCACGGCCCAGATGGCCAAGGGCAACTACGCGCCCGATCCCGTCTCGGTCGGGCAGTTGTTCGCCGGCGCCTTGATCCCCGGTGTCATGCTCGCCGTGCTCTACCTGCTCTGGGTGCTGTTCAAAGCCTGGATCAGCCCCAAGTCGGCACCGGCGCTCGAGCCTGACATGCTGGCCTCGACCAGCGGCCGTGGCGTGGTGCTGGAGGCATTGATCGCGCTGGTCGCGCCGATCCTGCTGATCCTGGCGGTGCTGGGCTCGATCATGGCCTCGATCGCCACGCCGACCGAATCCGCCTCGGTCGGGGCCGTCGGCGCGATGATCCTGGCGCGGGTCAACGGCACCTTCGATTTCGCCCGGCTGCGCGCGGTGATGCGCTCGACCCTGACCATCTCGTCCATGGTCTTCGTCGTGCTGATGGGCGCCTCGGCCTTCAGCCTGGTGTTCCGGGGCCTGGGCGGCGACACGCTGGTCGAACAGGTCCTGGGCGATCTGCCGGGCGGCGCCTTCGGGGCGATCTTCGCCGTGATGCTGGTGATGTTCATCTTGGGCTTCTTCATCGACACCTTCGAGATCATCTTCATCGTGGTGCCGATCGCCGGCCCGGTCCTGCTGGGCTTCGACATCAGCCCGGTGTGGCTGGGCGTGCTGATGGGCGTGAACCTGCAGACCTCGTTCCTGACCCCGCCCTTCGGCTTTGCCCTGTTCTACCTGCGCGGCATCGCACCGGCCTCGGTGCGGACCTCGGATATCTACCGCGGCATCGTGCCCTTCGTGGCGATCCAGGTGGTGGCCATGGGCGTGGTCTGGGCCATGCCGGCGCTGGCCACCTGGCTGCCCGCCCAGGTCTTCGCCGCCCGCACGCTGGACGCCGACGGCAACGCCCGCCCGGCCATGTCGAGCGAGGACGCCCTGAAGGGCTTCATGAACGATTTCGATGGCGACCCCGCCGATGCGGGGCAGTGAGGCTGTCCATCCCCCCGTCATTCCGGCGAAGGCCGGAATCCATGGATGAGGCGCGCGGGTCCTGGGTGGTGTATTCCCGACGGCTATCCCGCGCTCCATGGGAATGGATTCCGGCCTTCGCCGGAATGACGAAATTGGTTACTCGACATATTTGTACGCCAGTGCCCGGGCGTTGGTCATCGCCTGCTCGCCGATGCGGGTATAGGCGCTCAGCGGTGCCCGATACTTCAGGTAGGATTCGAAGATCTTCTTGCCCACGGCATCGGCCTTGTCGCGTTCCTCGGCCAGCAACTCGCCCGAGGCATTGCCCAGCGCCACCATCAGCTCGTTGGGCACGCGGCTGACCTTGGTGCCCTTGGCGATCAGGTTCGCCAGGGCCTCGCCGTTGCGTAAGCTGTATTCGGCCCACTGGTCGTCATAGGCGGCCTGGGCGGCAGCAGCGACGATCGCCTGGAGATCCTTGGGCAATTCCTCGTACAGCTTCTTGTTGATCAGCAGTTCGAGCGCCGCGCTCGGCTCCTGGAAGCCCGGGCCGTAGTAATATTCGGCGACCTGGTTGAGGCCCAGGGCCTGGTCGTTGTAGGGCCCGACCCATTCGGCGGCATCGACCGTGCCGTTCTGCAAGGCCTGGAAGATCTCGCCGCCCGGCAGGCCGACGACGGTTGCCCCCAGGCGTTTCACCACCTCGCCGCCCAGGCCCGGCATGCGCACCTTCAGGCCCTTGTAGTCGTCGGCGGTCTTCAGTTCCTTGCGGTACCAGCCCAGCATCTGGGTGCCGGTATTGCCGGCCAGGAACGGCTTCAGGCCGAAGCCGGCGTAGAGCTCGTCCCACAGGGCCTGGCCGCCGCCGTAATTGACCCAGCCCGACATCTCGTTGGCGGTCAGGCCGAAGGGCACGGCGGTGAAGAAGGGCGCCTGCCGGTGCTTGCCGATGTGATAGTAGGATGCGTCATGGCCCATTTCGGCCTTGCCCTCGGCCACCGCCGAGAAGCATTCCAGCGCCGGCACGATCTCGCCCGCGGCATAGACCTTTACCGTCAGGCGTCCACCCGACATGTCGGTGATGCGCTGGGCCAGGCGCTCGGCCCCGGTGCCGACCCCGGGCAGGCCCTTGGGCCACGAGGTCACCATCTTCCATTCGCGCTTGTCCTGCGCGATGGCAGGGCTCGGGAAACTGGACGCGACGCCGGCCGCGGCCGCAGCCCCCCCAGGGCGGCCGTCTTCAGGAAGCGGCGGCGCTTCACGTCCATGCGAACCTTCATCTCACTATTTCCCCGTTGCAGGCGATCAGTCCGTCGCCTTGATCTCCAGCGGCCTCCAGCCATCCGGGCCCAGGCCCTCCAGCGGCTGATAGCGCGCCTTATAGACCATTTTGCGGCAGCCCTCGATCCAGTAGCCGAGATAGACGTAAGGCAGGCCCAGTTGCCTGGCCCGCTCGATCTGGCCCAGCACCATCATGCTGCCCAGGGAACGGCCGGCATCGTCGGGGTTGAAGAAACTGTAGACCAGGGACAGGCCATCGCCCAGCCGATCCACCAGGCAGGCGCCGTAAAGTCTGCCCGCGCCGTTGCGATATTCGGCGATGTGGGTGTCGATCGGGCTGTCCTCGATCATCGCCGCGTAATCCAGGGCGTCCATCTCGACCATGCCGCCGCCGGGGTGGCGGGCCTCGAGATAGTGGCGCAACAGGCCGAATTGTTCCTCGGTGGCGAAGGGCGGCGCCTGGCTCAGGGTCAGGTCGATGTTGCGGGCGATGATCTTGCGCATGCTGCGCGTCGGCTGGAAGCGGTCGACCGGAACCCGCACGGACACGCAGGCCTGGCAACCCTCGCACGCGGGCTTGTAGGCGATGCCCTGGCTGCGGCGAAAGCCGGCATGGGTCAGGGCATCGTTGAGGGCAATCGGGTCGTCACCGGTCAGACGCGTGAAGACCTTGCGTTCCAGGCGGCCGGGCAAATAGGGGCAGGGCGCCGGAACGGTCACGAAGAAGTACGGAAAACGAACCGTCGAATGCTCGGTCAAGGAAAGTCGATCTTTCTTCTGGTCTGACCGCATGATTCCACGTCCCTTTGGTGGTCCAAGTCAATGCACACTGTGAGGCTCAGGTGGGATTGGCGATCACGATCATGAATTGCTCGCCCCCCTGCGGCTCCCAGCCCTCGCCGAGCTGGTCGGCCAGGAAGCCGATGCAGGTATTGGCCTGATACTGGTGATCGGCGCGAATTTCCTCGCTCATATCCTCGGCAAACAGGCCGCGGACCCAGACCTGAAGCTCGGTCTCGCCGTTCTTCATGCCGATCGCCCATTCGATTCCCGGCTGGCTGGGGCCATCGTCGACATGGAAATGGGCATGGAAGGCGTCGGTCACGCGAAACATCCAGCCGTCATCGGACATGGCAGTTCTCCGGCGGTCGCGCTTGACGGGACGGGGGTGCCCCGGCGAGCTTGAGCCCATGACAGGATATGAGCCCTCGTATTACGCCGCCACCGCAAACCCAAGTCCCGATCGCCCCGCGCTGATGGGCCGGGCCTCTGCCGATGTCGCCATTGTTGGTGCCGGCTATACCGGCCTCTCGGCCGCCTTGGAACTGGCCGAGCGCGGCTACCGCGTGATCGTGCTCGAGGCGGAAAAAGTCGGCTGGGGCGCCTCGGGGCGCAACGGCGGCCAGATGCTGAACGGGCTGAACCCCGGCATGGGCACGGTCGAGAAGCTGGCAGGGGAGAGCGCCGCCAGGGCCCTGTGGCAGATGACGGTCGAGGCGACCGATATCGTCCGGGCTCGCATCCAGCGCCACGGCATTTCCTGCGATTGGGAAGAAGGCTACGTCCACGCCGCGACCAAGCCCAGCCACTTGGCGGCCATGGTGGAAGACAACGCCATAATGGCGGCCAGGTACGGCTATGGCGCGTCCCGGGTGCTCGACCGCGCCGAGCTGGCCCGCCATGTGCGATCCGACCGGTTCCATGGCGGCACCTTCGACCCTCAGTGTGGCCACCTGCATCCCCTGAATTATGCCCTGGGCCTGGCCGCCGCCGCGGAAGCGGCGGGGGTGGTGATCCACGAGCACAGCCGGGCGACCGCCATCGTCGACGGGCCGCGCCCGCTGCTGCGCACCGCGACGGGCGAGGTCGACTGCGCCCATCTGATCCTGGCCGCCAATGCCTATGTGGGCGGGCTCGCGCCCAAGGTGGCCGACACTATCATGCCGGTGGCGACCTTCATCATCGCGACCGAGCCGCTGGGCCTCGAGGCCGCCGCCGCGCTGCTGCCGTCCAATGCCTGCATCTCGGATTCGAATTTCGTGCTCGACTATTTCCGCCGCTCGGCCGATCACCGCATCCTGTTCGGCGGCGGTGCCGCCTATTCCGGCCGGCCGGCACCCAACCAGCCGGCCTTGATGCGCCGCCGTCTGGCCAAGACCTTTCCCAGCTTGGCCGAGGTGAAGATCGAGCATTTCTGGGGTGGCCTGGTCGACATCACCATGAACCGCCTGCCCGATTTCGGGCGCCTGGCGCCCAATGTCTATTACGCCCAGGGCTTCTCGGGCCATGGCATCGCGCTGACCAACCTGGCGGGCAAGCTGCTGGGCGAGGCGATCGCCGGCCAGGCCGAGCGCTTCGACGTCTTCGCGAAGCTGCCGCACGCACCCTTCCCGGGGGTAAGTACCTGCGCACCCCGATGCTGGTCGCCGCCATGCTGTGGTTCAGGCTGCGGGACCTGCTGTCGTAGCGCTGCGTCGGCGCTGTGCGTCCTTCGAGACGGGCGCTTCGCACCCTCCTCAGGATGAGGAAAATCTTTGTGGCATAAAGACTCTCCTCATCCTGAGGAGCCACCAAAGGTGGCGTCTCGAAGGACGCACCATGCTGCCCCAGGTGGCTAACCGCCTGTGACTGGCGGAAAGATCGCAACCTCGTCGTGGGGGGCGACGGCGGTTTCGGGCGTGGCGAAATCCTGGTTGACCGCGATGCGGATCGCCGAACGGTCGGCCAGGGCAGCCGCGTGACCCGCACTGCGGGCTTCCAGCAGGTCGAGCAGGGCGCCGACGGTGCCGACAGCGGCCGGCAGGGCGAATTCCTCTTCCGGCACGCCCACGCGCTCGCGGACCCAGGCGAAATAGAGCACGCGCATCTCAGGCAGACCCCGCCATGTGCTTCAGGCCCACGCGCAGATAGTCGTAGCCGGTGATGATGGTCAGGATCGCCGCCAGCCACAGGGCATAGAAGCCGATCTCGACGCTGGGGATGGCCGCGGGCGAGGCGCTGCCCACCATCAGGAAGCCCAGCGCGAACATCTGCACCGTGGTCTTCCACTTGGCCAGTTTCGAGGTCGGCAGGCTCACCCGCAACTCGGCCAGGAACTCGCGCAGGCCCGAGACCAGGATCTCGCGGCACAGGATGATCACCGCGGCGACCACGGCCAGGCCGGTGATCTGCGCCGTCGCCACCAGCATCAGGATGGCCGAGGAGACCAGCAGCTTGTCGGCCACGGGATCGAGGAAGCGGCCCAGGGCCGAGACCTGGTTCCAGGCCCGTGCCAGATAGCCGTCGAAGTAATCGGTGATGCTGGCGGTGACGAACAGCCCGAAGGTCACCCAGTTGGCGGCCGGGAAATCCAGGAAGAAGGCGGCGACCATGGCCGGGATCACCACGATCCGGAACAGGGTGAGGAGGTTGGGCAAATTCGTGATCATGATCGGGCGGGCATCATCCTTTTTCGTGGAAGTGATCGTATACGAGCTTTGCGACGGTTTTCGAGATTCCTGGGACTTTTTCGAGGTCGCTCAGCCCGGCCCGCGCCACCGCCTTGGCCGAGCCGAAATGGTGCAGCAGGGCGCGCTTGCGCGCCGGCCCGATGCCGCCCACCTCGTCGAGCGCCGAGCGGACCGCCTCCTTGCCGCGTTTGGCCCGGTGGGTGCCGATGGCGAAGCGGTGGGCCTCGTCGCGCAGGCGCTGGAGGAAATAGAGCACGGGCGAGCGCTGTTCCAGGATGAACTCGCCCTTGCCCTCCATGAAGAAGCGCTCGCGCCCGGCGTTGCGGTCGGGTCCCTTGGCGATGGCGACCAGGGGCACGTCGTCCACCC
Source organism: Oleomonas cavernae (assembly GCF_003590945.1). Classification (NCBI taxonomy): domain Bacteria; kingdom Pseudomonadati; phylum Pseudomonadota; class Alphaproteobacteria; order Acetobacterales; family Acetobacteraceae; genus Oleomonas; species Oleomonas cavernae. The sequence goes on along the minus strand of NZ_QYUK01000011.1, from coordinate 2,406,711 downwards.
CCAGTTCGCGCATGATGCCCAGGGCGGCGCTCAACTGCCCGGCGCCGCCGTCGATCACCACCAGGTCGGGCCAGGCGCTGTCGGTCGCGCTGCGGTCGGGGTCCTCGTCGACCAGGCGCTTGAAGCGCCTGGTCAGCACCTCGCGCATCATGCCGAAGTCGTCGCCCGGGGTGATGCTCTCGTCCTTGATGTTGAATTTGCGATAGGCGTTCTTCATGAAGCCTTCGGGCCCGGCCACGATCATCCCGCCCACCGCATTGGTGCCCATGACGTGGCTGTTGTCATAGACCTCGATGCGCCTGGGCGGCGCCTCCAGCCCGAAGGCATCGGCGACCGCGGCCAGCAGGCGGCCCTGGCCCGAGGTTTCGGCCAGGCGCCGGCCCAGGGCCTCGCGGGCATTGGTGATGGCGTGATCGACCAGGTCGCGCTTGGCGCCGCGCCGCGGCTCGGCGATTTCGACCTTGTGCCCGGCGTGGGCCGACAGCGCCTCGGCCAGCAGGTCGAGTTCGTCGACCGGGCCGTCGACCAGGATCAGGCGCGGCGGCGGGCGGTCGTCATAGAACTGGGCCAGGAACGCGGCGCGGATCGCCGGCGCTTCGTCGGCCTTGTCGATGCGCGGGAAATAGGCGCGGTTGCCCCAGTTCTGCCCGGCGCGGAAAAAGAACACCTGGACGCAGGCCTGGCCGCCGTCGACATGCAGGGCGACGACATCCGCTTCCTCGACCGCATCGGTATTGATGTCCTGGTGGGCCTGGATCGCGGTCAATGCCCGGATGCGGTCGCGGAACATGGCCGCGCGCTCGTAATCGAGCGCTTCCGCCGCGGCTGTCATCTGGGCGGAGAGGTCGCGCTGGATGGCCTGGCTGCGCCCGCCCAGGAAGGCCTCGGCCTGCTCGATCAGGCCGTCGTATTCCGCGCGGCCGACCAGGCCGACGCAGGGCCCCGAGCAGCGCTTGATTTGATACAGCAGGCAGGGCCGGCTGCGATTCTCGAACACCGAATCGCTGCACGAGCGCAACAGGAAGGCGCGCTGCAGGGCGTTCAGCGTGCGGGTGACCGCGCCGGCCGAGGCGAAGGGGCCGAAATAGCTGCCCTTCTCGCCCCGTGCGCCGCGATGCTTGCCAAGCCTTGCCCAGGCATGGCCCTTGGCGATCAGGATATAGGGGAACGACTTGTCGTCGCGCAGCAGCACGTTGTAACGCGGTTTGAGGCGCTTGATCAGATTGGCCTCGAGCAGCAGCGCCTCGACCTCCGTATGCGTAACCACCACCTCCAGATGGGTGGTCTCGGCGACCATGCGGGCAATGCGGTTCGACGGATGCACGCCGTTGGCGTATTGCGCCACACGACGCTTCAGATTACGCGCCTTGCCGACATAGAGCACCTCGCCGCCGGCATCGAGCATGCGGTAGACACCGGGCCCGTTGCTCAAGGTCGCCAGGTGGGCGCGGATCACGGCGCGGCCGCGTTGATCGCCCGGCCGGGCGGCGCCCGACTCGGGGGCCTGGGGGGCGAGGGGCCGGAATCGTCAATCATGAGTCATTGGACCCAGTTTGGTTGGAGCAGAAATACGAATGCGGTGTGGCAAACTGATTGCTGCGATTGCAAATCGGGCAAATTTCTGTGTGCAGCGCACCATGATGACAGTCGCCTCAGCCGCGGATTCCCTGGGCAAATGCCCGATTCGTGGGCCCCTGGTGAAATACTGTCGACATCGTTCTGACACTTTCCACGGATGCTGTGGAAAACCCTGTGGGCAAGTGTTCGGTCAACCTCGCTCCCCGCGCAATTGCTGGCCTCGGGCGTCCTTGCCCATTTTTTATGCACGCATTCTCTATATCAATAAAATCAATGACTTACGACGAACACCCTTGTCACTAGTGATTCATATGGCGAAAATTTCCCTTGACGCAGGATCGCCCACGGCGCAGGCCGGGCCTGTGAACAAAAGGCGTCTGCGCGGGCGGCGGATCGGGATGGAAAACCGCCGGTTTCGCCGCATTCGCCCGGCCAAGGCCGCCCGTCTGCACCCGATCAGAGGGGTGTTTCCGGGTTCGGCGCCCGCAGACGGACGATCTCGATACCGGCCGCATCCGCCCCGCGGATCGCGCCGGGTTTCTCGACCCGAATGCGCACCGCGTGAACCCTGGCATCGCTCAAGAGACGCTCGGCGAGGCATTCCGCCAGGCGTTCCACCAGGTTGAAATGCCCTGTCGCGACAATGTCCCGTACCTCGTTGGAAGCCCACTCGTAACACACGACCTTCTTGTGATCGTCGCCGGCGGCACGCGGGTCGTCCACGGCCAGGTCGAGGTCGATACGGACGATCTGGCGGCGGCCCTTCTCATGCGCCCAGACCCCGATCTCGGCCTCGACCACCAGGCCGCGCACGAAAAGGTGGGCCAGGCCCTGCTGCGCATCGGCAAAGCCGACGGGGGTTACAAAACTCTTGGTCATCGGCGGCGGGCCTCGGGGGTTGACATGCGGGCAGGGCGGCGGCTCAGCGCCGGGGTCTCATTTTCGGGCCGCGGGAGCCTGGACGGCCGCCGCTGGAACGGCCCTTGGGCGCCACCCGTTCCGCGATCTGGTGCGGCCGGGCGGTCGGGTCGCGGGCGATCTCCAGTTCGGTCGCCTCCAGGCGCCTGATCTCGTCGCGCAGGCGGGCTGCCTCCTCGAATTCGAGGTCGGCGGCGGCGGTGCGCATGCGCTTGTCGAGGTCGGCCAGGTGGGTCTTCAGGTTGTTACCCACCAGGTTGCGGCGGTCGTCGCCCAGGTCGACCGTCGTATGGTCGGCCTCGTAGACCGATTCGAGAATGTCGCCGATCGACTTGCGGATCGATTCAGGGGTGATGCCGTGTTCGAGATTGAACGAGCGCTGCTTCTCGCGCCGGCGATCGGTCTCTTCCATCGCCCGGCGCATGGACTCGGTGATCTTGTCGGCATAGAGGATGACCCGGCCGTCGAGATTGCGGGCGGCGCGGCCGATGGTCTGGATCAGCGAGGTTTCCGAACGCAGGAAGCCTTCCTTGTCGGCGTCCAGAATGGCGACCAGGGCGCATTCGGGAATATCCAGGCCCTCGCGCAGCAGGTTGATGCCGATCAGCACATCGAACGTGCCCAGGCGCAGGTCGCGCAGGATCTCGATCCGCTCCAGGGTCTCGATGTCGGAGTGCATGTAGCGGACCTTGATCCCCGCTTCGTGCATGTATTCGGTCAGATCCTCGGCCATGCGCTTGGTCAGGGTGGTGACCAGCACGCGGTAGCCCTTGGCGGTGACGGCGCGGCATTCGGCGACCAGGTCGTCCACCTGTTTCTCGACCGGGCGGATGAACACCGGCGGGTCGATCAGGCCGGTGGGGCGGATCACCTGCTCGACGAAGACGCCGCCGGTTTGTTCGATCTCCCATTTGCCGGGGTGGCCGAGACGAAGACGCTTTGCGGGCGCATCGCTTCCCATTCGGCGAATTTCAGCGGCCGGTTGTCGATGCACGAGGGCAGGCGGAAGCCGTACTCGGCCAGGACCGACTTGCGCCGGTTGTCGCCCCGTTCCATGCCGCCGATCTGGGGCACCGTGACATGGCTCTCGTCGACCACCACCAGGGCATTGTCGGGCAGGTATTCGAACAGGGTCGGCGGCGGCTCGCCCGGCCGGCGCCCGGTCAAATAGCGGGAATAGTTCTCGATCCCGGCGCAGGCGCCGGTCGCCTCCATCATCTCGATGTCGAAGGTGGTGCGCTGTTCCAACCGCTCGGCCTCCAGCAGGCGGCCATCGCGGCGCAATTCGTCCAGCCGGTGGATCAGCTCGACCTTGATCGACTTGACCGCCTGGGTCAGGGTCGGCCGCGGCGTCACATAGTGACTGTTGGCATAGACCTTGATCGCGTCCAGCGGATCGGTCTTCTCCCCGGTCAGGGGATCGAACTCGGCGATGCCGTCGACATCGTCGCCGAACAGGGTGATGCGCCAGGCCCGGTCCTCGTAGTGGGCGGGGAAGATCTCGATATTGTCGCCGCGCACCCGGAAGGTGCCGCGCTGGAAGGCGGCGTCGTTGCGCTTGTAGTGCAGGGCGACCAGGTTGCGCAGCAGGTCCGAGCGGTCGATGGTCTGGCCCAGTTTCACGCTCAAGGTCATGGCCGAATAGGTCTCGACCGAGCCGATGCCATAGATGCAGCTCACCGAGGCGACGATGATGACGTCGTCGCGTTCCAGCAGGGCGCGGGTGGCCGAGTGGCGCATGCGGTCGATCTGCGCGTTGACCGACGATTCCTTCTCGATATAGGTGTCGGTCCGCGGCACGTAGGCCTCGGGCTGGTAGTAGTCGTAATACGAGACGAAATATTCGACCGCGTTGTCGGGGAAGAAGGACTTCATCTCGCCGTACAACTGGGCGGCCAGGGTCTTGTTGGGTGCCAGCACCAGGGTCGGGCGCTGGGTGCGCTCGATGACATGGGCCATGGTGAAGGTCTTGCCCGAGCCGGTGACGCCCAGCAGCACCTGGTCGCGCTCGCCGGCATCGACGGCGGCGACAAGCTCTTCGATCGCCGCCGGCTGGTCGCCCGCCGGGACATAGTCCGAGACGAGCTTGAAGCGCCGGCCGCCCTCGGATTTCTCGGGTCGGTCAGGGCGGTGCGGCACCCAGGCCGCAAGATCGGCGACGGTCGGGGCGTCAATCGATGTTGCCATGCCCTGTTTATAGGGCGCCCGCCGCCCGCCCGCCAGAGCCGGGCGCAGGGGCCGGGCATCCACACGGTGCAGGGCTCATGCTGCCAAAATCGGGCCGCTATTGCCGGGCATCCAGCCGGCGCAGGGCTCCCGGCCAGGCGAGAATGCGTTCGTCTGCGGTCATCAGGACCGCGTCATGGGCGAGGGCGGTCGCCACCAGGAAGCGATCGGCGGGATCGCCGTGCATGTTTTCAAGCTGTGCCGATGCGATAGCGATCGTGCCGGTAAGGGGGAGCTCTTCGAGACCGAGACCCAAAGCCGCCTGGCGCCATGCCAGAACCGTCGGCAGCAGCTTCAATCGATTCTTGGTGTCGAGCAATGCGGCCTCCCAAAAGGTCACCGCACTCACCGCCAGTTGCTCGTTGTCCAGGGCGGCATCGAGTGCCAGTCGAGACTTCGGCCCGAGTTGATCGATGCCTTGGGTCCACCAGATGAGAACGTGGGTGTCGAGAAGAATCATCAGTCGGGCAGCAATTCCCAGCCCGCATCCTCAATTGGCGACACGATATCGCCCAAGATGACAGCGGTGCCCTTCATGGAACCGAATAGCGATTTCCTGGGTTCCGAAGACTGTTTTGTGCCGGCCGAAGGCTCGATCGTCGCGATCTCGGCCTCACCGTCCTTGACGGTCAGCACATCGCCATTCGCGGCCGCCTCGGCGACGAGGCGGTCGAAATCGGCGAGCAGTTCCGTTTTCGAGACGATCTTGTTCATGGCCGCAGCATAGCACGTTTCCGTTGCACGCGGGTGCGCGATGCTTGAAGGGCAGGCGGCGCGGGGCTAGGGTTTGCGCGCGTTTCAATCCTTAAACCCCCTTGGTGTCGTCATGGCCTTCATCGCTACCTCCCTCGCGCGCATCAAGCCGTCGCCGACCATCGCGGTGACCCAGAAGGCGGCCGAGCTGAAGGCGGCAGGCCGCGACGTCATCGGCCTGGGCGCCGGCGAACCCGATTTCCCCACGCCGGACAACATCAAGGCTGCGGGCATCCGTGCCATCGAAGGCAACGACACCAAGTACACCGCGGTGGACGGCACGCCCGCCCTGAAGAAGGCCGTGTGCCTGAAGTTCAAGCGCGAAAACGGCCTCGACTATACGCCCGACCAGGTCCACATCGGCTCGGGCGGCAAGCAGGTGATCTTCAACGCCATGATCGCGACGCTGGATCCCGGCGACGAGGTGATCATTCCGGCACCCTATTGGGTGTCCTATCCCGACATCGTGCTGCTGGCGGGCGGCCATCCGGTGTTCATCGAGACCACGCTCGAATCGGGCTTCAAGGTCACGGCGGCGCAGCTCGAGGCGGCGATAAGCCCTAAGACCAAGTGGATCATGCTGAACTCGCCGTCCAACCCGACGGGCGCCGCCTATAGTTACGACGACCTGAAGCCGCTGACCGATGTGCTGGTCCGTCATCCCCATGTCTGGGTGATGACCGACGACATGTACGAGCACATCGTCTACGACGATTTCAAGTTCGTCACCCCGGCACAGATCGAACCGGCCCTGTATGCCCGCACCCTGACGGTGAACGGCGTCTCCAAGGCCTATTCGATGACCGGCTGGCGCATCGGCTATGCCGCGGGCGACGCGGCCCTGATCAAGGCCATGGCCAAGGTGCAGAGCCAGTCGACCTCCAACCCCTGTTCGATCAGCCAGGCCGCCGCGGTCGAGGCGCTGACCGGGCCGCAGGATTTCATTCCCGTGCGCTCGGACCGCTTCAAGGAGCGGCGCGACCTGGTGGTCTCGATGCTGAACCAGGCCACCGGGCTGAAGTGCCCGCGGCCCGAAGGCGCCTTCTATGTCTATCCCTCCTGTGCCGGGTTGATCGGCAAGAAGACGCCGGACGGCAAGGTGATTGCGACCGACGGCGACTTCGTCACCTATCTGCTGGAATCCGAAGGGGTCGCGGTGGTGCAGGGCGCGGCCTTCGGCCTGTCGCCCTATTTCCGCATCTCCTACGCGACCTCGGACGAGGCGCTGAAGGAGGCCTGTACCCGCATCCAGCGGGCCTGCGCCGCGCTGGTCTGAGAGGCCCGATGAAAATAGCGGTGATCGGGGCCGGCGGGGTCGGCGGTTATTTCGGTGCCAAGCTGATCCAGGCCGGTCACGATCTCGCTTTCGTGGCCAGGGGCGCGCATCTCACGGCCCTGCAGACCCAGGGCCTGAGCGTCGAGGGGGCGGCCGGCGAGTTCACTGTGCGGCCGGTCAGGGCGGTGCGTGATCCGGCCGCCATCGGCCCCTGCGACATCGTCCTCTTTGCCGTGAAAATGTATGACGTCGATGCCGCCTCGGCCCTGATCGGGCCGCTGCTGGGCCCCGACACGCTGGTCCTGACCCTGCAGAACGGCATCGATGCGCCCCATCGCCTGAGCCGCGGCCTGGGCGCGCGGCGGGTGCTGGGCGGGGCGGCCTATATTTCCGCCGTGATCAGCAGGCCGGGCGTGATCCGGCTCGCCGCGCCGAACGCCCGGATCGAATTCGCCCCGGTGGAGGCCAAGCTGGCGCCGCTGGCGGCGGAATTCGCCGATGCCGGCAACAAGGCGGGCTTCACGGTCGATGTCGGCGACAATGTCGATGCCGTGCTGTGGAAGAAATTCTGCATGCTGGCCTCGCTGTCGGGCGTGACCGGCCTGACCCGCAGTGCCGTCGGCCCGATCCGCGACAATCCGGTGACCGCCGCCTTCCTGGCCGACGCGGTGCGGGAGTGTGTAGCCGTGGCCCTGGCCCGCGGCGTCGTGCTGCCCGATGGCCTGGCCGACGGGATCATCAAGACCTTCTCGCGCCTGCCCGCCTTGATGAAGTCGTCGCAGCTCGAAGACCTGGAACGGGGCCGGCCCCTGGAGGTCGAGGATCTGTCCGGGGCGATCGTCCGCCTGGGTGCCGAAAGCGGGGTGCCGACCCCGGTGCATCGGGCAATCCTGGCGGGCCTGATCCTTCATGCCGGGCGGGTGGCATGAGTCCGGAACAGGCCTGGTCTTCGCGAGTTTGTTTAGAAAGATTCTAAACAGCCTTGTCCGGCATTGGCACTTCACCCATATTCGAAAAGACGATCACGAAGGAGCATTCCGATGGCAGCGAAGAAGACCACCAAGGCAACGATAACCCCCGTTCGCCGCAACGAGCCGGGCATCGATATCGGCCTGAGCGACGCGGCCCGGAAAAAGGCGGCGGCGATCCTGACCGGTGTCCTGGCGGATACTTTCGCCGTCTACCTGAAGACCCACAATTACCACTGGAACGTGACCGGCCCGGACTTTCCGCAGCTCCACGCCCTGTTCGACGCCCAGTACAACGAGTTGCACGACGCGATCGACGGCATTGCCGAGCGCATCCGTGCCGTCGGCTACAAGGCGCCGGGCTCGCTGGCGGCCTTTGCCAAGCTCACCTCGATCAAGGAATCGGACAGCGAGCCGGCGGCCGATGAAATGGTCCGCAACCTGCAGCTCGCCAACGAGGAACTGGTGCGCATCCTGCGCAAGGCCGAAACCGAGCTGGGCGAGCTGGGCGACATTTCCTCAGCCGACCTGATGGTCCAGCGGACCACCGCGTCGGAAAAGCACGCCTGGATGCTGCGCTCGATCAACGGCTGAGCCGCGCCGGTAACAGCTTGACGATCCGATCGGGCTCCCGTCGCGTAACTTGTGGCGGGGGCCCGACGAATTTACAAGGGTACCCGCGCTGTAGGAGCTCGCCATGCTGATCCGGATCCGCAAACCCTGGGATGTTCTGCGCGAGTCGGACGCGACGCCCGAGGCGGTGTTCCTCGATCGCCGGCGCCTGATGAAGCTGGCGGCGGCCGGCAGCGTGCTGGCCATGGTCGGTTGTGACGACAAGGCCAGCGGCGCGGCCGAGGCGCCCGCGGTCAGCGACCCTTCGGCGGCTCTTTACCCCGCCAAGCGAAACGAGGGCTATACCCTCGACCGCCCCCTGACCGATGAGAAATGGGCCTCGACCTACAATAATTTCTACGAGTTCGGCAGCGACAAGGGGATCTACGAGGCGGCCCAGAAGCTGAAGGTCCGGCCCTGGACGGTGACGATCGACGGCCTGGTGGCTAAGCCCCTGACGCTGGGCATCGACGACCTCTTCGCCAAGGTCAGTTTCGAGGAGCGTCTGTACCGCCACCGCTGCGTCGAGGCCTGGTCGATGGCGGTGCCCTGGACCGGCTTTCCCCTGAAGAGCCTGCTGGCCCTGGCCGAGCCCCAGTCGGGCGCCAGATACGTCCGCTTCGAGACCTTCAAGGATCCCGATATCGCGCGCGGCCAGCGCCAGGGCCTGTATCCCTGGCCCTATGTCGAGGGTCTCACCATGGCCGAGGCGCAGAACGACTTGGCCTTCCTGGTCAGCGGCGTCTACGGCAAGCCGGCGGCGGCGCAGTTCGGCGCGCCGCTGCGCCTGGCCCTGCCCTGGAAATACGGCTTCAAGTCGATCAAGTCGATCGTCCGCATCACCCTGACCGACGAGCGGCCGCACAGTTTCTGGGAAGCGCTTGGCCCCGACGAATACGGCTTCTGGGCCAATGTGAACCCGCTGGTTTCACACCCGCGCTGGTCGCAGGCTTTCGAGCGGGTCCTGGGCACCGACGAGCGCAAGCCGACCTTGCTGTTCAACGGCTATGGCGACATGGTCGCCGGCCTCTACAAGGGGCTCGAAGCCGAGCCCCTGTATATGTAATCGAGGTCAGCGCCAGATCTGCGCCAGGCGCTCGATGCCGCGGCGGGTCAGCGACAGGCGGCCATAGGCGGCCTGGCTGTCGATGTAGCCGCGCTGCCGGCCATGGCCGATGACGACCTCGAATTCCGCGTCATTGAGGCCCAGTTCGCGGCGGCAGCTTTCGCGGTCGACCAGGCCGTAGGTCTTGCCGCGGGTCACCCGCTGCACGATCACCAGGAGGTCGGTGACGAAGCGGTCAAGCTGGGCGACAGGCAGCATGGCCGGGGCATCCATCATGTTATCGATACGATAGCTGAGGTTCATGATCCTGGTCTCTCACTTGAAGCTGGGCGACGTGCCGGATTGCTTGAGCTGGCCGACGATCTGCGCGGTCAGCGACAAGCCCTCCTTCAGGACGCAGGCAATCTCGTTGGCGAGGACGAAATCGGCCTGCTTGAGTTGCTGGTCGATGAACTTGCGGTTGGCGACGATCATGGTGTCGAGCACGCTGCTCTGGATCTCGCTGCGCATGAATTCGATCTGCTGCAGGGTGGACGACAGCGTGGGCGCCTGATCCGGCGCAAAATCCCATCTCGCCCTTTCGCTCATCGTGCCCCCGCTTAATCCAACAAACCTGCGCTTTCAAAATGGCGTCTAAACAGCCCCGGAATCGATTCATAAAGACTTCAAAATGGGAGGTTGAAGTGGGGGCAAAGTGCCTCTTTCGCTGCCGCCGACAGCGGCGCCAGACGAAAAAATATAGCTATACCAATATATTAAGTGGGGTTGCGTGGGATCGTCGCCGATCGGCCGCGGCTTTCGGTGCCCGGAAAGCATCCAATTTGGAGTAAATGCGCGACAGGTTGCCCCGTCGCGCCTGGAACCGATCAACCACGAGCGGCCTGGGCCGCCTGCGCCTGGGCCTGGCGCGGGTATTTGAGCGCCGCCATCATGTCCTCGACCAGGGCCAGCACGGCCGGTGGCGCGGTCTCGGGCCGGCCGGCATTGAAGGGCGGGGCCGGGGCATATTCGATGCCCAACTGGATCGCCTGGGCGACGGTTTCGCCGGCGAGTTCGGCGGCCACGGTCAGGGCAAAGTCGATGCCGGCCGTAACCCCGCCGCCGGTGATGATCCGGCCGTCGCGGACCACCCGCCCGGGGTCGGGAATGGCACCGAAACTGGGCAGGAGATCGCGCCACGCCCAATGGCAGGCGACACGCTTGCCCGCCAGCAGGCCGGCGGCGCCCAGGATCAGGGACCCCGTGCAAACCGAGGTGACATAGCGCGCATCCGCCCCCAGGCGGGCAACGTCGGCCATGAAGCCGGGATCGTTGATCGCCTCGATGGTGCCCCGGCCGCCGGGCACGCACAGCATGTCGCAGGCGGCGATATCGGCCAGGCGGGCCGTCTGGGCGAAGATCAGGCCGCCTTCCGCGGCGATGTTGCCGCCCGGGGCCGAGGCGACGGTGACCGTGGTGCCCGGCACCTGGGAGAGCACCTGGTGCGGCCCCGTGAAGTCGAGTTGGGTCACATCGGGATAGATCGCGAAGACGATATGGAATGGGCTGGTGGACATCGGCGCCTCCCGGGCTATTGACCGGCTCAGGTTGACGTGTCTAGGCTTTGTCTTGAATGACAATGTTTCCTCTCTTTCTGCCATGACCCGCACCATCGGCCTGCTGATCTTTCCGGATTTCCAGCTCCTCGATGCCGCCGGCCCGATCGCGGCCTTCGAGATCGCTGCGCGCGCCAGCAAGCCGCCGGCCTATCGCCTCGTGGTGATGGCCCGGGCGGCGGGTCCGGTCGCCAGTTCCTCGGGCGTTGCCATGATGGCGAGCGATTTCGCCGCAGCCGGCCCGCTCGACACGCTGATCGTGGCGGGTGGTTGGGGCACCAAGGCGGCGCTCGATTGCGTCGAGACCGACCGCTTCGTGCGCGCGGCGGCGCCCCGGGTGCGGCGCCTGACCAGTGTCTGCTCGGGCGCCTACCTGCTGGCGGCGGCGGGCCTGCTGGACGGCCGGCGCGCCACCACCCATTGGCGGCGGGCGGCGGATTTTGCGCAGCGCTACCCCAAGGTCGTGGTCGAGCCCGACCGCATCTTCGTGCGCGACGGCAATCTTTGGACCTCGGCCGGGATCACCGCCGGCATCGACCTGGCCCTGGCCCTGATCGCCGAAGACCTGGGCGAGGCGGTGGCCAAGCGCACGGCCCAGGAACTGGTGGTCTATCACCGCCGGCCCGGCGGCCAGTCGCAATTCTCGGCTCTGCTCGAGTTGGACCGGCAGGGCAGCCGGTTCGGGCCGCTCTTGGGCTGGGCGCGGGAGCGGCTGGGCGAGCGGTTGTCGGTGGAGTGCCTGGCCGATCGCGCGGCCATGAGCCCGCGCCATTTCGCCCGCGCCTTCACCGCCGAGGTGGGGGTGACCCCGGCCAAGGCGATCGAGCGCCTGCGCCTGGAAGCGGCCCGCGAGCGGGTGGAGGAAGGAACCGTGCCGATCGACCGCATCGCCGTCGATGCCGGCTTTGGCGACTCCGAGCGGATGCGCCGCGCCTTCCTGCGCGCCTTCGGCCAGCCACCCCAGGCATTACGCCGCGCGGCGCGGATCTGAGCACCCGGCAAAAAGGCAAAAAAAAGCCGGGCCCGAGGGCCCGGCAAGTCTTACAGGGAGGCTTCACGTCAAACGATCGTGAAGTTGGTCAGGGGAATGGGGGGCAAACCACCTGACCAGGATGCCGGCACCGGGGGAGGGGTGGCCCGGCATCAAGAGCCACTGCCAAGCAGCGGCGTCGAAACAATAGATAATCTCGCAAGCGCGAAGAGACCATTGCTTTTGAGGGCGGCGGCTGTTGCAGTTTTTGCATGGAGTAGAACTTTAGTAGAAGATCAAGCGGAACAATGGGTTGCGGCAAAATGAGTGGGCAAGCCCGGGCGGTTCCGGGCAGGTGCCTGCGATTTGCGGCGCGGCAGTGCACACAGCCATACCGTGCCGTTCGGGGGCAGGGGCCGTTTACGCCGCTGCCAGTGCCCGCCTTACGGCTTCCGGCTCTTTCTCGACCACCCGCAGCAGGGTACGGGCAGCGCCCGCGGGCTGGCGGCTGCCGCTTTCCCAACCCTGCACCGTCTTGCAGCTTGCGCAGATGGTAACATTTATGGCACCATTTGTCTGAATGGAAGTGCTCGAATATCTCGACGGCCGGGCTCTGAGCCCGTTTGGCATCTGGTTCGATACGCTTGACCCGCAGGCGGCGGCCAAGGTGACGGTAGCCATTACACGCCTTACGCTCGGCAACGATTCCAACGTGAAGGGTGTCGGGGCGGGCGTGCTGGAACTGAAAATCGACTTCGGCCCCGGCTACCAGGTCTATTTCGGCCGGGACGGCGAGCGGCTGGTGATCCTGCTCGCTGGCGGCACAAAGCAACGGCAGCAGCGCGACATCGCTGCCGCGCAAGAGCGCTGGCGGGACTACAAAGACCGCAAGAAAGGCAAGGGGTGAGATGGCACTCACACGGGCATTCAAGGAGACGGTCCAGGCACGCGCGGCACGCGATCCCGTCTTTCAGGCGGCGCTGCTGACGGAAGGCGTCGAAACGCTGCTGGCGGGCGATGTGGACACCGGCAAGGCGATCCTGCGCGACTATATCAACGCCACGGTCGGCTTCGGCCCCCTGGCGACCGCGACCGGCACGCAAGTGAAGAGCCTCATGCGCATGTTCGGCCCGAACGGCAATCCGACGGCCAAGAATCTGATGACTATCATCGGGTATCTGCAACAGGCATCGGGGATCAGCTTGCAGGTACGAAGCCACGGTTGAACCGCCATCTCGTCTCTTGGGTCATCAGTTCTCCTCTTCCAGAACTGTCCCCGATTTAACTGGCTCAGTTTAGGGGTTCACTCCACTCCGATCTGGACTGCACCCCCTCGGTGAGTCAGTCAAATCAGGGACAGTTGGTTGTGACCAAGCCCTCAGGCTGCTGCGCAGCAGCCTGAGGGCTTGACCGGGTTTCGAACTCCACCGGCGAGGTATAGGCCAGCGCCGAGTGGAGCCGTTGCCGATTGTAGACCGCTTCGATGAATTCGCCGATAGCGGCCGTGGCGTGCCCGAGGTCACGGTAGTCGCCGCCGTCGACCTCTTCCTGCTTCAGCGTCTTCATGAAACTCTCGGCCATGGCATTGTCGTAAGGGCAGCCGGCCCGGCTCATGCTGGGCTGGATGCCGTGGGCTTGCAGGCGCTCGATGTAATCACCGCAGGCATATTGGACGCCCCGGTCGGAATGGTGCACCAGCCCGCCGGGAAGCACCTCTCGGCCGTCGAGCGCCATCTGCAAGGCTGCCAGGGCCAGTTCGGCCCGCAGGTGGTCGGCCATCGCCCAGCCCACGACCTTGCGGCTGAAGGCATCGAGCACCACCGCCAGGTAGACGAAGGCCTCGGCCAGCCGGACATAGGTGATGTCGGCCACCCAAAGCTGGTTGACCGCCAGCGGGACCAGCCGGCGCGCCAGGTTCGGCCAGAGCCGCCAGTCGTGTCGGGAGTCCGTCGTCGCCGGCTTGAACGCTGCCTTGCGCAGGCACAGCAGATTGTCCTCGCGCATCAGGCGCACCACGCGCTTGTGGTTGACCGCCCAGCCCTCACGTCGGAGCAGGGCCGTGAGCCGCCGGTAGCCGTAGTGACGGTGGGTCAGCGCCAGGTGCTGAAGCACGTCGCGCAGCGCCGTTTCTTCACGGCCGGGACAGTTCTCGGCCCAGCCCCGGTAGTAGGCGCCACGGCTGACATCGGCCAGGGCACACATCCGCTCGACCGTGGCCGTCACCCCGGCCCCTCGCCTTGCCGGCGCGTCATCGCTTGGATATAGGCGAAGACGCCGTCGCGCCAGGCGCGTCGCTCGCCTGCCGTGACGCCTCGAGATGCCGCAAGGCGTGCTTGAAAAAATCCAGGTCCAGCTGCTGCTGGCCGACCTTGCGCTCGAGCGCGGCGATCTGCCGGCGCGCCTGCTCCAGGTCGCTGGCGCTCGACGCCGGCCCCCGCGCCGCCGCCAGGATCCGCGCCTCCGCCTGCTTCGGCCGTCCCGGTCCCGGGCGCAGCGCCAGTTCACCGCCCGCGCGGAAATGATCCCGCCAGCGGTACAGCAGTCCTCGCTTGATCGACAACTCCCGGGCCAGTGCCGAACCGCTCTCGCCCGCCGCCAATCGTTCAACCACCGCCAGCTTGAAGGCCCGGCTGAACCGCCGCCTCGTCTCTCGGGTCATGCGTTCTCCTCAGCGAGAACTGTCCCCAATTTAACTGACTCAATCTAGGGGTTCACTCCAGATCTGTCCCCAACTGCGCCCTCCCAACTACGCCGCGGTCATTGTGCACCAGTCACCCCGCCCGTCCCAACCGTTCCTGCAGGATCCGTCGAGTAGGCCACATCGGCACCGGTCGCCGGTTCGCCGCATGTTTCGCAGGTCAGGATGGCGACCAACGGGCGGCCGCATGGATTATGTCTGAGGTGGGTGCCTTGGCGGCCGGGTGAAAGCCATCGCTCGCCCCAGGTCAGCATGGCGAGCGGCACGGCATAGAGATCGAACCCCATCTCCGTCAGGCGATACTCGTAGCGTATCGGATTGGTCTGATAGGGCCGTTTGACCAGCGCACCCAAGGTCACAAGGCGATCGAGCCGGCTGGTCAGGATGTTCGGCGCGATGCCCAGGTGTTCGGCGAATTCGCCAAACCGGCGCGTGCCGAGGAAACACTCCCGGATCACCAGCGCGCTCCAGCGATCGCCGACGAATCGCAGGGTGCTGACCATCGGGTTCGCGGCACTCTGATCCAGCAAATCCAGATCCGGCGTCCGCTGCCGCTTCGCCCCGATCAACGCCGAGGAAGCCCGATGCATCGATACCACGCTGACATCGTGGGCCTGGATGGGCTTGGCGCAATGTGCGCAGCACAGCACAGCCCGAAAGGGATGCTGAGGTTCGCGATGGAGCGCGTGAACAGGAGGCGCCGCTTCGCCGAACCATCGTTCGCCCCACCGCATCGCCACGGCCAGACAGGGGAAGAAGTCCCAGCCCCGCGCCGTGAGCACGTACTCCAAGGTCGCGCCGCCACCTTTCAGCGCGCGCCGGTCGAAGAGCTCGCTTCGGGTCAGGATATCGAGGCGGTTGGCAAGAACCTTGCGCGCGATGCCCAGACGCTGCTGGAAATCGTTGAAGCGCGTCGTGCCATGAAACATCGCCTCCTGGAGGATCATCCAGGACCAGGCATCCCCCACCGCCTCCATGGCCCCAAAGATCGGGTCGTGCGGCACCTCGCTCGTCATCGACGTCATGCCCCGATAGCCGCGGGTTCGCGGCTGGCGACAAATGAACACTTGCATAAGGAGACTAAATTTGCCATTAGTTCCCTTACGCAAGTCACAATTGCGAACCACCAAGGGGAACCGCCATGGCCTACGAGAAACTGATTTTCGACCGAAAGGGCGAGGTCACCACCATCACCCTCAACCGCCCGAGCGCGCATAACGCCCTCGACAAGGAACTGTCGGCCGAACTGAACGCGGCAGTGCGGGAGGTTCGGGCCGACCGGGACTGCCGCATCCTCGTCATTCGCGGGGCCGGCGATACCTTCTGTGCCGGTGACGACGTCAAGGAATTCAATGACTGGACCCCTGAAGACCCGTATTGGCAGATCGAGCTTTACCAGGAAACCGTCAACCTCATCGAGGATCTGACGCCGGTCACGATCGCCGCGGTCGACGGTGTCTGCACCGGCGGCGGCCTGGAACTGACGCTGGTTTGCGACTTTGTCATCGCCACCAACCGCACCCGCTGGGGCATGCCGGAGATCGACTGGGACATCACGCCGGGCTGGGGCGGCATCTCCCGCATCTCGCGTTTCGCCGGCCGCCGCAAGGCCAAGGAATGGAACATGATCGGCGCGCTTTTCGACACCGAGACGGCCGAGCGCTACAACCTGGTCAACAAGATCTGCGCGCCCGAGGATCTCGACAAGGAGGTCGCTGCGTTGAGCGAGGTGATGCTGGCCAAGAACCCGATCGCGCTGCGCCGGACCAAGTTCGCGCTCAACAAGAGCGCCGACATGACGGTGCATCAAGCCTTGTCGCTCGAGCGCCCGATCGATCCCTACCCGCCCGCAAAGGCGGGGATCGCCGATTTCCAGAGCAAGGTGGGGCGTGACAAGCGACGCAATCTGTCGAGGGGCTTTTGGCAGGCTTAGAGCCCGACCCGGGGACATCGAGACGCGGGCGAAGCCGAATGGGGCTCAAAAGCCCCATTCGGCGACCTTGCGCAGCATGAAGTCGCGGAACACCGCGATACGCTTGGTGTCGCGCAGTTCTTCGGGATAGACGAAATAGGTGTCGAAGGTGGGGCCGGCATAGTCCGGCAGCACCTGGGTCAGCTTGGTATTGCCGCGCGCCACGTAGTCGGGCAGGGCGGCGACGCCCAGCCCCGACTCGACGGCCAGCATCAGGGCATAGATGTTGTTCACCGTGAAGATCGGCTTGCGCTGCTTCGACAGGTCGGCGGTCTTGTTGAGCAGCCAGTTCACGTCCGCCAGCGGCTGGGGCACGGCCGCGCCGTAGACCAGGATGGCGTGGTTGTCGAGATCCTCGATGCTCTTGGGCGCGCCGTGGCGCTTGATGTAACTGGGTGCGGCATAGAGGTGATTGGTCACCTGCACCAGGCGGCGTTGCACCAGGTCGGCCTGGACGGGGGCGCGGAAGCGGATGGCGATATCGGCCTCGCGCATGCCCAGGTCCAGCTCGTCGTCGTCCAGGATCAGGTGCACCCGGATATCGGGGTAGAGATCCGCGAATTCCTTGATGCGCGGGGTCAGCCACAGCATGCCGAAGCTGACCGTGGTGGTGACGCGCAGTTCGCCGCGTGGCTTGTCCTTGGAATCCGCCAGCATGGCCTCGGCCATGGCCAGCTTGGCAAAGACGTCGTGGGCGGTGCGGAACAGCAACTCGCCCTGTTCGGTCAGGATCAGGCCGCGGGCATGGCGGTGGAACAGCGAGACCTTGAGGCTTTCCTCGAGCGCGCTGATCTGCCGGCTGACCGCCGATTGCGACAGGTTCAGCACTTCGCCCGCATGGGTGAAGCTGCCGGCCTCGGCGACGGCGTGAAAAATTCTGAGCTTGTCCCAATCCATCATCGCGCGTCCCCCTGTCGCGCCCGATCCGCCCGGCGGCTGGTCGTGCCTCGAGGCTTCTCTTGCCTGTTCACTCGGCTGCTGCCGCCTGGGCTTCGTGCTCGTGCTCGCCCAGGAAGCGCTCGGCCTCCAGGGCGGCCATGCAGCCCATGCCGGCGGCGGTTACGGCCTGCCTGAAGATCTTGTCCTTCACGTCACCCGCGGCGAAGACGCCGGGCACGGCGGTTGCCGTCGAGTCCGGCGCGGTCAGCAGATAGCCCTGCTCGTCCATCGGCAGCTTGCCCTTGAACAGCTCGGTCGCCGGCGTGTGACCGATGGCGACGAAGACGCCGTCGGTTGCCAGGTCCGAGATCGCCCCGGTCCCCACATTGCGCAGGCGCACGCCGGTGACGCCCGGCGGATCGTCGCCGCCGACGATCTCGGCAATCTCGCTGTTCCAGGCGACCGAGATCTTGGGATGCGCCAGCAGGCGGTTCTGGTTGGTCTTGTCTGCCCGCAATTCGCCGCGGCGGTGGATCAAGGTCACCTTGGTCGCGTGGTTGGTCAGGTACAGCGCCTCTTCGACCGCCGTGTTGCCGCCGCCCACCACCACGACCTCCTTGCCGCGATAGAAGAAGCCGTCGCAGGTGGCACAGGCCGAGACGCCAAAGCCCTGGAACTGCTGTTCCGACGGCAGGCCCAGCCATTTGGCGCTGGCCCCGGTCGCGATGATCAGGGTGTCGGCCGTGTATTCGGTGCCGGAATCGCCTTTCAGGCGGAACGGACGGCGCGACAGGTCGACCTCGGTGATGATGTCGTCGATCAGGGTGGTGCCGACGTGGCGCGCCTGCGCCTCCATCTGCTCCATCAGCCAGGGGCCCTGGATCACTTCGGCAAAGCCCGGGTAGTTCTCGACCTCGGTGGTGATGGTCAACTGGCCGCCCGGAGTCAGGCCGCGGACCAGCACGGGGTCCAGGCAGGCGCGCGCGGCATAGATCGCCGCGGTGCAGCCCGCCGGACCGGAACCAATGATCAGCACCTTCGCATGGCGGCGCTCGGACATCGTCTACACTCCGAAATTCGATACCCCGGGATCGGGGCCGCCGCCGGCTCCTGGCGGACTGGGCGAGAGAATCGCTTATATGGGACGCTCTGCACAGACTATGATATGCGCTAGCCGCATGGCCCGCCAAGAGGCGCCGCGCGCCTTCCGCGCAATCGCTTGACGGCGGCGGATTCTGGCGTCTAATCCCCCGCGCGTCGACGAAATCTCGACGCATTGGGCAGGCAAAGTGAAATTTTCTTTCGTCCAGCGGTCCTCGGCACAATAATGGCGGTGCCGCAGGGGGAGTTCATGACCAAGGTAAAGCTCGACGACATCGATTTGCAGATCCTCGAGCATTTGCAGGCAGACGGCCGCATGACGAATGTCGATCTGGCCCGCCAAGTCGGGATTTCCGCCCCGCCCTGCCTGCGCCGGGTCCGCGCGCTCGAGGAGTCGGGCTTCATCAAGGGCTACCACGCCGAGGTCGATGCCGAATCGCTGGGCTTCGAGGTCACGGTCTTCGCCATGGTCGGCCTCGCCTCCCAGGCCGAGACCGACCTGGTCGCCTTCGAGGAGCGGGTCCGCGCCATGCCGCTGGTGCGCGAATGCTGGATGCTGAACGGCGAAATCGACTTCATTCTGAAAATCGTCGCCCGCGACCTGGCGGAATTCCAAGGCTTCCTGACCCGCGAGCTGACGCCCGCCCCCAATGTCGCCAGCGTCAAGACCAGCTTCACCATTCGCAACGGCAAGCATGCGCCGGGCGTGCCCTTCGGCCTGTCGCCCCGGCCGCCGCACCGCGGCCGCTGATGTTTCTCGACCGGCTGGAGACGCCGATCGGGCAAGCCCTGCTGGTGACCGATGGCGAGGGGCGCCTGTGTGCCCTCGACTGGGCGGATTACGAGGCGCGCATGGTGCTCCTGCTGTGCCGGCAGGTCGGTCCGGTGGCGATCGAGCCGGGTGCCGCCCCCAAAGCCATCCGCCATGCCCTCGAGCGCTATTTCGCCGGCGACCTGGGCCGGCTCGACACCGTTCCCTACCACCTGGGCGGCACGCCGTTCCAGCGCGAGGTCTGGTCCGCCCTGCGCACCGTCCCGGCAGGCGAAACGCTGACCTACGGCGCGCTCGCCGCCCGCCTCGGCCGGCCCCGGGCCATGCGCGCGGTGGGCCACGCCAATGGTGCCAACCCCATCAGCGTGGTCGTGCCCTGCCACCGCCTGATTGGCGCCGACGGTTCCTTGACCGGCTACGGCGGCGGCATCGCCCGCAAGCGCTGGCTGCTGACCCACGAGGGCGCTGCCCTAAGCGCTTAACCTCCACCGTCATTCCGGCGAAGGCCGGAATCCATTGAGACGTCGCGCGCTGCCCAGGAATGACGGCTGGGTCAGACCCCCAACCGCTCCTGAAGGCGGCGCAGGGCGCGCTCGAATGTGCCGGGATCATCCAGCGCCCGGGTCAGCACCAGTGCGCCCTGGATCGCCAGGACGGTTTCCTCCGCCTGGTCGCGGGCGGTCTCTTGGGCCCGGCCCGCCCGCACCAGGGCCTCGGCGAGCGCCTCGCCCCAGGCCGCGAAATAGGCATTGATGCGCGCTGCGAAGCGATCGCGCACGTCGCTCAGGGCAAAGGCGCCCACCAGGCACACGCGCCGGCCCGAGCGGAAATAAGCGTCGACCGACGTGAACATGTCAGCGATGGCCCGCGCCGGATCGGCCGCCTCGCGCAGGGGGCGATAGACCTGGGCCTCGAACCAGCCGTCGATCTCGTCCAGCACCGCCGCCGCCATTTCCTCTTTCCCGCCGGGGAAGAAGTTGTAGAGGCTGCCCTTGCCCAGGCCGGTGCGGGCCGTAATCAGGGCAAGGCTGGTCCCCTCGAAGCCATGCTCGCGAAAGACTTCGGCCAGGGCGGGAATGACATCGGCGCGTTCGGCGACGGTTTTCGGCATCAAGGCTCCTGTCGGGAATCAGATCAGCGCGCCGTCCTCGTACCTGAAACGATAGGCGGCGTTGTTGAAATCCCGCGCTTCGATACATGCTGGCCTCAACGCAAACTCGCCCGTGAAAATATCTCGCCCGCCCGCCTGCCAGAGGATGTCGCCGTCGGCCGACAGCCGGGAGATCTGCAATTCTCCGTGGCAAATCAGGGCACTATGTGCCGTGGAAAAATGCAGGCCGAAACACATGACGGCATCAGCCTCGACCGCCCGGAGCATTACGAAGGGGTTTAGGGAAAAGCAGGCAATCCTGCTGCCGAGAGCGATATGCAGGCGGTCTCCCCAGACAAGGGCTGAATGTGAATGAATAGGCATCGCTCGATCAACGCCAATAACGACGATGGGATCGCCATCGACGATTATCCCGTAGCTGGCGCGCACCGATCCGTCGCACAGATTGTGCTCGCGTCGATAGGCTCGGGAATTATCGGCCGAACCGAATGAATGCATTGGCTCGTTCACGATCTGGATATCGCCGATGGGGGACGAGAGCGTCAACGGAGCCATAGCGCAAGTCCTTGCCTCGGATTGTTGTCTTTCGGGGTTTGTGCTTGCCCGCTAAAGACCCAACTCGGTCAGGCCGGGATGATCGGCCGGGCGCGGTCCCGCCGGCCACAGGAATTTGCGCTCGGCTTGCGTGATGCGGACATCGTTGATGCTGGCCTCGCGCCGGCGCATCAGGCCCCGTTCGTCGAATTCCCACTGCTCGTTGCCATGGGCGCGGAACCAGTTGCCCGAGTCGTCGTGGTATTCGTACTGGAAGCGCACGGCGATGCGGCTCTCGTGGAAGGCCCACAATTCCTTGATCAGGCGGTAGTCGAGTTCGCGCGCCCATTTGCGGGTCAGCAACTCCACGATGGCCGGGCGGCCCTGGATGAATTCCGCCCGGTTGCGCCAGCGGCTGTCCGGCGTGTAGGCCAGCGAGACCCGGAGCGGATCGCACGTGTTCCAGGCATCCTCGGCCAGGCGGGCCTTCAGCGTGGCGGTCTCGACGGTGAAAGGCGGCAGGGGCGGGCGTTCATCGGCCACGGCGCAGCTCCATGTTTGTACCAATCAGTACATAATTTACTGGTCGGTACAAACATGTCAAGCAAGCAGGTGCGAGCCTGCCGAGAATCAGCCGGCGGCGGTGGTGCTCGCCAGGGCCAGGCTGTGGGTCAGCAGGCTGCCATCACCGACCGGGCCATGGCCGGGCACCACGATGGCCGGGTGGCCGAAACGGCTGACCAGGTTGCCCAGGGCGTTGGGCCAGGTGGCCAGGTCGGCATCCGCCAGGTGGCCCAGGGTGCTGGCACTGGCCGGGCGGACCATGCAGCCGCCGTACAGCAGGTCGACATCCTCGAGATAGACCACCGTGTTGTCGCGGGTGTGGGCGCCACCGGGGTGGAACAGCTCGATCTGGCGGTCGCCGATCTCGAAGGCCATGGCTTCGCCGATCCAGCTTTCGGTCGGCACGGCCAGGCCGCGGCTCATGGCGGCGGCGACCGTGGTTTCGTGCGCCATGCTGCGCTCGCCCCGCCGGTTGATCAGGCCGAGCCCGCCCAGCCGGTCGACATGGGCATGGGTCGCATAGACGAGGAGGGGGGCGCCGCTGGTCAACTGGTCGATCCGCTCGATCAGCAGGGCGGTGTCGGCTTCGGTCCAGGCGGTATCGATCATCAGCGCGCCGTTGCGCCCGACCACGACCAGGCCGTTGGACGGCACCAGGCCGTCGGCGGTCACCGCCCAGGAGGTATGAAGATAGACGCCGTCGGCGATCCGCTCGATGGTCGGGGCCGGGGTCTCATCGGCCGCGCGCAGGGCCTCGGCCGCAGTACCGGCGAGCACGACCCGGCTGGTCAAGGCCGCGCCGACGCAGCACAGGCAGCCGGCCAGAAAGCGCCGCCGCAAGGGCTCGTAATAGGCATCGCCACCATGGCGGACACGCTGTTTCATGGCGATTGCCTCCCCTTAGCCCGGTTGAGAGCGGCCGCAACCTGATCCGCCCATCGGGCGCTGGTCGGGCGAGAATGGGGCAAGATCGTGACGGTGCCGGGGTAAGCACAAAGACAAGCCCTCTCCTCCTGGGAGGAGAGGGTTGGGTGAGGAGGGTGGTCGACATAGGGCGCAGTCTCGCCCGCGACCACCTCACCCTTCCCATTGCTGGCGCAATGGGCCCCTTCCCTCTCCCCCGCAAGCGGCGAAGAGGGATCATGTTGGGGACCGGATCAAAGCGGCGCGGTGGCCGCCTCCAGCCAGGCGTGCGCCTCGCCGTCCACCAGCGGGCCGACCTCGGCCAGCACCCGGGCGTGATAGGCGTTGACCAGCGCCTTCTCGCGGTCGTCGAGCAGGGCGGTGTCGATCAGGCGGCGGTCATAGGGCACTACGGTCAGGGTCTCGAAGCCCAGCATTTCGCGCTCGGCCCCCTGCACATCAGGCAGGCGGGTGACCGCGATCAGGTTTTCGATGCGGATGCCGTAGGCCCCGGTCTTGTAGTAGCCCGGCTCGTTGGAGACGATCATGCCCTGCTGCAGGGCGACGGTGTTGGCGACCTTGGAGATCCGGTGCGGGCCTTCGTGGACGCACAGGAAACTGCCCACGCCATGGCCGGTGCCGTGGTCGTAATCGAGGCCGGCCGCCCACAGCGGCGCGCGCGCCAGCACGTCGAGCTGGCTGCCGGTGGTGCCCTGCGGGAAGCGCGCCGACCCCAGCGCCAGATGACCTTTCAGCACGCGGGTATAGCGGTCGCGGTGCTCCGGGCTGGGCCTGCCGATCGCCATGGTCCGGGTGATGTCGGTCGTGCCGTCGGGATACTGGGCACCGGAATCGAGCAGCAGCAGGTTGCCCGGTTCCAGGGTCTTGGCCGTTGCCGGCGACGCCCGGTAGTGGACGATCGCGCCATTGGCGCCGAAACCGGCGATGGTATCGAAGCTGGGGCCGCGGAAGTGGCCGTGCGCCCGCCGGAACGAGGCCAGGCGGTCCACCACGTCCAGCTCGTCCAGCCTCTCGCCCGCCGCCACGGCACCGTCCAGCCAGGCCAGGAAGCGCACGATGGCGCCGGCGTCGCGGACATGGGCGGCCCTGGTGCCGCGCAGTTCCGCCTGGTTCTTCAGGGCCCGGGGCAGGGCGCAAGGGTCCAGCCCCAGCGAGACCTTGCCGCCTGCCGCCTCGACCCGGTCCGCCAGCCAGGCGGCGCCCGTCGCCTGGTCGATGCGAAGGGTGGTGCCGCCCTGCGCCAGCCTGTCCAGCGTCGGGCCCAGGGCGTCGGGGGTGGCCAGGGTCACCCGGTTGCCGAGATGGGCGCGGGTGGCCGCGGTGATCTTGGCCGGCTCGACGAACAGCCGGACCTGGCCGCCCTCGGCCGTGTCGAGGATGGCAAAGCCCAGGCTGAGCGGGTTGTTGGGCACGTCCAGGCCGCGCACGTTCAAGAGCCAGGCCAGGCCGTCGGGCGCGCTGATCACGGCGGCATCGACACCTTCCGCGGCCAGGCCTGCGGCCAGGCGGGTGATCTTCGACTCGTGTGCCTCGCCCGCGAAGGCCAGCGCGTGGGGGCGCATCACCGACAGGGGCGCCGGCGGCCGGTCGGCCCAGACCGCATCGATCGGGTTGCCGTCGGTCGGGACCAGCCTGGCGCCGACCGCGGCCAGCGCCTTGCTCAGGGACGCGGCGCTGCCGCGGGTGTGCAGCCAGGGATCGTAACCGATGATATCGCCGGCCTTCACCGCGCCGGGCAACCAGGCTGCGGGCGGCTCCTCGATCAGGTGATGGGGTTCGAACAGGGCGATGTCGACCTGGTCGCGCACCTGCAGGGTATAGCGGCCATCGACGAAAATTGCCGCCCGCTCGGCCAGGACCACGGCCATCCCGGCCGAACCGCCGAAGCCGGTCAGCCAGGCCAGGCGCTGGGTGGCGGGCGGGATATATTCGCCCTGGTGCTCGTCGGCCATGGGCACCAGAAAGCCGGTGAGGCCGCGCCGCGCCATCTCCGCGCGCAAGGCGGCGAGACGGGCGGCCGAGGCGGCCTTGCCCGCCTCGATCGAGGCCAGCAGGCGCGGCCGGGCGCTGCCCACCAGGGCGGCGATCGAGGCGATCTCGTCGCCCCGTGCGTCAGGGGCGACTGCCGCGGCGATCTCGTCGGGATTGTCCGACGCGGCGGCTGCCGCGGCGGCGAGCCGATCGGCCAGGGCCTCGGGCGCGTGCAGCCGGCCGGCCAGGCTGCGCAGCGCGGCGGGATCAAAAATGACGTCGGTCAAAAGCTTCATGTGAGCGCCTCATGGCAGGTCGGCGTTAGAGGTATGCGTGTAGTGGGACGATAAAAAGTTTCCAATGCGCCTGGCGCATAGCTCTCCTGTCCGGCCCCCCTGCCTGAAGTCGTGCTGCACTGCCATATTCCTTCTCGACGGTAACGCCAACCAACAGGAGTAACAAATGGCTTACTTGCTGACGGGTACGGCGTCACGGTCGCATGTTGGGCATGGGCTCAATGGCGCTCCTGAGTACACCGCGGATCTGACGCTTGTGACAGCGCGGATTGCACCGCTGGTTGGACTTGGCATTTTCATCTCGGAGGTTCTGATGCTTGTCGCGAAGGGTCCCATGATGGTTGTGCAGGCGCTGAAGAGCTTGATCGCGCGTCAGCGCGTCCATGCCGAGTTGACAGCTCTCGATGACCGCCTCCTTGCCGATATCGGCATCGATCGCGGCCAGATCGACCGCGTCGCCGCCGGCCTGGTCCGGCGTGGTGCTGCTGTGCCGGCGACGGCGAAGGTGGCGATCAATGGTGTGGCGAACGAGAATTCGCCCCGTCATCTCGCGGCCTGAAGCACCCGGTGCATCCGACGATGCACCGAAACATTGTGACGTGATGCCGGTCTGGGCGATCCTGACCTCCCCGCCTCAGCGGGCGAGGGTCAGGGTCGCCCAGCCCTCTTTTACCGTCCGCTCCACCAGGTAGAGGCCGCGCGTCCGATAGGCGGACAGCACCATGGCCTCCTGAGTCGCGAGCAGCCCCGACAGAACCACCACCCCATTGCCCGCCAGGGCGCCCTCGATCTGGGCTGCCAGCAGCATCAGCGGCCGCGCCAGGATGTTGGCGATGATCAGGTCGAAGCGGCCCGCCGCCTTGACCTGCCGCTCGGTCATGCCGTCCGCGGTGGTGTAGAGCGCCGCGTCCCACAGCCCGTTCTTGGCCGCATTGTCCCTGGCGGTTTCGACCGCCACCGGGTCGATATCGGTCGCCCACAGCACGGCGGGATGCCACAATTTCTCGGCCGCCATGGCCAGGATGCCGGAGCCGCAGCCGACATCGATGACCTTGTCGAACCGCCGCCGCCGGGCCAGGCGCTCCAGCGCCAGGACGCAGCCCGAGGTGGTGGCATGGCGGCCGGTCCCGAAGGCGAGGCCCGCCTCGATTTCCAGCGCGATCGCCGAGACCGGCGGGACCTCGGGCGCGTCGGGGCCATGGATCCAGAAGCGGCCAATCGGCAGGGGCTTCAGGATCTTCTGGGTCTCCGACACCCAGTCGACATCGGGCAGCACCCGCCACTCGATCTCAGGCAGGTCGATGCCGGCGATGCCGGCGGCCTGTTCCAGCGCCTGCGCCAGGGCGCCGTCGTCGCCGCCCGGCGCCAGCAGGGCTTCCAACTCCCAGGTGGCGCCGTCGTCGCGGGTGATGCTCGACAGCGCAACCACCACATCCGACAGCATCAGTTCGAACGCCGCCACGGCCTCCGGCGGCAGGATCAGCCGCGCCTCGATCAGGCCTGCGGAGTCGCTCATGCCGGCACCCCAAAATCGTCATCCCGGCGAAGGCCGGGATCCATTCCGGGGCAGCGCGCGATGTCGCAATGGATCCCGGCCTTCGCCGGGATGACGCTGAATGGAGATCTCATGATCCTCACGCCTTGGTGACGAAGCTGGCGATCACCTTCTTCGTCCCCGCTTTCTCGAAATTGATGTCCAGCTTGTTACCGTCGATATGGCTGATGCGGCCATAGCCGAACTTCTGGTGGAACACCCGTTCGCCCGCCTTGAAGTCGCCGCCGGCATCGCTCGACGTCACATAGTCGGCGTTCAGGTCCAGGGTGCGGGGGCCGACGCGCGGGGCCGGGCCGGCGGCCCGGTTCTGCGCCGCCCGCTGGAACCCGGGGCTGAGTCCGCGTGAGCCGAACAGGTCGCTGTCGTTCATCGCCGGGGTGAAACCGCCGCGCTCGGACAGGCCGCCCCACAGGCCGGGCCGGGCCTCCACCTGGGCATGGTCGCCCGGCAGCTCGTCGATGAAGCGCGAGGGGATGGCGCTCTGCCACTGGCCGTAGAGGCGGCGGTTGGCGGCGTGGCTGACGATCGCCTTCTCCCGCGCCCGGGTCAGGCCGACATAGGCCAGGCGGCGCTCCTCTTCGAGGCCAGCCAGGCCGTTCTCGTCCATGCTGCGCTGGCTGGGGAACAGGCCCTCCTCCCAGCCGGGCAGGAAGACCACGGGAAATTCCAGGCCCTTGGCGCCGTGCAGGGTCATCAGGGTGACCATGTCCTGGGTGCCGTCGCCGCGCTCGATCTCCATGACCAACGCGACATGCTCGAGGAAGGCGGTCAGGTTCTCGAAGCCTGCCAGGGCATCGATCAATTCCTTGAGGTTGTCCAGCCGGCCCGGCGCTTCGGCCGACTTGTCGGCCTGCCACATCGCGGTGTAGCCGGATTCGTCCAGAATGGTCTGCGCCAGTTCGGTATGCGGCAGGTCGCCGCCGATGGCGCGCCAGCGCTCGAAGCCGGTCATGAGGTCGCGCAGGGCGCTGCGTGGCCGGGGCTTCATCTCGTCGGTCTCGACGATCAGGCCGGCGGCCCGGTGCAGCGAGATGCCCCGGCCGCGCGCCAGGACGTGCAACTGCTGGATCGTAGCGTCGCCCAGGCCGCGCTTGGGGACATTGACGATGCGCTCGAAGGCCAGGTCGTCGTCGGGCTGCACGGTGACGCGGAAATAGGCCAGGGCATCGCGGATTTCCTGGCGCTCGTAGAAGCGTGGGCCGCCGATCACCCGGTAGGGCAGGCCGACCGCGACGAAGCGCTCCTCGAAGGCGCGGGTCTGGGCGCCGGCGCGTACCAGGATCGCCATCTCGGCCAGCTTGCGGCCATGGCCGCGCATGCCCTCGATCGCGTCCGAGATGCCGCGCGCCTCTTCCTCGCCGTCCCAATAGCCGGTGACCTGGACCTTCTCGCCCAACGCGTCCTCGGTCCACAGGGTCTTGCCCAGGCGCCCCTCGTTGGCCTTGATCAGGCCGGACGCCGCCCCCAGGATATGCCCGGTCGAGCGATAATTGCGCTCCAATCGGATCACCTTGGCACCGGGAAAGTCACTCTCGAAACGCAGGATGTTGCCCACCTCGGCGCCACGCCAGCCGTATATCGACTGATCGTCATCGCCGACACAGCAGACGTTACGCCAGCGCTGGGCCAGCAGGCGCAGCCACAGGTATTGGGCGACGTTGGTGTCCTGGTATTCGTCGACCAGGATGTATTTGAAGCGCCGCTGCCACTGTGCCAGGATCTCGGGCTCGCGCTGGAAGATCGTGATGTTGTGCAGCAGCAGGTCGCCGAAATCGGCGGCGTTGAGGGTCGCCAGGCGTTCCTGGTAGGCGGTGTAGAGTTCCCTGCCCCGGCCGTCGGCGAAGCTGTGGTTGTCTTCCGGGTTCAGCCTGTCGGGGGTGAGGCCACGGTTCTTCCAGCGGTCGATCAGGCCGGCCAGGGCACGGGGCGGGTTGCGCTTCTCGTCCAGGCCCGCGGCACTGATCAACTGCTTGAGCAGGCGCAACTGGTCGTCGGCGTCCAGGATGGTGAAATTGGGTTTGAGGCCCACCAGCTCGGCATGGCGGCGCAGGATGCGCGCGGCGATCGAATGGAAGGTCCCCAGCCAGGACAGGCCGTCGGCCACGCCGCCGATCAGTTGCGCGATGCGGTGCTGCATCTCGCGCGCCGCCTTGTTGGTGAAGGTCACCGACAGGATCTGGCCCGGCCAGGACTTGCCGGTGCCGAGCAGGTGGGCGATGCGCGTGGTCAGCACCCTTGTCTTGCCGGTGCCCGCCCCGGCCAGCACCAGCACGGGGCCGTCGGTCGCCTCGACCGCGGCGCGCTGCTGCGGGTTCAGGCCCTCGAGATAGAACGGCTCCAGGATCGGCGCCGGGGCGCCGGGCGCCGCCGACGGCTCGGTGTCATCCCAGTTGGCGGGATCGAACGGATCATTGCTCATGGCGGCTGACGCTCAGGCCGCCGCAGGCTTGCGCAGGCGGATGTTCCGGCCGAGGCCGTCGGGCAGGGGCAGGGCGCCGTGATCCTCGGCGATCTGCGCGAACAGGGCCTGTTGCTGCGGCGGCATGGCGGCGGACCGGCGGTCTTCCAGGTCGACATGCAGGGCGACCTGTTCCGAGGTCGCGGCCAGGAAGCCCAGTTCCGCGTGCCGCATCTCGACGAAATAGTGCAGCCGCTTGGCGTCGTGGTCGATCAGCTGGAAGGTGAAGGCCAGGGGGTCGCCCTGAGTCACTTCCTGCAGATAGCGGACATGGGCCTCGAGCACGAAGAACGAGTGATTCGAGCGTGCGACATAATCCTTGCCGCAGTCGAAGCGGTCAAAGACCCGGTCCAGCGCTTGATCGAACGCCAGCACGTAATAGGCGACATTCATGTGGCCGTTGTAGTCGATCCATTCGGGCAGAACGACGGCCTGGCCGCAATCCAGGGGAGCTTCAAATGACATGGGCCGGATCATAGAGGGTCGGCGCAGGGGTGGGAAGGGTGCGAGCGGAGCTTGATCCGGAACCCAATGGCCGTCACGGTGTTTCTCGATTTACCATCAGAACCGGAGAATGCGGCCATGCAACGCAATCTTGCTAAAGGGCTCGCCGCCCGCGTGCTCGCCTTGGCGATTGGCGCTTCCAGCCTGGCGCTCGCGCCGGCGATGCTCGACCTCACCGCGGCCTATGCCAAGGGCGGCGGCAATGGTGGCGGTGGCGGAAACGGCGGCGGCGGAAACGGCGGTGGTCATGGCGGCGGTCACGGCGGGGGCCACGGTGCCGCGGCCGATGCCGGGGGCCGCGGCTTGGGCCACGACAAGGCCGCGGTGGCCGACAGCAGTCGCGGCAGCGCCAAAGCGGTCGGTGCCAAGGAAACCGCCGACGCCCGCGTGCGTAGCAAGGCGCTGACCGACGCCGCCCGCACCTATGCCAGTGCCAGCGAGTTGGGTCCCCTCAACGCCGCCCATGCCTCTCTTACGGCCTTCGAGCACGCAGCCCCGAATTCGACCGTCGGGCGCATCGCCAGCTACGATGCCGCCCGTCAACGGGCACTCAGCCTCGTCGACCCGGTGGATCGGCGCCGGGCGCTTCGCTTGGCCGAGCGACGCTTGGCCCTGGATTTCGACCGGACCTTGACCCGTGCCGAAATCAATGCGGTGAACGCGATCCTGGACGACAAGCGCTGACCGGCCGGGCAGCCGGGCAAAGCGCCCGGCTGCCGAAGCCCCGCCTTGTCTCAGCGGCCTAGGATATCGGCCCGCCGTAGAAGAAGCGCTCGTCGACGATCTTGCCGTCCTTGACGGTATAGACGCCCAACTCGTCCATCTTCATGCGCTGGCCGTCCTTCGGCGTGAAATCCATCAGGAAGCGCACGGCGAACTCGTGGCCGAAAACGTAGGGCCCTTCGACCTTAACCTCGTGGATGGTGTTGTTGGCGTACCACCACTGGCCCTTGGCCTCGACCGCCTGGCGGCCCTTGACCTCGGCCATGTCGCCCGGCATCGGCTCGCGGCTGACCACGTCGTCGGACCAGTACTTGGCCCCGGCTTCGTCGAACTCACCCTTGGCGCACATCTCGGTAAAGGCCTTCGCCACTGCCTGTGTGTCCATCGTCGCCTCCCGCTGGTTTGATTTTGCCGGCCATCATAGCGCCGGGAGGTGACAAGCCCAAGAAAAGGGGGACAAAATTGATCAGGGCAGCCAGGGCCCCGCGTTGATATCATCGAGCAATGGAGATGACGATGGCGACGCTGACAATCCGCCTGCCCGACGACCAGCACGCCCGCCTCAAGGCGATGGCGGAGCGGCGAGGGCTCAGCCTCAACAAGCTCGTAGAGGAATGGAGCACCCGCGGCATCGCCGAGTTCGACGTCGAGACCAGGTTCATGGCCTTGGCTGCCCGTGGCGACAAGGCTGCGGGGTTGGCCCTTCTGGATCGGCTCGATGCGCATTTCGCGCCTGGCTCTTCGACCTCCAAAGGCTGAAAACGGGCGCCGGAAAAACCCGGCGCGGACGTTTCATCTGCGTGAGGGCTGATTCACTGGCACAGGAATCGGTCATGATGTCGAAGAAACTTGCTTTCGCCTTTGCCTTCGGCCTGCTGACGGCCGGGGCCGCGACCGCCGCCCAGGCGCGCGACATCGTCATCTACGAGGCGCCGCCGCCGCCCCGCGTCGAAGTCGTGCCGCAGGTGCACGAGCGCGAGATCTGGGAGCCCGGCCACTGGGCCCGGCGGCACCACGACTGGGCCTGGATCCCCGGCCGCATCCTGGTGGTCGATCAGCCGGGCCGTCATTGGGAGCCCGGCCATTGGGATCCGCGGCCGCGCGGCTGGATCTGGATCGAAGGGCACTGGAACTGATCCTGCCCGCCCGTCTGGCCAAATCGTGACGGCGGTCACGGAACTGCGCAGGCCCCCAGACCATTGATTTCCCGGTTCGGTCCCGGCGTGACGCATGACATTGGCACGCCGGGGCCGGTTTGTTAGCGTCCATGCCGACGCTTGCTTGTATAGAAGCAGCGTCGGGGGGCGATGCGAGGGGGATCCGGCAAGAGGCCGGTGGCCACCTTCGCGCCGCCTGAACCGCCAAGCCGGGATCGTCGTTCATGTCCACACCCACGCCGCCCGCCACCCCCGAAACCGCGCCCCCGGCCCCGGCGCGTGCCTCCCGCTGGTGGTTACTGCCGGCCGGCGTCGCCGTGGCCCTGGTGTTTCTGGCCCTGGGTGTCTGGCTGGGCTGGGCCCTGCTGGCCGACAAGCTGGACGGCATGGAAGGCCGCGCCAGCCTGATCGACGAAGGCCGCACGCGCGAGGAAATCGCCCTCCAGCGCGCCAACAACGAGGCCTTGGAAAAGCGCATCGCCGAGGCCAGGAAGGTCCTGGAAAGCGACGTCTGCACCCTGGAGAATCCGTTCGGCAGCCTGCCGCCGCTGCCCGAATCATCCGCCCCGCCGCCCGAGGCGGTGCCCACCCCGCCGGGCGGGCAGGCGTTCGAAGGCACGCTGATGGACCTGATCGACAGCGCCACGGTGTTGGTCCTGGGGCCGTCGCAAGGCAATGTCGAAATCGGTTCGGGCTTCTTTGTTGCGCCCGGCATCGTCGTCACCAACAGCCATGTCATCGCCAGCGTCAGCCCCGATTCGATCTATGTCTCGTCCAAGCCCCTGGGCGGGGCCAAGAAGGCGACCCTGATCGCCACCACCAATGCGACCCAGCCGGGCCAGGTCGATTTCGCGGTGCTGAAGGTCGACGGCGCCCCGGCCTCGATCCAGCCCCTGTCGCTGACCACCACGGTCGCCAAGCTGGACCATGTGGTCGCCGCGGGCTTCCCCGGCATCATCATCGAGGGCGACCAGAATTTTCAGCGCCTGCTGCAGCAGGGCGATGCCTCGGCCATCCCCGAGCTGGCGGTCACCAGCGGCGAGGTTTCGGTGCTGCAGAATCTCGAGGGCAATGTCCCGGTGGTGGTGCATACCGCTGGCATCTCGCCCGGCAATTCCGGTGGGCCGCTGGTCGATCGCTGCGGCCGGGTGGTGGGGGTGAACACCTTCCTGCGGGTCGAGGCCAGCCAGGCGGTGCGGGTGAACTACGCCCTGGCCAGTTCTGCCCTGATCCAGTTCCTGAAATCCAAGAACATCGCCTTCAACGAGCTGACCGGCCGCTGCGTGCCCGCGAACCCGCCGCCCGACCGGCCCGGCCAGGCCCCGGGCGCTACCCCCGGCGCGACGCCGCCCGCCGGCGGGGCCACGCCCGCGCCGGGTGGCGCGGCCGGCGGTGGCGCCGCCAGCCCCGCGACGCCCGCGCCCTCGAAGTAAGGCCGGGTGATGACCAGCCAACTCGTCGCCACCACGCGGGCCGGGCAGGTCCATGCCCTGGGGGCGGGCGGCCAGCCTGTCACCCTGGCCTACGACCAGATCGCGCAATACCTGCGGCGCAACCTGTCGCCCGACCATGCCGCCCTGCTGGCCGAGCCGAATTTCGACCCCGGCCGCGGCCAGATCGACTGGTATGCCCCCGGCGACGGCCCGGTCCGCCGCCTGATCGACTTGGGCCCCGAGGAACGGGCGCCGATCGAAGACCGGCTGGCCACCCTTTCGGGCGAGATCCGGGTCAAGGGCGAGGCGCTGGCCGCCTCGCGCGATTCGGGCGAGCGCCTGATGGGCCAGATGCTGGCCTCGGCCCTGGAAATCCCGTCGCCCGAACATGTCCTGGTGGTGGGTGACAAGCCGGTGCTGACCGGCTGGGGCAATGTCACGGAAGGGGTGGGGGCTGCCCGCGGCGTGCTGACCCGCTTCCGCAAGGGCGTGGTGCCGCCGCCGGCGCCGCCCCTGCCGCCGACGCCGCCGGTCGCCCCGGTGATCGTGGCGCCGCCGCCGCCGCCCGGCCGGTTCCCCTGGTGGCTGGCCGCCCTGTTCGCGCTTTTGTTGCTGCTCGCCGTGCTGCTGTGGTGGCTGTGGCCGCGCATCCTGGCGTTCTTCGTGATCCCTGAGCCGGTCTGCGGCATCAATCCCGATGAGATCGCCCTGATCGAGGAACGCGACGCCGAGGCGGCGCGGGAAGCCGTGCTGCAGCGGGAATTGGCCGATCTGGAACGCCGGATCGCGGAAAAGCGCCTGGCCTGCGAGCCGCCGCCCCCCCCGCCACCTCCGCCACCCCACCACCGCCACCGCCACCACCGCCACCACCGCCGCCACCCCCGCCGGTGCCGCCACCCCCACCGCCGCCTCCACCACCCCCGCCGCCTCCGCCCCCACCGCCGCGGACCGAAGACGACCGCCGGGTCGAACGTGACGGCGGCCAGCAAGGCAAGATGCAGGTGATTCTGGCCTGGGACGACGCCAACGACGTCGATGTCCACGTGGTCTGCCCCAACGGCACGCGGATCTATTGGGACCATCCCAACGGCTGCGGCGGCGACCTGGACATCGACCACAACCGCTATGACGACCGGGTGATCATGGATCCGGTCGAGAACGTGGTGTGGCTGGACGATCCGCCGCCGGGCCAGTATCGGATCGAGGTGCAATTGCCCAAATCGCGCGGCATTCCGCGCTCGCACTACCGCATCACCCTGCGGCGCGCGGGCAAGCCGGACCAGGTCTTTGAAGGCTCCGTCGATCAGGCACGCAACCGCAACGACACCAAGATCGTTCATGTCTTCAATGTGCCGTGATGCGGAAATCTCCTGGCCGTCATCCCGGCGAAGGCCGGGATCCACGGTCGAGCCTGGTCGGATGGTTCCGGGTACGCCCCGCCGGTGGATCCCCGCCTTCGCGGGGATGACGGGGTGGAAGGGCCATCATCCCGCCAAGGATGGCCAGCCCGCGGTTCCATGTTACAAATGCGGCCCTTAGGGCGGACAACGGTTCTGATGCGATGCTGAAACGCCTGACTACGTTCCGCCGGCTGGTAAGCCTGGTGCCGTCCAGCGGCCTGCAGTTCCTCGACTTCGGCTTCGATGCCGAAGCCTTGCCCAAGATCAACCGCGCCTTCTGGGAAGAACCCGTGGCCGGCGCCGCCCTGTCCCAGGACGGGCGCCAGCAGGTGGTCCTGCGTTGCCTGGTGCCCGACGAGGGCGAAGACGGCGGCCTGGTCGATCCCAAGACCGGCACCCGCCCGCCCCAGGAGGCGATCTACGAGCTCAATCGCCAGAAGGGCCTGGAGACGTTCCTGGGCCGCTGGGTGCCGCTGCCCTATCTGCGGGTGAAGGCCAAATCGGGCGACGGCGACGATCTCTACGATACCGGCCCCAGCAACTGGGCGCGCCTGCGCGTGGTCGAACTGCCCGAGCGTGACCGCGAAGGCTACACCCACCGCGCCACCTTGATCTTCGACACCGCCCTGGCCAACCGCATGCCCGGGCGGCCCTATGTCATGCCCAGCCCGACCGATGCGACCGAGGAGCAGGAATTCGCCCTGGTCGCCGACGACGACAAGAATGCCTGGTTCCTGGAAGAGGCCTGGGTCGACCAGTGGCTGGACGAGAGTTTCCGCGAATTCAAGCAGGCCCAGCGCCCCGGCCGGCCCTTGCGCGAAGACGACTTTCCCCATGCCTGCGAGCATTGGGCGCGCTACCTGACCTTCCTCGCGGTGATCGAGGAAGCGGCGTTCATGCCGCGCATCCGCCTGATCGACACCCTGTCCGACGCCGGCCGCCATGTGCCGGTCGAGGTCGACCTGGTGCTCGATATCGGCAATTCGCGCACCTGCGGCATCCTGATGGAGTCCCATGCCGACGACCGCATGGACCTGAACGATTCCTATGTCCTGGAACTGCGTGACCTCGCCCGTCCCGAACAGGCCTACGGCAAGCCATTTGAAAGCCGGGTGGAATTCGCCCGGGCCAGTTTCGGCAAGGACGCGGTCTCGCGCCGTTCCGGCCGGGCCAACGCCTTCTGGTGGCCCAGCCCCGTGCGCATCGGGCCCGAGTCCATGCGCCTGGCCGGCGATGCCCTGGGCAACGAGGGGGCGACCGGCCTGTCCAGCCCCAAGCGTTACCTGTGGGATACCCGGCCGCTGGCGCAAGGCTGGCGCTTCAACGGTGTCGGCCCCGACGGTGTGACGACCGAGCCGCCGGTGTCGGGCCCGGTCATGGGCCTGATGACCGAGGACGGCGAAGTGCTGCGGCAACTGCCGGGGGCCAGGGCCAGCCGGCGGTACGCGCCAAGTTCTCGCGTTCCGGCATCTACAGCCTGATGCTGACCGAGATCCTGTTCCAGGCCATCGCCATGATCAACGCGCCGGAAATCCGCCTGGCGCGCCGTCACGGCGACGTGCCGCGCCGCCTGCGCCGGATCGTGCTGACCATGCCGCCCGCCATGCCCGTGGCCGAACAGCGGATCATGCGCCGCCGGGCCGAGGGTGCGGTCAAGCTGGTGTGGGATTTGATGGGTCTCGCCGCGGTCGACGGCAAGCTGCCGCGCGAGCCCGCCGTGGTCTTGAATCTCGACGAGGCCTCGGGCACCCAGCTCGTCTATCTCTATACCGAGATCACCCAGAAATTCCGTGGCGACTACGGCGCCTTCTTCGGCCTGAAAGGCAAGCTCCGCGCGGCCGAGGGCTTCGGGCCGGAGCCGGCCCTGCGCATCGCCTCGATCGACATCGGCGGCGGCACCACCGACCTGATCGTGACCACCTACACGGTGGAGGGGCAGCGGGCGATCAACCCGACACAGAATTTCCGCGAAGGCTTCAAGCTGGCCGGCGACGATATCCTGGCGGCCGTGGTCGAACGCCACATCCTGCCGGCGATTTCCAAAAGCCTGAACGCGGCGGGCATCGGCGATCCCCGGGCCATGCTGCGCAAGCTGTTCTCGGGCAACCGCGGCTCGGAGACCGAGTTGGAACGCCACCTGCGCCGGCAGTTCGTGACGCAAGTGCTGGAACCGGCCGGGTTGTCCCTGCTCCATGCCTACGAGCAGGGCGGGGCGGGGCCGCAGGCCGGGGTCGAGGTCAAGCGCCTGGACGCCCTGTGGGACAAGAGCCTGCCGCCCTCGGGCCGGGTGCTGGAGTTCTTCACGGACGAGGCGCACGAGCACGGCGCCACCGGCTTCGATATCGCCAGCGTACCGGTCGAGATCGATCTCAGCGCGATCGAGGCCACGGCGCTGGGCGTGATCGGCCAGACCCTGGCGGATCTGGCCGAGATCATCCACGCCTATGATTGCGACATCCTGCTGCTGTCGGGCCGGCCGTCGCGCCTGCCGGCGATCATGAAGGTGATGCTGGCCAAGCTGCCGGTGATGCCCGACCGCATCGTGCCCATGCACCAGTACGGGGTCGGCACCTGGTATCCGTTCCGCGACGTCAATGCCCGCATCGAAGACCCCAAGACCGCGGCCGCCGTGGGCGCCATGCTGTGCGGCCTGGCCGAGGGCCATCTCGAGGCCTTCCTGATGCGCACCTCGCGCCTCGCCATGAAATCGACCGCGCGCTTCTTCGGCGAGATGGAGATTTCGGGCCAAATCAGGCGGCGCAACGTCTTCCTGGCCGATCCCACCTTGAACGCCAAGACCGGCGAGGGCGGCGGCGAGAGCTTCGTACTGAACTTCTACGCCCCGATCTTCATCGGCTTCCGCCAGCTCGACCTGGAACGCTGGCCGGCGACGCCGCTCTACTACCTCGAATTTACCAACCCCTCGGCCACCGCCGGCATGGCGCTGCCGTTGAAGGTGACGATCGAGCGGGCCGAGGTCGACATCGACCACATGGAACGCTGGGAAGAATTCCGCATCACCGAGATCGAGGATGCGGATGGCAATTCCCGGCGTGGCCAGGTGAGCCTGCGCCTGCAGACGCTGAAATCGGCCCAAGGCTATTGGCGCGATACCGGCGTCTTGAACGTGATGTGAGAGACGGGTCATGACCATCGACCAACAGGCCGAAAACGAGAAGGTCCGCGTCCTGGCCGCCAATACCACGCAGGCGGCCCTGGGCGCGCTCGACTGGTTCGGCGCCAATCCGGACAAGCTGCGCCAGGACGAGGCGGCGCTGCGCCGCGACTTCCGCCGTTACGTGGTGGGCGCGCGCAAGCTGGAGGTGGCGGCGACGCGGCCCATGTGCGTCTCGGTCTTCGGGCCCAGCCAGGCCGGCAAGTCCTATCTGATCTCGGCCCTGGCGCGCAAGGGCACCGATCGCCTGATGGCGGTGTTCGAGGATCGCGAGCTGGATTTCGTCGCCGAGCTGAACCCGGAAGGCGGGCAGGAGGCGACGGGCGTCGTCACCCGCTTCACCATGAAAGGCCGGCCGGCGCCCAAGGGCAAGCCGGTCGCCCTGCGCCTGCTGTCGCAGACCGATGTCGTCAAGATCATCGGCAATGCCTACTATTCGGACTTCAACCTGGAAGACGAGGAGCCGCCGGGCCCGCGCGAACTGGCCGAGCTCATCACCAAACTCGAGCCCCGCGCCGCCGCCGGGCCGGTCGATATCCTGACCCCTGAGGATATCTACGACCTGCAGGAATATTTCGAGAAATACTTCAAGCCCCAGGCGGGCATCCGGGCGCTGGCCGCCAGCTATTGGGCGCGGGCGGCGGAACTGGCGCCGCGCCTGGGCCTGACCGACCGGGCGGAACTGTTCGCCGCGATCTGGAATTTCATCCCTGATTTCACCAGGCTCTACCTGCGCCTCGCCCAGGGGCTGGAGCGCCTGGGCCATGCCGGCGAGGCCTGGGTGGGGATCGAGGCCCTGGTGCCGCGCGAAACCTCGATCATCGACGTGCGCACCTTGGGCGAACTGGGCCAGGACAATGCGGCCGCCGGCACCCTGACCCTGGTCACCAAGGACGGCCGCCAGGCCCAGCTTGCCCGGTCGGAGGTAACCGCGCTGATTGCCGAGCTGACCATCGTCATGCGCGATCAGCCCTGGCCCTTCTTCGATCACACCGACCTGCTCGATTTCCCCGGCGCCCGCAGCCGCGAGAATTTCCCCGATCCGCGCGGCTTCCTGGAACAGGCGGGCGCCCTGCGCTCGGTCTATCTGCGCGGCAAGGTCGCCTATCTGTTCGAGCGTTATTGCGCCGAGCGGGAATTGACCGCCATGCTCTTGTGCATCGGCCCGTCCAACCAGGAAGTCCGCACCCTGCCGGCCATGGTGAAGGACTGGATCGACGCCACCCATGGCGCCAGCCCGCAGGAACGCGAGCGGCAGGAAAATGCCCTGTTCCTGATCCTGACCAAGTTCGACCAGGAATTCGAGGAGAAGGCGGGCCAGGCGGCCTCGACCGAGGGGCGCTGGACGATCCGCCTCAACGCGTCCCTGCTCGATTTCTTCGGCAAGGCCCACGACTGGCCGCGCAACTGGACGCCGGGCAAGCCCTTCGACAATACCTATTGGCTGCGCAACCCCAATTTCGTCGCCAAGCACATCCTCGATTACGGTGCGG
Source organism: Oleomonas cavernae (assembly GCF_003590945.1). Classification (NCBI taxonomy): domain Bacteria; kingdom Pseudomonadati; phylum Pseudomonadota; class Alphaproteobacteria; order Acetobacterales; family Acetobacteraceae; genus Oleomonas; species Oleomonas cavernae. Next base: position 2,368,029 of record NZ_QYUK01000011.1, on the reverse strand, counting down.
ACGGCGGCGAGGCGGGCATCCGCCCGTCGGAGGCCGAACGCATCGCCCGCGCCAAGTCGGAATTCCTCTCGAACGAAGCGGCGCGCGCCCATTTCCGCGACCCCGAGAAGGCCTGGGACGAGGCGTTCCGCCTGAACGACGGCGGCATCTCCTATCTCGCCGCCTCGCTGGCGCCGGTGTGCAACCCGGCGATCAAGCGCCGCCAGATCGAGGAACAGTTGCGCTCCCTGCGCCACGCCATGAGCGAACGCCTGGGCCGCTACCATGTCTCGGGCGACCTGGCCGAGGAATTGGAGAAGCGCCGCGCCGCCGCCCGGGCCTGCGGCCGCCGGTTGGTCGCCTGCGCCGGCGACCAGAAGTTCGGCCTGCTGCTGCGCGCCCTGCATATCCGGCCCGAAGCGCTGATCGACCTCTATTACCGGGTCGAGTCCAATGCCCCGGCCGAGGCCGACGCGCCGGCCGGGGCCAAATCGGCGAACGGGGGGCGGCCCTGGGCCGGCGGCCGGATGCGCAGTCGATGATGGATGCGCTGTTCGGCGACAGCCCGGTGGACGAAGCCAAGACCCCGGTGCGCCAGCAGGCGCGCGACCAGGCGGAACGCTTCGCCGATGCCGCTCTGGAACACTGGATGGAACAGGTCCACGCCCTGGCCGACAACGGCCCGCTGCGCGACGACCTGGGCCTGGACGGCGATGCCGCCAATACCCTGGTCGAGGAACTGGGCATCGGTGCCCGGCGCCTGGACATCGCCGGCACGATCGCGGCCGAGGTGCGCCGCCTGGCGGCCTACCGCGCCAAGCTGGGCGAGGCGGTGGCCAAGCCGGTGGCCGTGGCCGAGACGGCGATCAACGCCTATGTCAACCACCTGGGTTTCGACATCCGCCCGCCGGCGGAGCGGCCGGTCAACCGCTCGACCGGCAAGCCCCTGTTCGCGCCCCGGCCGGTGGCCGGCGCCTATCCCGCCCTGGCCGAGGAACCCGCGGCCTATGACCAGGCTTTCTATGTCGACTGGATCGCCGGCTTCATGGGCCTGACCGAAGAGAACGTCGCGTTCAAGGATGGCGAGGCGGTCGATGTCGAGGCCAATGCCCGCCTGGGCGGCTTGATCAGGACGTTGACGTAATGGCCGGGCCGCAGATCCGCATCGTCGAAGACAAGGCCCAGGTCGACGGCGGCTGGGCGATCGTCATCGTCGACCGCATCGGCCAGTATCTGGGCGACGGCACCATCGGCATCCGGCGCCTGGGCTATGACGCCAGCCACCTCTCGCCCGCCGGCTGGCGGGTCGCCGACGCGAGGCTGCCGGCCGAACGCTGGGAACTGCGCGACGGCGCCCTGCATCTCTACCTCGGCCCCGACGTCACGGAATTCCTGACACCCGACGATCATGTAACCGTCGATGTCCAGGGCATCGCCGGCCAGGCGACCGTGGCCTGGCCGTCGATCACGCCGCATTATGGCGGCAAGACCCAGTTCCGCAGCTTCGCCCGAAGCGTCGCCCCACCGCCGCCGCCCCCGCCGCCGGTGGGGAAGAGCCGACGGTGATGGTGCCCTTGCCGCCGCCGCCCCCGCCGGTGGTGGAGCCCGTGCGCGAGGAAGAAACCATCCGGCCCGAACGTATGGTCGATGCGCCGGCCCCGCCCCAGCGCCTGAATCTGGGCTGGCTGGGACCGTTGCTGTGGTCGCTGCTGTGCCTGGCGATCGGTGCCGCGGCCTGGTCCAACAAGGCGCCGACGCTGGAGATCGCGCTGCCCGGGCGCGTGACCCCGGGTACCCCGCCATCGCTGCCGCCCGTTCCACCAACGCTGCCCGAGGTGCCGACGTTGCCGGCGCCGCCGCCGCCCAGTCCGCCGACCCCCAGCCCGCCGACCCCCAGCCCGCCAGCCCCGCAAGGCGATCTCAGCATCGTCGACATCGTGCGCCAGGCGGCGAGCGCCCAGGAAATCTACGACTGGGCGCACAAGTTCCGCGACAAGGGCGATTTCCAGGGCATGTTGCTGCTGCTGGAAAACGCGGCCGAACGCGGTCATGGCCAGGCCATGTTCGAGATCGCCCAGCTCTACGATCCCGCCACCTTCATCGCCGGCAAGCCGTTCTCCAAGGCCAACCCGAACAGGCGGCGAAATTCTATCGCAAGGCCGAGGCCGCGGGGGTCCTGGAAGCCAAGGCGGCCCTGGCCACCCTGAAACCCGTGATCGAGAAACTGGCCGCTGCCGGCGATGCCCAAGCCAAGGCGGCCCTCGCCACCTACTGGCCCCGGGATCGCCGCCATGAGCCATCTTTTCCCGTCATTCCGGCGAAGGCCGGAATCCATTGCGACGATCGCGCGCTGCCCCAGAATGGATTCCGGCCTTCGCCGGAATGACGATTTGTGGCGCGTTCTGAGTGCTCTCCTGGTTGCGCTCGCTGTTTTGTTCTCCGCCACCGTCCCGGCCTTTGCCCGCGACCCCCTGCTGATCGAGGGCAAGAAGACGCTGTTCCAGCGGGTGCTGGCCAGGCCCGGTGCCGTGCTGCTGCATGATCCGGCGACGGCCGGCGGCGGCCAGCCGGTCGCGGCCTTTACCGTCTATTACGTCTATGGCCGGCAGTCGGCGGGCGGAGTCGACCTGGTGCAGGTCGGGCGCAACAGCCGGGGCGACGTCGATGGTTATATCCGCGCCGACCAGGTGATCGACTGGAAGCAGAGCCTGACCGTCGCCTTCGCCAACCCGGCAGCGCGCGAACGGGTGCTGTTCCTCAAGGACAAGGACGCCGCCGCCAGGCTGATGGCGGCGCCCACCAGGGCCACTGATGCCCGCACCATGCGCGACGCCGCGATCGGCGACCGGCTGCCGGCCGACAGCCCGGTGCTGGCGATCGAACCGCCGACCTTCGTCGATGTGACCAAGCAGTTCTACCTGCTGCCGATCCTCAGCACCGATTCCGTGCTGACCGACGACGGCTTCGCCGCGCGCCTGCTGGAGGTTGCCTCGGTCCCCGCGACCAAGACGCCGCTGCCCGGCACCGGCCAGGCACCCCCGGCGGTCGACCCGGCCGACGCCTTGCGTAACTTCAAGGTCGGCATCACCGTGGTGATCGACAATTCGACCTCGATGCAGCCGCATATCGAGCGCACGCGCGAGGCGGTTCGGCGCATCTACGACAAGATCAAGGGCACGCCCTTTGCCGACAACGTCCGCTTCGGCGTCGTCGGCTTTCGCGACAACGCCAAGGTGACACCGGCCCTGGGCTATGTCTCGCGGGTGTTCTCGCCCCTGTCGATCGACACCAGGCCGGAGGAGACGCTGGCCGCGCTCGATGCGATGAAGGCGGCGGATGTCTCCAGCCCCAATTTCTACGAAGACAGTTTCGCGGGCATCAAGACCGCGATCGACAGCATGGATTGGGCGCCTTTCGGCGGCCGCTACATCGTCCTGATCACCGATGCCGGCAGCCGCGCCGGCAACGACCCCTTGAGCGAGACCGGCCTGGGGCCGGCGCAGCTCAATCAATTGGCACACAGCAAAGGCATCGCCACCTTCGCCCTGCACCTGCTGACCCAGGCCGGCGTCAACGACCATGCAAGGGCCAAGGCGCAGTACGAGGAACTGACCCGGTTCCCCGGCGCCGGCAGCCTCTACTACGGTGTCCCTGGCGGCAGTGCCGAGGCGCTGGGCAGTGTGGTTGACCTGCTGGTCGACGACCTGACCCGCCAGGCCGAGGCGGCGGTGGCCGCCGCCGGTGGGACGGCAAGCCCCGCGCCGCCGCCCACGCCGCCGGCGCCCAGCGGCAATGCCCTGTCGGACCAGAGCCAGATCGTCGGCTATGCCATGCGCCTGGCCTATCTGGGCCGGGTGCAGGGACGCGGGCGCCTGACGTGTTCAAGGCCTGGACCTCGGACCGCGACACCACCAATCCCACCTTGCCCGCGCTCGACGTGCGCGTGCTCCTCACCAAGAACCAGCTCTCGGATCTCGCCGCGGCCTTGAAGGTGATCCTGGAGAAGGGCGAGCAGAGCCGGCTTTCCCCGCAGGATTTCTTCGGCCAGCTCCGCTCCGCCGCCGCCGCCATGGCGCGCGATCCCTCCCAGGTGCGCACTGTCGGCAACCTGGGCGATCTCATGGGCGAATATATCCAGGACCTGCCCTATCGCAGCCAGATCTTAGGCCTGGGCGAGGCCGAATGGCTGGCCATGGGTCCGTCCGCCCAGCGCGAGATCCTCGACACGGTCGAGGCCAAGCTGCGGCTCTATGCCGAATACGATGCCTCCAGCCAGTTGTGGGTCTCCTTCGGCGAGGGGGCGGCGCCCGGCGACAGCTATTTCCCGGTCCCGCTCGAGGCCTTGCCGTAATGGGTTTGATCGCCGCCGCCGGCGTCAGCCATCGCTGGCAGGCGGAAGGGCGGCACTACGCCGTCGAGCTCGAGCGGCTGGACCTCGAGCCCGGCGCCCGGATCGCCCTGACCGGGCCGTCCGGTGTGGGCAAGAGCACGCTGATCGACCTGCTGGCCCTGGCCCTGAAGCCCGACACCGCCAGGCGTTTCACCCTGACCATCGCCGGCGAGGCGATCGACCTTGCCGCGCTGTGGCGCCACGGCGCCCGCGGGCGCGAGGCCCTGGCCGGGCTGCGGGCCCGGATCATCGGCTATGTGCCGCAGACCGGCGGCCTGCTGCCCTATCTCAGCGTCGAAGCCAACATCGCGCTGACCCAGGACCTGTCGCGCCGGCCCGATCGCGCCCGCATCCTGGCCCTGGCGCAGCGCCTGGAAATTGACGAACTGCTGGCGCGCAAGCCGGCCAGCCTGTCGGTGGGCCAGCGCCAGCGCGTCGCCATCGCCCGGGCACTCGCCCACAAGCCGCTGATCGTGCTGGCCGACGAGCCGACTGCCTCAGTCGATCCGGTGCGTGCGGCGGCGATCCTGGGCCTGCTGTTCGAGGCCACCACCGAGGCGGGCGCCGCCCTGATCATCGCCAGTCACGATGCCGAGGGCCTGGCCGCCTATCGGCCCACCCGCCTGGCGCCGACGGTAACCCAGGTCGAAGCCGGCACCAGGGCGGTGTTCGCGCCATGTTGAGCCTGCGCCTCGCCCTGGCCGACCTGTGGCACGAGCGTGGTCTCGCCGCCTGCTTCATCGTGGCGCTGGCCGCGATCATGGCGCCCTTGCTGGTCCTGCTGGGGCTGAAGACCGGGGTCATCGACAGCCTGCGCACGCAACTGCTGGAAGACCCCCGCATTCGCGAGATCTCCTCGCTCGGCAACCGTACCATCTCGGCCGAAGAGATCGACGTCCTGGGCAAGGTGGACGGCATCGTCTTCATTGTCGCCCGGACCCGGCAACTGGCGGCCACCGCCAACCTGGCCCGCGCCGACGGCACCGGCGCCCTGACCGCAGAATTGATCGCGACAGGGCCGGGCGATCCCTTGATCGCCCCGTTGGCGGCACCCGCCGGCGACGACCGGCTGATCCTGTCCAGCACCGCCGCCCAGCGCCTGGGCCTGAAGGCCGGCGACACCATGCGTCTCGTCGTCCAGCGCAAGCTCGATGACAATATCGAGGGCAAGAGCCTGACCGTGACGGTCGAGGGCATCGCCGGCCCCGCCGCCTTCGGCCGCGACGGGGCCTTCGTCTCGCTCGGCCTGCTCGAAGCGCTGGAGGACTACCGCGACGGCCGGCCGGTGCCGCGCCTGGGCTGGGACGGCCCCAGTACCCCGGCCAGGCGCGCCTATGCCGGTTTCCGCGCGGTGGCGCGCGGGGTCGAGGATGTGGCCCCCGCGGCCGCGGCGATCGAGGCCAAGGGCTATACCGTCACCACCCGGGCCGACGAGATCCAGACCGTGCTCAGCCTCGACCGCAATCTCAGCGCCATGTTCACGATCGTCGCCGTCATCGGCGGCGTCGGCTTCGCGCTCAGCTTAGGGTCAAGCCTGATCGGCCATGTCGCCCGCAAGCGGGGTGAGCTGTCCTTGCTGCGCCTGATGGGCCTCTCGTTGCGCGGCATGGCGGGTTTCCCGCTGTTCCAGGCGGTGGCGATCGCGCTGGGCGGCTGCGCGGTCGCGGTCGGGGTCTTCTTTGGCGCGGCGGCGGTGATCAACAGCACCTTCTCGACCGGCCTGCCCGGCGGCGAAGCGCTGTGCCGGCTGGCGCCCGCGCAGATCGGCATGGTGGCGGGCCTCGCGATCGTAACGGCGATCGTCTCGGCCCTCGCCGCCGGCATTTCGGCATCCCGCATCGAACCGGGGGAGGGCATCCGCCATGGTTAGATCTCGGCTATCCTCCTCACCCAACCCTCTCCTCCTCGAAGGAGGAGAGGACTCAAAGCTCCCCTCCGCCCCTAGGAGGGAGGGGCTGGGGGAGGTGGGTCGCTGGCTACTCGCGGCGCTGTTCGTCCTGGTCGGCTTCCCCGCCCTGGCCCAGACCCCGCCCACCTGGGACGAGAAGAACTGGAACCCCAAGGCGGCGGACGGCGACATCGTCATGCCCATGCCGTGCGGCGGGCGCATGGTGTTCCGCACCGTCGAAACCCCCACCGGCGACGGCAGCAGCGGGCCGCTCGACGATCGCCAGGTGACCTTGGGCATCACCGATCCCGAGACCGATTATATCGAGCACAGCCGCAAGGATTACCTGGCCGGCGGCCTCACCAGCCGCGACGGGCGGCGGCAATTCCTGATCGGCAAATACGAGGTCACGGCCGACCAGTATGCCGCGGTGATGACCGAGCAATGCCCGGTACCGGCCGCCGCCGGCCGGCTGCCCCAGGTGAACCTGTCCTGGTACGACGCCACGAACTTTGCCGAACGCTATACCGAATGGCTGCTGCAGCATGCCAAGGGCACGCTGCCCCGGCAGGGCGACACCACCGCCTTCCTGCGCCTGCCGACCGAAGCGGAATGGGAATATGCCGCGCGCGGCGGCACCGCCGTCTCCGAATCCGATTTCCGCGCCCGCACCTTTCCGGCGCCCGACGGGATCGAGGCCTATGCCTGGGTCGATGGCCCACGCTCGGCCGACGGGCAGTTGCGGCCCGTGGGCCTGCTGAAACCCAACCCGCTGGGCCTCTACGACGTGCTGGGCAATGCCGCCGAATGGGTGCTGGAGCCCTACCGGCTGGTGCGGGTCGCCCGGCTGCACGGCCAGGCCGGCGGGCAGATCGCCCGGGGCGGCGACTTCCGCACCGCGGGCGGGCGCCTGCGCTCGTCCCTGCGGGTGGAGATCCCGCCCTTCGATCCGGCCACGGGCAAGGCCACCCGCCTGCCCACCATCGGCCTGCGCCTGGTGGTCTCGGCCCCGGTCTCGGCCAGCCTGGCGCGGATCGACGCCCTGCGCGCCGCCTTTGCCGCGATCGAGAAGGGGCGGGCGGGGGAGACCGACCCGCTCGACCTGCTCTCGCGCCTGGCCGAGGAATCGACCGATCCCGATACCAGGCGCGCGGTCGAGGCGATCGCCCAGGCCCTGACCACGGAACGCACAGCACGGGACGAGGCCGATGCCCGTTCGGCCAAGTCGGCGATCTACGCGGCCGCCACCATGATCCGTTCGATCCGCGACCTCGACCGGCGCTTGGGCCCGGTCAAGGCGCGCTGGGAACTGGCCGAGAAGACGCGGTCGCAGAACCCGGCCGATGCGGACGAGTGGAAAACCCTGTACGACTCCACCCAGCAGGCCCTGGACATCTCGAAACGCGCCTACCGCGACATCCTGGTGCAGACCGCCGACGACTACGATGCTGCCCGGCTGGCCAAGGCGCGCGACGTGCTGGTGGCGGAGTTCGAGGCCCAGGGCTTGCCCAGTTTCGTGCGCTTCGCCAAGCTGTTTGTGGCTCAGGTCACAGACTATGCCAAGACCAGGCGGGATGATGATGCCGGCTGGTACCGTCAGTTGGTAGAGTGACGGCCGCGGAACCGGATCCCGGCGGCATGGTTTATAGAGCGGGCCAATCAGTTCCGGCCCCTGAGGAGGATTGGATGCTTCGGCGGGTCACGCGCCCCACGCTTCGTTTCGGCACGGTCGTGCTGCTGGTCGGCGCGCTGGGCTTGGGCGGTTGCGTATCCAACAGCTACAGCCTGGGCGGCAGCGACTATGACGAGCCGCTGACCCCGGCCCAGGCGGCCCTGCGCGACCAGACCGACCGCTTCAACGAGACGGTCGGCACCGGCGTTGCCGCCGGCGCGATCCTGGGCGCCCTGCTGGGCGCGGCCGTCGACTCCGATGACCGGGGCCGGGGGCGGCGATCGGCGCGCTGGCCGGCGGTGCCCTGGGCGGCGTCTCGGGCTATTACATCGCGACCGAGAACGAGAGCTATGCCAATACCGAGCAGGCGCTGGACGCCCGCATCGCCGCGGCCCAGCGCGAGGCCGACAGCTACCGCAAGATCGCCTCGTCCTCGGCCCGGGTCGCGGCCGATAATCGCCAGCGCCTGATCCAGCTCGAGCAGCAGTATCGCAACGGCCAGATCTCGGGCAAGCAGTACCGCGACCGCACCGCCTCGATGCAGGACGACCTGCGCCTGATGGACGAGGCGCTGGCCAATGCCAACGACGTGCGCCAGAAGATCGGCCAGGATGCCGGCTATGCCGGTGGCTATGGCCGCCAGTCGCTCAACCAGTCCGGCGCCGACATTGGCCGTTCCGCCGCCCAGATCGCGCGCAGCCGCGACGAACTGGCCCGTGCCCTGGCCGCGGCCCCCGACGCCTGATCATGAAACACCTCCTGCTCCTCACCGCGGCCGGCCTGCTGCTGACGGCTTGTGCCCGCGACCCCAACCCCGGCAGTGCCGGCTATTTCTCCGGCCTGGGCAACCTGCTGGACGGCACCTATGACGACCGGGTGGCCCAGCGCGAAGCCCAGGCGACCAGTTCCGAACAGATGGCCCAGCAGATGCAGGCCCGGGCCGCCGCCGCGGCCACCGATGCCCGGCGGACCCAGGCCGATGTCGCGGCGGTGGAGGCCCGCAACCGCAAGCAGAAGGCGGAACTGGCCCGGCTCGACGCCTCCTACCGGCGGGCGCTCGCCGACCGCAATGCCAAGCAGGCCGAACTCGATGCGGCCAAGGCCCGCCTGGAAGACGCCCGCCGCCGCCAGGCGCAACTGGAAGCCAGCCCGCCGGCCGATCCGGCCGAACAGGCCCGCCTGCAGGCGGAACTCGATGCTGAACTTCGGGCTTTGGACGATATGATCCTGCGGTCGACCAGACCGGAGTGAGTTCATGGCCAAGCAGTTTCCGCGTATCGAGCCCGGCCACCGCGACTTCATCACGCGCCAGCGGGTGTTCTTTACCGCCTCGGCCACCGCCGACAGCCGGGTGAATATCTCGCCCAAGGGGCTCGATGCCCTGCGGGTGATCGACGACAGCACGGTCGCCTATCTGGACCATACCGGCAGCGGCAACGAGGCTTCGGCCCATCTCAAGGCGGATGGCCGCCTCACCATCATGCTCTGCGCCTTCGAAGGGCCGCCCCTGATCCTGCGGCTCTATGGCCGTGGCACTGTGCTGCTGCGCGGCACGTCCGGTTACGGCGAGCTGCTGGGCGCGCATTTCGGCGGCGAGGAACCCGCGGGGCACGCCAGATCGTGCGCCTGGATATCGACCTGGTGCAGACCTCCTGCGGTTACGGCGTGCCCCTGTTCGACTATCAGGCCGAACGCCCCTCGCTGCCGCGTTGGGCCGAGACCAAAGGCGCCGACGGCCTGGCCGCCTATCGCCGCGAAAAGAACGCGCTCAGCCTGGACGGCCTGCCGACGGGCATGTTCGACGAGGTGTAAGAAATTCCCTCTCCGCCGCTTGCGGGGGAGAGGGAGGGGCCCATCGCGTCAGCGATGGGAGGGTGAGGTGGTGGATCGGGACAGATCACGCCCTACGCCTTCGACCCACCTCACCCTGCCCTCTCCCCCTGAAGGGCGGAGAGGGTTCCAAAACGAAAAAGGGAGGATGCATCGCATCCTCCCTTTTTCTTCAGGCTGTGAAGCCTGCGATCAAGCCGCTCTGGCCTGCGGGCCGGCGTTGCCGCCGAAGGCACGGGCGTGGTGGTTCAGGCGGAACAGGCGCTCGGGCGTGTCGCTCGAGACGCGGCCGTCGTCCAGGCGGTAGACCACCACATGGGCGATACGGCCGGCATTACGGCCCTGCATGGTCGCGAAGTCGATCACGGTACCCAACTGCTCGCCCCACAGGCCGGGGACGGTGATCCGCTCGCCAACGCGGAAACCCCAATGTTCGTTGATCATCAGTAGTCTCCCTATCAATCAGATGCAGATGGTGTTCAGCGGCGCGAAGCCGTTGAAGTTCACCGACGAATAGCTGGTGGTGTAGGCACCGGTGGCCAGGATCTCGATCTTGTCGCCGATCTGCAGGGCAACCGGCAGCTCGTAGTTGGTCTTCTCGTAGAGAATGTCGGCCGAGTCGCAGGTCGGGCCGGCCAGCACCACGGGGGCGGTGGCGCCACCGTCGTGCGGGGTGTGCAGGCGGTACTTGATCGCCTCGTCCATGGTCTCGGCGAGGCCGGAGAACTTGCCCACGTCCAGGTAGATCCAGCGCTTGTCTTCGCCGGCTTCCTTCTGCGAGATCAACACGACCTCGGTCTGCAGGATCCCGGCGTCGCCCACCATGCTGCGGCCCGGCTCGATGATGATGTCGGGGATCGCATTGCCGAAATGGGTGCGCACGGCCTCCATCACCGCGTCGGCATAGGCCTCCAGCGGCGGCACGTCGGCGCGGTACCTGGCGGGGAAACCACCGCCCAGGTTGATCATCTTCAGTTCCACGTCCCGCTCGCGCAGGATCGAGAACAGCCGGGCGACGCCGCCCACGGCCTTGTCCCACTGGCCGAGGTTGGTCTGCTGCGAGCCGACATGGAACGAGATGCCATAGGGGTCGAGACCGAAATCGCGGGCCTTGACCATCAGGTCGGCGGCCATCGCCGGCGCGCAGCCGAACTTGCGCGACAGCGGCCATTCGGCGCCTTCGCACTCGACCAGGACGCGGCAGAACACGCGCGAACCGGGGGCCGAACGGGCGATCTTTTCCAGCTCGGCGTCGGAGTCGAAGGCGAACAGGCGAACACCCAGGGCATAGGCGGCCGCGATGTCGGTTTCCTTCTTGATCGTGTTGCCGAAGGAGACCATGGCCGGATCGGCGCCTTCGCCCAGAACCAGTTCGATCTCACCGCGGCTGGCGGTGTCGAAGCAGGAGCCGAGCGTGGCAAGACGCGACACGACCTGCGGCATCGGGTTGGCCTTCACGGCGTAGAAGATCTTCGCCGCCGGCAGCAGCCGGGCCAGGTTGCGGTAGTTGTCCTCGATCACGTCCAGATCGACCACCAGGCAAGGGGTGGCAGGGCGGCGTTCGTCGAGGAAGCGACGGATCTTCTCGGTCATTGTCGTGGACCCCAGGTGTGCCGCATTTCCATGCGGCCCAAAGCAAAAGACGGATTTTGGTGGTTCGGAGGTGCGGTCGGCCCGAAGGGGCCGGGTGCCGGAAGTCAGTCCGGCGCCCGCATACTCGAGCGGGGGGCCCTGAAGCCGCAAGCCACGGCCAGTACCTGCCGGCCTCCCATCATCTGGGCGGCCGCCTGGAGGCGGGTGTATCGGGGGCTGTGCCTGCCTTGCGGCCTTCACGGTCCAACATGTTGGTTCCCTCTCGGGTTTCGGGGCGAGCCCGGAAATTCCAAAAAGGACGCCTAACGTCGTTGCTGTACCACCGTGGGCCAAGGGCACGTGCGGGTGCGTCTTCGCGGCGAGATATAGGGCAAAATCCCAGGGGTGCAACAAAAAATTTGTGACCGTTTCGCCCTAATTGCGCGCTGTGTGCGCAAAGTCACTTAATCAAGTCTTAAGGCATTCCAAACCAAGCAGAAATAGTCGGTTTTGGGGACCCCGTCCGCGCGCCTCAACAGCATCGAACTGCCGTTGCGAGACCAGCGGAAACTAAGCCTTTCCGCGCCGTCGTCGGGCCAGCGCAGACTGATTCGATGGCTCCCCAGGGACTTCTCGCAGCACTCCTCCTGGCCGCAGCCGGCGACGCAGCAGCCCCAGGGCTTCGCAGGGTCGGCAAGGCAGGCATGCAATTTCTCGGGCAATAGAACCTCGGCCGTGGGGCTGCCCAGGCTCCGGACCGCGCCGTCGGCTTCGATCGCCAGCAGGGTCACGGCCCTGAATCGGTCGGCGATGGCGGCCTGCGCCGCATCGTGGGGCAGGGTTTGCGACAACTGCCGCATATCCTCGTCGCCCATGGGCCAGCTCATCAGATAGGCGCGCCGGGGTGTCCCCAGGAAGGCGTGCTTGTAGTACTTGGGGCCGGTCAGGACATCGGCGTCGCCGCAGGCGATGACCCCGGTCGTCACGCAGTCGGGGCACAGCGCGCCGATCCGCTCGACCAGGGCCGGGGCCAGGTGCAGCCGCTCGGCGGCGAGCGCGGGCCGGGCCAGCGTCAGCAACCCCATGATCGCGAAAAGCATTCGGGCAGCGGCAAGCGGGCGCATCATCACTTGGCCTCAATCGGGCGTATAAGTCTCACCATGCTACGCCAAATTCGCCTGACCTTCCTGTTCCTGTCGCTGTTGGGCGTCCTGGCGCTTGCCGCCGTGGCACCGCTGCGGCCGGCCCAGGCGGCGGTCAAGACCGAGAATGCGACCGTCGAACTGGTCGCCGACCGCCCCGCCGTGCCGGGCGGCACCGTGACGGTTGCGCTGCGCCTGGTCGCCAAGCCCCGCTGGCATACCTATTGGCAGAACCCGGGCGATACCGGCCTGCCCACCACGATCGCCTGGACCCTGCCGGAAGGTGTTACCGCCGGGCCGATCCAATGGCCGTTCCCCAGCGCCCTGCCGGTCGGCCCGTTCGTCAACTACGGTTACGAGGGCGAGGTCTGGCTGCTGACCGAGATTGCCGTGCCGGCAGGGTTCACCGGCGCTACCCTGTCCTTGAAGGCCCGGGCGGACTGGCTGATCTGCGAACAGATCTGCGTGCCCGAAGGCGCCGACCTCGACCTTGCGGTGCCGGTCCTGGCGCCGGGAACGGCGGCCGAACCCGATTCCCGTGTCGCCCTGGGTTTCGAGCGCAGCCGGGCCGCCCTGCCGCTGCCGCTGGCGGCACCCGTCATCGCCAGCCGGGCAGGGGACAGGCTCGAACTCCTCCTGCCGGGGGATCTCAAAGTGGCCTCGGCCCGCTTCTTTCCCTTTGCCGACGACGTGGTGATCGCCGCCCAACCGCAGCCCTTCGCCGACGGCCGCCTGGAGGTGGCCCTCGAGAAGACTTTCAAGGGCGACCGGCTGGCCGGCATCGTCGTGGTCGAAAGCGACGGCTGGCGCCGGGCCTACATCGTCGACCAGGCCTTGAGCATGGTGGCGGGCGCCGCCATGGCGGCCGAGCCGGCGGCGCCCATCGGCCTGCCGCTGGCCCTGCTGTTCGCCTTCCTGGGCGGGATCATCCTGAACCTGATGCCCTGCGTCCTGCCGGTCCTGTCGATCAAGGCAATGGCCTTTGCCGGTCGCGACAACCCCGCCGCCGTGCGGGCCGACGGCCTGGCCTATACCGCGGGGATCCTGGCCTGTTTCGGCGTCCTGGCCGCGCTGCTGATCGGCTTGCGCGCCGGGGGCGAGTTGATCGGCTGGGGCTTCCAGTTGCAGTCGCCGCTGGTCGTCGGCCTGCTCACCTACCTGTTCTTCGTCTTAGGATTGTGGATGCTCGACGTCGTTGCCCTGGGCGGCGGTGTCGCGGGGCTGGGCGATGGCCTGGCCCGGCGCGGCGGCATCGCCGGCTCGTTCGGCACCGGCCTGCTGGCGGCCGTGGTGGCGACGCCCTGCACGGCGCCGTTCATGGGCGCGGCCCTGGGTTTTGCCCTGGTCCAGCCGCCGGTGGTGGCGCTGGCGGTCTTCATGAGCCTGGGCCTGGGGATGGCCTTGCCCTTCCTGATCTTGAGCTTCGTGCCGGCCCTGGCCCGCCGCCTGCCCAAGCCGGGCCAGTGGATGGTGCGGCTGAAAAAGCTGCTGGCCTTCCCCCTCTTCGGCTCGGTCGTGTGGCTGCTCTGGGTCTTGGCCGTGCAGGCCGGGCCCATGGCGGTGGCAGCCGCCGGCGCCGGCCTTGTCCTGCTGGCCTTCGGCGCCTTCATGGCACGGGAATTCGCCGGTCCTGGCGGCCGGCTGACGGCGCTGGCCGCCATCATCGTCGCCATCGGCCTCGCGGCCCTGCCGTCGCCGCGCAGCGACGGGGACGGGCTGGCCGCCCAGGCCGGTGCCGAAGCCTACAGTCCCGAGCGCCTGGCGGCGCTGCGGGCGGAAGGCCGCGCCGTGTTCGTCAACCTGACGGCGGCCTGGTGCATCACCTGCCTGGTGAACGAGCGGGTGGCCCTGGACCGGCCGGCCGTGACCCAGGCCCTGCGCGACGGCAAGGTCACCTATCTGCTGGGCGACTGGACCAACCGGGACCCGGCGATTACCCGGTTGCTGGCGGAACACGGCCGTCCGGGCGTGCCGCTCTATCTGTTCTATCCCCCGGGCGGCGGCGCGGCGCGGGTACTGCCCCAGCTCTTGACCGAGGGGGTGGTTCTCGAGGCGCTGGCTCAACCCTGATCGTCGTCGTCGCGGCGATGGCCGTCCAGGCGCTTGGCCTCCAGGGCCTTTTGGGCGGCACTTTGTTTCTTCTCCTGGGCGGTGCGGCCGAACTGGATCCGATTCTCGGCCGCGGTCGCCTGCGCCTCGGCACGGGCCTTGGCTTTGCGGGCGCGGCGTAAATTGACGATTTCGGCCATGTGGCGGTTCCCGTTGTCACCGATGGGCGGCTAAACTGCTGGCGATAGAATTGGATGGAGGCGGGGCTTGCGCAAGCTTCTGATCGGTGTGGGGCTCTTCGTCGGGCTGGTTGTCGGCCTGGGCTTTGCCGCGCCGCTGCTTGTCGACCTCAACGACCAGAAGCCACGTATCGTCGCCCTGATCGAGGAGGCCACCGGCCACAAGGTGACCCTGGGCGGCGACATCCAGTTCAGCCTGCTGCCCGCCCCGGCGATGTCGGTGCGCGATATCCGCGTCGACGGCACCGGCACCGATGCCGCGACCCTGGCGACGGTCGACGCGCTGGACCTGCGTCTCAGCTTGTTGCCCTTGCTGGGGGGCAATATCGAGGTCGCGGAGGTGCGCCTGTCGCGGCCGACGGTGGTCATCACCGATCAACCCGGTCCGGGGCGCCCCGATGCCGCCCCGCCCGCGACGGGGGCCGCCCCGCCCGCCACCGCGCCGGCCGCGATTGCGGTGCAACGGGTGGTGATCGAGGAAGGCACGGTCGAATACCGTCCCGCCGGTGCCCCGCCGGTCAAGATCGAAGCGATCGAGGCCAGCCTGTCGGCCCCCACGTTCGCCGGTCCGTTCACCGCCACCGGCGGGGCCAGCGTGCGCGGCATGCCCGTGGCGCTGGACCTTGCTGTCGGCCGCCTGGTGCCGGGGCAGCCGATCGGCGTCGATGTCCGGGTCAGCCTCGCGGAAGCGACGCTGAAGCTGGCCGGCACGCTGACCCTCGAGCAAAAGGGGCCGGCCTTCGCCGGCAAGCTGGCGCTCAATGCCGACGATGCGGCCGCCGCGCTGGCCCTGGCGGGGGTCGATCTGCCGCTGAAGGCACCGCTGGCCGTCGAGGGGACGGTGGCGGCCTCCGCGACGGCGATCGCGGTCGACCAGATGGCGGTGGCTCTGGGCGAATCCCGGGGCACCGGCAGCCTGATACTGAACCTCGAGCCCGGCCTGTCGGGCTCCCTGAAACTGCGCCTGCCGCGCCTCGACGGCGATGCCCTGCTGGCTGCCGTCGCCCCCTCGGGCAGTGGGGCCGCGCCCAGTGCCATGCCACCGACCGCACCGGCCGGCAGCGTTGCCCTGCCTGCCGACCTGGCCTTTACCCTCGATCTTGGCGTCGATGTCATCCAATGGTCCGGCGGGATCGTGCAGAAGGCGGCCCTGCTCGCGACGCTCGAGAACGGGCGCGTTACCCTCTCCACCGTCAGCGCGGTGCTGCCGGGGGGGACGGATGTCGGGGTCTCCGGCGCTGTCTTCGCGCAGGACGGCCGGCTGGTTCTCGACGGCACCGTCGATGTTGCATCGGACAACCCCCGCGCCCTGGCCGACTGGCTGAAGGTAACGCCCCAGGGGCTGCCGTCCGACCGCCTGACCCGGCTGGGCCTGACCGCGAAGGTGAAGGGTGGCGCGGCCGGCGTCGATCTCAGCAACCTGGTCCTGCGCCTGGACGGCATCAGTGCCCGGGGCAGTGCCGGTTGGCGCCCCGGCCCTCGGCCCTCGGCCTCACTGGCGCTGGCGGTCGATCGCCTGAACGTGGATGCCTATCTCCCGGCCGCCGCCCCGGCGACGCCGCCGGACAAGAACCCCTTGGCGGAAATCGGCGCCGGCGGCGGGGCGCCCAGCCTCGACCCCGGCCTGGATGTCGCCCTCAGCTTCACCGCGGGACAATTGACGGTGCGCGGCGCCGACCTGCGGCGGGTCGAGCTGGACGGCACGCTGACCGGCGGTTCGCTGCGCCTCGCCCAACTGTCGATCGGCGACTACAGCGGGCTCAGCCTGACGGCCAGCGGCACGCTGGGACTCGCGGCCGGCGCCCCCGATGCCAATCTGGCCTTCAAGGTCGCGGCCCCTTCGATTGCCCCGGTGCTGGTGCTAGCCGGCGTCGATCCGTGGGCCGGGGCGGGGCAGATGGGCAAGGTGACGATCGAAGGCACCCTGGCCGGCCGGCCGGAAGCGCCGGTGATCGACGCCGCTGTCGCCGTCGGCGAAACCCGCCTGTCGTTGAGCGGGCCGATCGGGGCGGTCGCCAAGCCGGACCTCGACCTCAAAGGCAATCTGGCGGCGCCCGAGCTGGTGGCCTTTGCCCGCCAGCTCGGCGCCGACCCGCCGGCGAACGGGGCCGGGCTGGGGCCGATCGACCTGGCGCTCTCGATCAAGGGCACGCCGGCCGCGGCGGATGTGGCGGCGAAGGGCAAAGTGGGGCCGGCCTCGGTCGACCTGTCGGCCGGCCTGAAGGGCGATGACCTGGTGCTCAAGGGCCAGGTCAGCGGCGAGGCCGCGGCCGTGATGCTGACCAGGCTGGGCCTGTCGGGGCCGTTGTCCGGTCCCCTGTCGGTGCAGGTCGATGCGGCGCGCAAGGGCAATGTTATCCAGCTCGTTACCTTCAACGGCGGCGTGGGGGCCACCCGCTTCGATGCCACGGGCACCATTACGACGGGGGCCAGGACCCGGGTCGACGGCCGCCTGTCCGCGACCTATCTCGACCTCGCCCTGTTCAGCGGCGGCGGTGGCCAGGCGGGGACGGCCGGTGGCGGTGCGGGTAGCGGCCGGGCCAGTTCGCGCTGGTCGACCAAGCCCATCGACCTGGCGGCGCTGCGCTCCCTGGACGGCGGCATCGATATCCAGGTCGAGCGTCTGGTCAGCGGCAGCCTGACCTTGGCCGGCCTTTCCGGCCGCCTCGAGGCGGCGGGCGGGCGGGTCACGTTGGCCAACTTCAAGGCATCGATGAGCCCGGGCGACATGGCGGCCTCGGTCACGCTGGACGGCACCGGGTCGACCCTGGCCCTGACGGTGGCTTTCCGGGGAACAGGCTTCGACCTCGACGCGTTGACCGGGCGGAAAGGCAACGAGTCCGGTCTTTCGGGTACCGGCGAGGTGACGTTGAACGTGACGGGACAGGGGCGCAGCGAGTTTGAACTGGTGTCCAGCCTGAAGGGGCAGGGCGGCATCGTCGCCACGGCGGGCAAGATTCACGGCCTCGACCTGCTGACCCTGTCGGAGGGCTTGAAGACGGTGAACCAGCCCGGTGACATCCTCAATCGCCTGGCCAAGGCGATCAAGGTCGGCAGCACCAACTACCGGCGCATCGCCACCGACCTGGTGATCGAGCGCGGCGTGGCCAAGCTCGCCAACATGACCTCGGATGTCGACGGCGGCACGATCGGCGGCGACGGCACGATCGACCTGCCGGCCTGGACGACGCGCCTGCGCCTGGGCGTGAAACTGATCGACCCGGCGGACCTGCCGGCCCTGGGCCTGGATATTTCCGGCCCCATCGACAACCCCAATGCCGAGGTGAAGACCCGCGACATCGAGAATTACTATCTGAGCAAGTTCATCGGCTCGAAATTGCCGGGCCTGGGTGGCGGGTCCGGCAGCAACAGTGATCCCGGCAAGGCGGTCCTCGACCAGATTCTGAAGGGTATCGGCGGCGGTAATTGAGACCGCTGCCCAAGGAGTAGTCATGGTCAAGCAATTGACGGTACAGCACACCACCCGTTACACCTACGCCAAGCCGGTGACCCTGGGCACGCACCGCCTGATGATGCGCCCGCGCGACAGCCACGACCTGCGCCTGGTCGACGCCACGCTGACCCTGTCGCCGCCGGGCGCGGTGCGGTGGATTCACGATGTCTTTGGCAACTCGGTGGCGCTGGTGGATTTCGCCGATCCCACCAGCGAGCTGACGATCGAAAGCGTCCTGGAAATCGACCGATATCCCTATGTCCCGCCGCGCCTCGATCTCGACCCCGACGCCCTGACCTATCCCTTCATCTATTCGCCCGATGATCGCCGCGACCTAGGCCCCCTGTGCGAGAACCACTATCCCGATCCCAAGGGCCGCCTGGCGGAATGGGTGAACGGCTTCGTGATGGCCAAGGGCACCGACACGCTGGCGCTGCTGGCCGACATCAATGGCGGCATCAAGGACGGTTTCGCCTACCAGACCAGGATCGTGGAGGGCACGCAAACCCCGATCGAGACACTGGAGCTGGGCAGCGGCACCTGCCGGGATTTTGCCCTGCTGATGATCGAAAGCGCACGGCTGCTGGGGTTCGGCGCCCGCTTCGTCTCGGGCTATCTCTATGATCCAGCCCTCGACGCCGGCGCCGACGAGGTCGTCGTGCAGGGGGCCGGGGCCACCCATGCCTGGGTCGAGGTCTACCTGCCCGGCACCGGCTGGGTCGAATACGACCCGACCAACGGCCTGATCGGCAGCGAGGCGCTGATCCGCGTCGCCGTCACCCGCGACGCCGCACAGGCGGTGCCCATCATCGGCAGTTTCGTGGGCGACACTGGTGATTACCTGGGGATGACGGTCGAGGTCTCGGTGACCAGCGGCAGCCGCCAGCCGGCCCGCGTGCCGGTGCTTCAGCCGGCCTGATCGTCCCGGCCGGGCAGCCGCCCGGCCCGGGCGGCGGCCAGCAGGGTCTGGCGGATGGCGCTGGAGAGGTTGGTTTCGCCGTCGCGCGCGGCATCGATATCGGTCACCACCATGTTGACGGTGCGGCCTTCGATGCGCGCGAGATCGGCCAGCGCCGACCAGAAGGAATCCTCCAGGCTGACCGATGTGCGGTGCCCGGCGATTTCGATCGAGCGCTTCTGCATGGGGCCTAACCTTCTCCGCCAGGGCCGATCATGGTCCGCGCATCGACCAGGACATCGAAGCGCTCTGCCGAGATCAGCCCCAGTTCAAGGGCGGCCTCGCGCAGCGTCTGTTCATGGGCATGGGCGTGCTTGGCGATCTTGGCGGCGTTGTCATAGCCGATCTCGGGGGCCAGCGCGGTCACCAGCATCAGCGAGCGCTGCACCGATTCATCCAGCCGCCGCTGGTTGGCCAGCGCCCCGGTGACGCAGCGATCGGCGAAGGAACGCGCGGCATCGCCCAGCAGGGCGATGGACTGCAACAGGGCGGCCGCGATCACCGGCTTGAACACATTGAGCTCGAAATGGCCCTGGGTCGCGGCAAAGGCGATGGTGGCGTGATTGCCGATCACCCGCGTCGCCACCATGGTCAGGGCTTCGGCCTGGGTCGGATTCACCTTGCCCGGCATGATCGACGAGCCCGGCTCGTTTTCCGGCAGCGACAACTCGCCGAGCCCTGAGCGCGGGCCCGAGCCCATCAGGCGGATGTCGCTGGCGATCTTGAAGCAGGCAATGGCCGCAACCTCGATCGCGGCCGACAGGGCCGCCGCCGGCTCGTGCCCGGCCAGGGCGGCGAATTTGTCGGGCGCGGGGCGGAAGGGGATGCTGGTGACCTTGGCAATCTCGGCCGCCACCTTCTCGTCGAAGCCGGCGGGCGCGTTCAGGCCGGTGCCCACGGCGGTGCCACCCTGGGCGAGGTCCAGGATCCCGTCCAGGGCATGTTCGACGCCGCGAATGGCAAAGGCGACCTGTGCGGCATAGCCGCCGAATTCCTGGCCGAGTGTCAGGGGCACGGCATCCTGCAAATGGGTCCGCCCCATCTTGACGATGGCGGCCCATTCCTCGGCCTTGGCGTGCAGCGCCTTGTGCAGGTGGTGCAGCCCGGGCAGCAGGCGGTGCGTCACCTGCTCGGCTGCCGCGATGTGGATCGCGGTCGGGAAGCAGTCGTTGGACGACTGGCCCTGGTTCACATGGTCGTTGGGATGCACCGGTGCCTTGGCCCCGCGCGGGGCGCCCAGCATCTCGTTGGCGCGGTTGGCGACGACCTCGTTCACATTCATGTTGGTCTGGGTGCCCGAGCCGGTCTGCCAGATCACCAGGGGGAATTCGGCCGCGTGCTTGCCTTCGGCCACTTCCTCGGCCGCTTCGGCGATGGCGGCGGCAAGATCGGAATCGACCTTGCCCAGGGTGCAGTTGACCCGAACCGCGGCGATCTTGATCAGGGCCAGGGCCCGGATGATGGCGGCGGGGATGCGCTCTTCCGGACCGCCGATGGGAAAGTTCTCGATGCTGCGCTGGGTATTGGCGCCCCAAAGCCGGTCCGCCGGCACCTCGATCGGGCCGAAACTGTCTTTTTCGGTGCGGGTCTCGCCCATACCTTCCTCCATATGGATGGTGTCACGGTAGCGTTCATAAGCGACGCTGTGATGTCAGCAAAGAAGGGTAAACCCATGACGCGGCATGTGCAGATCGTCTTGTCCAATCCCGTCGAGACGGCCCGAGAGGCGGAATTCAACGATTGGTACACCAATCAGCACATTCCCGACCTGATGACTCTGCCCGGCTTCGTCCGGGCCCAGCGGTTTCGCCTGGCCAATAGTTTCCGCGATCCCCGGGGCGGGCCGACCTGGCGCTATATGGTCTATTACGAACTCGATACCCCGGACCTGGGGCAGATGCTCACTGACCTGGTCGATGCCCACAGCGACGGCCGCATCACGGTCAGCGACGTGCTCCACAACGAAACCCTGACCGCCCTGGTCTACAGCCCGGTGGCCCCCTTCCATGGCGAGGCGGGCCGGCGCCGGCAGATCTTCGTCGCCCTGTCCAATCCAAGCGAAGGCCGGGAGGACGACTTCAACATCTGGTACGACAACCAGCATGTCCCCGACGTGGTCTCGATCCCGGGGTTCAAGGGGGCCGAGCGCTTCAAGCTGGCAATCCCCTTCCTCGACCCGCTGGCCGGCGGCCAATACCTGGCGATCTACGACGTCGACACCGACGATATCGACGCGCTGGCGGCCCTGGTGCGCGAGAATGCCGTGACCGGCAAGACGGTGATGTCCGATGCGATCGACATGAAGACGCTGACCGCCCTGTTCTTCGAACCGGTGGGCGGAGTCATCACGCCGCTGTAATTCAAGTACCCCCCTCCGCCCGCTTGCGGGGGGAGGGGTTGGGGGAGGTGGGTCAGGCCGCTTCGAGATGCCGGTGCTTTGCCCCCGCAACCTCCTCACCCAACCCTCTCCTCCCTCGGAGGAGAGGGCTTTTCGCGTTACATCAGATTGGCGAAGAAGTCGTTGCCCTTGTCGTCGACGACGATGAAGGCGGGGAAATTCTCGACTTCGATCTTCCACACCGCTTCCATGCCCAGTTCCGGGTATTCCAGAACCTCGACCTTGCGGATGCAGTTCTGGGCCAGGATCGCGGCCGGCCCGCCGATCGAGCCCAGATAGAAGCCGCCGTGCGCCTTGCAGGCGTCGGTGACCTGCTTGGAGCGGTTGCCCTTGGCCAGCATGACCATGGAACCGCCGGCGGCCTGGAACTGGTCGACGTAACTGTCCATGCGCCCCGCCGTGGTCGGGCCGAAGGAACCCGAGGCATAACCCGTCGGCGTCTTGGCGGGACCCGCGTAGTAGACCGGGTGGTCCTTGGCGTATTGCGGCAGGCCTTGCCCCGCATCCAGCCGCTCCTTGAGTTTTGCATGGGCGATGTCGCGGGCGACGATCATCGGGCCCGTGAGCGACAGGCGCGTGCGGATCGGATAGCCGCTCAGCGTCTTCAGGATGTCCGCCATGGGGCGGTTCAGGTCGATCTGCACGACCTCGCCCTCGAGGTCTTCATGGCCGACTTCGGGCAGGTACTTGGCGGGATCGGTCTCGAGCTGTTCCAGGAACACGCCGTCGCGGGTGATCTTGCCCAGGATCTGCCGGTCGGCCGAGCACGAGACGCCGATGCCGACGGGACATGAGGCGCCGTGGCGGGGCAGGCGGATGACACGCACGTCGTGGCAGAAATACTTGCCGCCGAACTGGGCGCCGATGCCGGTCATCTGGGTCAGCTTGTGGATCTGCGCTTCCATCGCCCGGTCGCGGAAGGCGCGGCCCTGGGCGTTGCCGGTCTCGGGCAGGTCGTCGAGGTAGCGGCACGACGCGAGTTTCACGGTCTTCAGGGTCAGCTCGGCCGAGGTGCCGCCGATGACGATCGCCAAGTGATAGGGTGGGCAGGCCGAGGTGCCCAGGGTCTTGATCTTGGCCTCGACGAATTTCAGCAGGGAGGCCGGGTTCAGCAGGGCCTTGGTCTCCTGGTAGAGATAGGTCTTGTTGGCCGAGCCGCCGCCCTTGGCGACGAAGAGGAAATTGTACTCGTCGCCCGGGGTCGCATAGAGGTCGATCTGGGCGGGCAGGTTGTTGCCGGTGTTGGCCTCCTTGAACATGTCGAGGGGGCCATCTGGCTGTAGCGCAGGTTGGTCTCGGTATAGGTGCGGGCTATCCCAGAGGAGATCGCCGCCTCGTCCTCGCCGTCGGTCCAGACATACTGGCCGCGCTTGGCCATCACGATCGCCGTTCCCGTATCCTGGCACGAGGGCAGCACCATGCCGGCGGCGACATTGGCGTTCTTGAGCAACTCCAGCGCCACGAAGCGGTCGTTGGGCGACGCCTCCGGGTCGTCCAGGATCAGCTTGAGCTGGGCCAGGTGGCCGGGGCGCAGCAGGTGCGAGACATCGCGGTAGGCCTGGAAGGTCAGTTTTTCGATCGCTTCGGGCGCCACTTCGAGAATGCGCTTGCCGCCGACCACGATTTCCTTGACGCCGTCGCCGGTCAGTTTCTTCCAGGTCGTCTCGGTGTGGTGGGCCGGGTCGTGTTCGAACATTTCCTGATAGGCGAACGCCGTCATGGCCGGGACCTCTGCGATCAAATAGGGTTGGGCGCGGACCCAGGGGCCCGCACCGGCGCGTAAAGACACGCTTATTTCTTGCGGAATGCGTCCAGCGTCAAGACTTCGCCGCGCTTCTCGCCGGCCGGCGGCTCGGCCGGCTTGTCCTCGCCCTTGGACGCGGTTTCGGTTTCGGCGGGCTTGGACGTCACCAGCGGGGTCGGCTCGGTGGTGGTGCGGGCCGATGCCGGGGTGGCGCTGATGGCGGGGCGTACGGTCTGGGCATCGCCCTGGTTGGGCTGAAACTGCAGGCCGAATTGCACGGAAGGGTCGAAGAAGCCGGTCATGGCGGCATAGGGGATGACCAGCCGCTCAGGCATCTTGTTGAAGTTGAGCTGCACCTCGAAGCCGGTGTCCGACACCTTCAGGCCCCAATACTGGTGCTGCAGGATGATGGTCATCTCGTCGGGATAGCGGTCGCGCAGGTGTTCGGGAATGTCGACGCCGTCGGCCCCGGTCTTGAACGACAGGTACAGGTGGTGGTTGCCGGGCAGGCCCTGCGTCGCCACACGGGTCAGCGCCTGACGCACCACGCCGCGCAGCGCGTCCTGCACCATGCCGCCGTAATTCATATAATCCTTGGCCATGCCACCAGACTCGTCGTCATACCGTGATCAACATCATACGAGCGTATCGTCTCAACCCGTACAGTCAATCATAGTGGCCTTGGGGCGAGGGGGCAAACATGGTCGATGTGCATCGCCAAATGGGGGCAAAACTGCCGTCGCCCTGGGCCGGGGCCGTGATCGGTCTGTTCACGGGGCTGATCAGCGCGGCCGCGAGTTTAGGCTTGACCACTGGCGAGACCCAATTCGAACTGCTGACCCTGCTGCCGGGCATCGGTTTTGGCATCGCCTTCGCCGCCTTTCTGCTGGGGCAGCGGCTGGTGGGCCCTGGTGGCGCCGTCGCCATTGCCCTGGCCAATGCGCTGGGCAATTTCGTGGCGATGCGTCTGGCCATGGCCATTGCCGACGTGCTCGATGATCCCATCGGCCTGTTCGAGGGCAGCCTGATGATCGGCCTGCCC
Organism: Oleomonas cavernae; assembly: GCF_003590945.1. Classification (NCBI taxonomy): domain Bacteria; kingdom Pseudomonadati; phylum Pseudomonadota; class Alphaproteobacteria; order Acetobacterales; family Acetobacteraceae; genus Oleomonas; species Oleomonas cavernae. The sequence goes on along the minus strand of NZ_QYUK01000011.1, from coordinate 2,343,672 downwards.
GCGGGCCTGGTCGGCGGCGGGCTGGCGGCGCTGGTGTTCGGCCGGGTGATCGGCGTGGGCCGGCCCTGGCAGCCGGTCGTGGTGGGCGTGGTGCTCGGCCCCCTGGGGCCGCTATCGTTGACGATCGACGCGCTGATCCCCTTCTTCGGCCTGTGGCAGGCCGGTTTCGGCGCGGCGCTGATCTGGACGCTGCACGCAGCAAGGACAAGGACGACAGCATGAATGTTCAGGTAACCGCGCGACCCTTCGGCTTTCCTCACGAAGGCGCGCTCGATCCGGCAAGGGTCGCCTTGCTGGTGATCGACCTTCAGGTCGATTTCCTCGGTCTCGACGGCTACTTCGCCCGCATGGGCTACGACCCGGCGCCCTTGCGCGCCATCCTGCCCGCGATGAACAGCGTGATCGAGGCTGCCCGCGCCGCCGGCTGCCTGATCGTCCACACGCGCCAGGGCTACCGCCACGACCTGGCCGACCTGACGCCCTACGAGCAATGGCGCCGCCGCCGGTCGGGCATGGCAGGCACCACCGCCCTGGTGCGCGGCCACCCCGGTTTCGAGATCGTGCCGGAAATCTCGGTGGCTCCCCAGGACGTGATCGTCGACAAGACCGCCAACAGCGCCTTCACCTATACCGACCTCGATCATATCCTGCGCGCCCGCGGCATCACCCACCTGATGTTCACCGGCTGCACCACCGACGTCTGCGTCCACACCACCCTGCGCGAAGCCGCCGACCGTAACTACCAGTGCCTGCTGATCGAGGACGCCTGCGCCAGCGGCGACGCCTATGCCCACGCGGCCGCTGTCTACATGACCACGATCGAGGACGGCCTGTTCGGCGTGGTGGCAGACGCGGCCGCCGTGGTCGCGGGGTTGAAGGGCGCCCGAGGTTAGGCGCCGGCCTGCCATGTTGCCGCGAATTTCGGCGCGACCTTTTCGAGCAGGGTCACGATCTCGGCAACACTCATCGGCTTGCGTTTCAAGCGCGCCGACTGGGCCTGGAGGGCTTTGCGCAGCAGATTCGGCGTGTCGGTCAGCAGCCTCGAGAGAAAGTCGTCGGGTGTCACGGCAAGGATCCCATGGGGCAGGCGCGCAAAGTCCTTGATGTTGGAGGTTACGATCAGATCAGCCTTGCCGGCGACGGCGCAGGCTGCCACATGGCGATCTTTGGGATGGTTGTGCATCCGGCCGACAAGTGCCTCGTAGCCCGTGACACGGGCATCTTCGAAATGTGCGTCGAGGTTCCGCCGCAGGGCAATGGCACCGTCGGGCGTCATCCGCTGGGCCTTGACGAGATTGCGTATTGCTTCATCCAGGATCGCGGCGCTCCACAAGGGCTGAAAGCATCCCTCGACGGCGGCCGACAACAACGTGTCTCGCAGGGGCAGAGGGTAGAGAACATCGGCGTCGAGGACGGCGCGGATCGTGGAAACAGTCATTCTCCCCATCGTGGTTCCGCATCGCCTTGGTTGCGTTTATAGCGAATATTGGCTATGGTGCCGGTCAGGCCGCTTTCTGCTCACCTGACAGGAACAGTCTTCTCATGGCTGATCAATCAAAAGTTGCATACCCTGGCGATCGTCGCGCGGCCGCGCAGTTGTCCACCCTGCTTCGCGAGCGGGAGGGAGGGCGCGAAGTTTCCGTGGTGACCAGCGCTGGGGAGCAGGTGGCCCTTACGCCGGCCTTGCTGGATTTGCTCGCCCAGGCGGCGGGGATCATGGCCGATGGCGCGGATGTCGCGGTCTTCGCCCATGAGGTGCTGCTGACCAGTCAACAGGCCGCCGATCTGTTGAACGTCTCGCGCCAGTACATGGTCCGCCTGCTGGAAAGGGGGATATCCCTTCGAGCAAGGTTGGCACGCATCGGCGCGTCCGTGCCGAAGACCTGGCGAACTATCGACAGCGCCGAGACGAAGGACGTCATGCGGCTCTCGCGGCGTTGACCGATCAGGCGCAAGCAGATGGTGGTTACGACGCCCCGGCGACGTTTGGACCACGCCGCCGGAATTAACGAGGCCTTGAAGCCACTTTCTGGGTTACAGCAGGAAATCGGAGACGGCGAGGGCGTGGGCGGCGTCGATGCCGGCCAGGGTGATCGCGAAATCCGCCGTCCCGTCGCCGTTGATGTCGCCCGAGACCGTGGCGGAATCCGTGCCGTAGGCGATGCGCAATTCGCCCCGGTTGCCGCCGAAGGCCGCCGTGTTGATGAAGCTGAAGGACTGGTCGCCGGCCAGCACCGTGTTGGCATCGATCGCCGTCACGTCGATCTTGTCGTGATGCGAGCGGTGGAAGTCGGTGATGAGGTCCTGCGCCGAAACCGCGCTGTCGGCTGCCGCGACATAGATGAAGAGGTCGGCGCCCGTGCCGCCGATCAGCGTATCCAGGCCGGCCCCGCCGGTGAGCAGGTCGTTGCCGATATCGCCGTCGAGCGTGTCGTTCCCGCCCAGTGCGCTCAAGGCATCGTTGCCCTGCCCGCCGTCGAGCAGGTTGACCCCTGCCGAGCCGGTAATCGTATCGGCAAGGTCGCTGCCCAGGACGTTCTCGAAACGGGCGATGGTATCGCTGATCGCATCGCCGCCGGTCGCCGTGTTCAGCCGGATGTCGATGGTGACGGCGTCGGCCGACTGGCGATAGTCCAGCGTGTCGATTCCGGTGCCACCATCCAGGTTGTCGGCGCCGGCGGCGCCGATGATCACGTCGTTGCCGGCGCCGCCGATGATGATGTCGTTGCCCGTCCCGCCATCGAAAATGAACTGGCCGCCGTTCGCCGCCGGCGCCGTCGCCGACAGGAAGTCGACCCCGGAGTCGCCATTGACGAGGATCTGGTCCCCAGCCTCGGCATGCGTGATCGCGACCGCCGCCGCCAGGCCCAGCGCGATCACCCCGCCGCCCTCCGCGCCCAGTTCGACGACGTCGTCGCCCACGGTGCCGTTGATCGTGATCCGGTCCACCTGGCCGTCGCCCAGCGCGCCGCCGGGGGTGGCCGCAAGGTCGATCGCAACCCTGGTCACGTCAGTTCCCGCGAGGTCATCGACCGTGACCGTATCCGGGCCGCCCAGAAGGGTGAGGGCGACCGTCTCGATGTCATCGATATCCAGGATCGCGCCTGCGTTGTCGTCCTGGACGACGACCCGTCCGCCATTGGCAAACAGGCCGAAGGCCTGGGCCGGCGCCGACCCGCCGAGGTCGAGCTGGTCGGCGCCGGCCTGGCCTTCGACCGTGTCAACGCCGTCGCCCACCGACCAGGCGAAACGGTCGTTGCCGGCACCCAGGAAGGCCAGGTCGTTGCCGCGCTTGCCGGTCACGATATCGTCGCCGTCCCCGCCCAGCAGGAGGTCGCCGCCGCCGCCGCCGGTCAGGGTATCGTTGTCGGCCCCGCCGTCGAGGGTCAGCGCGATGGCGCTGGCGGTGAGCGAGGCCGCATCGAGCGTATCGGCACCACCCAGGCCGTTGACCACCAGCCGGTCGATCGCCTCGGCATGGCTGACGGTGATCGAAGCCGCAAGGCCTTCGGCGACGGCCGTGCCGTTGTTGCCGTGCAGGTCGACCGTATCGTCGCCCGCCGAGCCGTTGGCGATCACCGTGTCGGCCAGCCCATCGCCGGCCGAGCCGCCGATCGTGCCCGCGAGATCGATGGCAACCTGCGTCACATCCGTGCCGCTCAGGTCGTTGATCACGGTGCTGTCGGTACCGCCCAGCGCGTGCACGGCGATCCGCTCGATATCGTTCATGTCCATGATGATGTTGCCGATATCGCGGAACAGGCGGACGCGGCCACCGTTGGCGGCGATGTCGATGTTCTCGTTGGCGGCGCTGGCGAAGAAATCGAGTGTGTCGGTGCCGTCCTGGCCTTCCACAATGTCGCTGCCGTCGCCCGGATCCCAGTGGAAGACATCATTGCCAGCACCCAGCAGGGCAACGTCATTGCCCTGCTGGCCATCGATGAAATCGTTACCATCACCGCCCAGGATCACATCGGCGCCGTTGCCGGCCAGGATCGTATCGTCGCCGGCACCGCCGTCGATGGTCAGGCTGATGAGTGCGGCAAGGTTGCCGGCGGCGCTTATCAGGTCGCCGCCGCCGCCGGCGTCGAGCACGAGGCGCTCGGTCGTGCCGATATCCAGGCTGAACGGGGCCGCATCGACCCGGTCAAAACGCACCCTCGTGCCGTTGGCGGTGATCGTGAAGCTCTCCGCCCCGTCGCCGCCGTTGACCTCGGCCGTGTCGGCGCCGTCGCCGCCTTCCATCAGGTCGGTGCCGTCGCCGGGGTTCCAGATCATGCGGTCGGTGCCGGCCAGGCCGAAGAGCTGGTCGCTGCCGCCGCCGCCCACTAGCACGTCGTTGTCGTCGCCGCCGAACAGTTGGTCGGCGCCCCCGCCACCGGTCAGGGTGTCATCCCCCGCACCGCCGTCGAGGATCAGCGCCATGGCACTGGCGGCGAGCGAGGCGGCGTTCAGCGTATCCGCCCCGCCCAGGCCGTTGACGATGATCCGGTCCGCCGCCTCGGCGTGGGCGACGGTGATCGAGTAGGCGAGGCCTTCGACGATGGCCGTGCCGTTGCTGCCGCGCAGGCTGACGGCATCGTCGCCGGCCGTAACATTGGCAATGACGGTATCGATCTGACCGTCGCCGGCCGTGCCGCCGATGGTGCCCGCGAGATCGATGGTGAGTTGGGTTATATCGGTGCCGCTCAGGTCGTTGATCACGGTGGTGTCGACGCCGCCCAGCGCGTGCTGGGTGATCCGCTCGACATCGTTCATGTCCATGGTGATGTTGGCGATATCACGGAACAGGCGGACGCGGCCGCCGTTGGCGGCGATGTCGATGTTCTCGTTGGCGGCACTGGCGAAGAAGTCGAGCGTGTCGGTGCCGTCCTGACCCTCGACCGTGTCGCTGCTATCGCCCGGACTCCAGGTGAAGACATCGTTGCCGGCCCCCATCAGGGCGACATCGGTGCCCTGCCGGCCACTGATCAGGTCGTTACCGTCGCCGCCCAACAGAATGTCGGCGCCGGCGCTGCCGATCAGCGTGTCGTTGCCGGTGCCGCCGTCCAGGAGCAGGGAGGTGTTGCCACCGGGCAGGGCCGCCGCCGTGACGGTGTCGCTGCCGGCGCCGGCTCTGATGGTCAGGCCGTCGATCGCCTCCGAATGAGCGATGGTGACCAGCGCCGACAGGCCGGCGACGCTGAGCGTGCCGCCGCTGCCGGCGACCGAGATCGTATCGTTCCGCGTGGTGCCGTCGATGGTCACCTGGTCGGCCAGGCCGTCCGCCGCCGTACCGCCCGAGGCCGCAAGCTCGATCACCACTTGGGCGACGGGCGTGGCGGAGAGGACCCCGACCGCGATCGTATCGTTGCCGCCAAGGGCATCGATGTTGATCGTCTCGACGTCGAGCAGGTCCATCGTGATCGCGCCGATGTCGCGGGTGATCAGGGTGCGCCTGCCATCGGCCGAAATGGCGATATTCTCGTTGCCGTTGGAGGCGTTGAAGTCGAGGGCATCGACGCCGTCCTCCCCCTCGACCGCGTCGCTGCCGTCGCCCGGATTCCAGACGAAGCGGTCGTCGCCGGCACCCAGCAGGGCATGGTCGTTGCCCTGGACACCGGTCACCACATCGTTGCCGTCGCCGCCGATCAGCAGGTCGGCGCCGTTGCCGCCGGCCAGCGTATCGTTGCCGGCGCCGCCGTCGATGGTCAGGCCGATGAGCGCGGCGAGGTTGCCGCTGGCGGTCACGCTGTCGTCGCCGCCATTGGCATGGACGACGAGATTTTCGGTCGTGCCGATATCGAGGGCGAAGGGCGCGGGATCGACCCGGTCGAAGCGCACCCGCGTGCCGTTCGCCGTGATCACGAAAACCTCGGCGCCGTTGCCGCCGTTGACCTCGGCCGTGTCGGTGCCGAGACCGCCCTCGAACAGGTCGGTATCGTCGCCGGGGTTCCAGATCATGCGGTCGTTGCCGCCCTCGCCGAAGAGCTGGTCGTCGGCGTCGCCGCCGGTCAGGGTGTCGTTGCCGTCACCGCCGAACAGCAGGTCGAAGCCGCCCTTGCCCAGCAGGATGTCGTTGCCGCTGTCGCCAAGGAGCGTGTCGCTGCCGCTGCCGCCGGCCTCGGTATCATGGCCGCTGCCGGCCACCAGGGTGGCCCGGGGCAGGGCGCCATTGGATTCGTCCAGCGCGACGGTGTCGTTGCCGACGAGGCCGGATACCTCGATCAGGGCGGTATTGGCCACGGTGGGCGTGCCGCCGGTCACCACGATGGCGCCGCCGTTGACCAGGATAACGCCGGCGGCGTCGCGGCTGATGGTGATGCTGTCTGCCGCCGACCCGCCGGTCACGGTGAGGACGCCGGATGCGGGGTCGAACGAGGCGGTGGTCATCGTTGCGTCCTTCGGTTTGTCGTTGACCCAGTCCTGGAACGCCGTGCCTACCGGATTTTGAGGCCGGGATTTTCATCCCGCCCTTTCGCGGCGACAAGGGACAATGCAAGTGCAGGCAGCCGTTCACCTGTCTTGACGGCAACCAGGCGAATGATGGATGGTGCGCGCATGATCCGCTGTTACGCCCGACACATCACGTTGAAAAAAGTCCCCTTGCCGGGGCCTTGGATCTTCGCGTGCCCTAAAGGCAGCGCATACGGATCGAGTTGGACCCCGCCGGTTGGACGGGGTCTTTTTTTGTCCTGTCTCCGGCTTTTTCAAGGAGATGGACATCATGGAAACCAATCAGACGGCGTTGCAGGGCCTGTGGCTGCCGCTCGTCACCCCGTTCCGCGACGGCGCGCTGGACGAGGTCTCGCTGCGCCGCCTGGTGCGGCATTTCGCATGCGAGCCGGTCGACGGCTTGATCCTGGGCGCCACCACCGGCGAGGGTCTGACCCTGGAGGAGGCCGAGGCCGAACGCCTGATCAGGGTCACGGCGGATGAACTGGCCGCGATCGGCCGGCGCCTGCCCTTGTACCTGGGCCTTTCGGGCAGCGACACCCGCAAGGGCGTGAAGGCGCTGGCGCGCACCGCCACCTGGGGCGCGGACGGCTACCTGATCGCCTGCCCCTATTATACGCGGCCCTCGCAGCAGGGTTTGGTGGCCCATTTCGAGGCCCTGGCCGACAGCACGCAGCGGCCGATCCTGATCTACAACATTCCCTATCGCACCGGCGTCAACCTGGGCAACGAGGCGATGCTGGCGCTGGCAGGCCATGCGAACATCGCCGGCGTCAAGGATTGCTGTGCCGATCCGGCCCAGTCCTTCGACCTGATGCGCCGCAAGCCGGCGGGTTTTGCCGTGCTGACCGGCGAGGATGCCTTCTTCTATGGGGCGCTGACCCAGGGGGCCGACGGCGGCATCCTGGCCTCCGCCCATGTCGAAACGCGGGCTTTCGTCGAGGTCCGGGACAGGCTGGCGCGCGGCGACCAGGCCGGGGCCCTGTCGGCCTGGCACCGCCTCTGCGACCTGCCGCGCCTGCTCTTCGCCGAGCCCAGCCCGTCGCCCATCAAGCACTGGCTGTGGCGGGCCGGGCTGATCGACAGCCCGGAAGTGCGCCTGCCCATGACCCCGGTCAGCGACACGCTCGCCGCCCGGATCGACCAGGCCGTCGGCGCGGCGAAGGCCGGCGCACACCGAAGTCCCACCACTTGAACAACCTCGGTAGTGCTGTCGGAATGGAAAAGGAGCCTGGCGCTTCAATCGCCAATGCTAGTGACCGAATGCCGTTGAGGCCGGCTTTGCGGCTTAGCAGGGTGGTCCGCCACAGCAGAGGGCAGATACTTCTGAGTTATTTCTTGATCCAAGATCAAGTTTTTGCCAACATCCACGTGGATGCTGCTAAGGATGCACCATGGCTAAACCGAGTGAGGGGCACAAACGGAACCTGCAGCACGGTGTGTGGGCTGAGGAAATCTGGATACGAGAATTTTTCAGTCACTACCGGACTGAGAATATCTTCAGGTTCCATGCAGGCGACCTTAACGGGGTCTCGATCACACGGATAGTTGAGGCACTTTCGTGTGGGTCCGTGGTTTCCTCAGAGAAGTGTGAAGACGGTCCTGGGGTGGTTTGCATATTGGCGCATCTCTCAGACGACGATCTCGTAGAGGTCACCGTCTACTTTGATGCCGGCAGCATGGTGCTGGAAATACAGATGGCGAAGACAATTAAGGGAGTCGGGCAGTGAACCAGATGCAGAGTGATACTGCGTGTGGTCCTGTTGTGGATCGGGACTACAGCGAAGTGCTCGGGACACCCTTCAAGGTCATCCTGGCCAATGGTGTCACCGAATACTTCGACTCACACTCCAAAAAAATGAAAATGGAGATTAAAGATGTGCCCGGCCTCATCGCTGCTATTGTGCAGTCAAGGGCCGTTCATCCGAGGAAGCTTTCGGGCGATGATCTAAAATTTATAAGGTCTGCACTTCATATGAAGTCGTGGGAGGTCGCGTCTGCTGTCGAACTTTCGGCCGAACATTATAGTCGGTGTGAAGCAGGTGTTAAAATAATGTCATCTGATAAAGAAAAGTTCTACCGGATGTTTGTTTTCCTTGCTTCATGGTACAAGGACAAAGGAGCCAAGAGAATTTCTGCGAAGAAAATTCTTGAAACTACCCAAGATCCTTCGTCGCATCATGAGGCTAGTGAGGCTATTTCGGCATTCGGGAAAATATTCTTTGGTTTGAAGCTTAATAGTGTTTACCCGGTTGACGAGGAGCTTGTGCTTCATTTTTATAGAAATGCTCGCCCGCCAGAATGTCCGACATGTACTGATGACGAGAAATGGCAAAAAACAGCCGCCTGAATACAAGGCCCCTCGTGCTGATCGGCGCGAGGGGTGCTCGGTGTTGTTATCCCGGGCCAAGTCAATAGTCCTGTCGATTTTGCTAGCTACAACGGTGCCAGCGGCGATGATGCCGGCGTCATCATCGAGCCCGTACTTATCCTGAGCACAATCAAGTAATAGCGAGAGAGCCGAAACCTGGGATCGCGCAGCGGCTATTCGAAGGCGCCTAGGGGACCGACGGTTGCTCTTCGCTGAGCCCAGCCCGTCGCCCATCAAGCACTGGCTGTGGCGGGCCGGGCTGATCGACAGCCCCGAGGTGCGCCTGCCCATGACCCCGGTCAGCGACACGCTCGCCGCCCGGATCGACCAGGCCGTCGCCGCGGCCTACCGATTGCCAGCATCGACTTGACGGCCAGGCAAAGTGACGGTCATGTCTGCGAACAGGTGGCGATCAGCTCTCCGGATCGAACAATGGGGCGCCTCATGAGCAACGACACGGCCAGCTTCACCGGCAATATCCCGCAGGAATATGACCGGGGCCTAGGCCCCGCGATCTTCGTGGACTATGCCGCCGACATGGCGCAGCGTCTCGCCACCCTGGCGCCGCCACCCGCCCGCGTGCTGGAACTGGCGGCCGGCACCGGCATCGTCACCCGCCGGCTGCGCGACGCGCTGCCGCCCGCCACGGCCCTGACGGCCACCGACCTCAACCCGCCGATGCTCGATGTTGCCCGCGCCCGCTTTCGGCCCGGCGAGGCGGTGGATTTCCAGCCCGCCGACGCGACCGACCTGCCGTTCGGCGACGCCACCTTCGATGCCGTCGTGTGCCAGTTCGGGGTCATGTTCTTCCCCGACAAGGACCGTTCGTACCGCGAGGTCCACCGCGTCCTGGCGCCCGGCGGCCGTTACCTGTTCAGCGTCTGGGATTCGCACCGGCACAATCCCTACGGCCGGATCGCGCACGAGGTCGTCGGCAGTTTCTTCCCGGCCGATCCGCCGCGCTTCTATCAGGTGCCGTTCGGCTATCACGCCATCGACCCGATCAAGGAAGCCCTGATCGGTGCGGGCTTCGGCGAGATCAAGGTCCACGTGGTCGCGCTGAAAAAGGAAATCCCGGACGTTGCCGCTTTCGCGCGCGGCCTGGTCTATGGCAATCCGACGATCGAGGAAATCCGCACCCGCGGCGGCGCCCAGCCCGACCAGATCGTCAGCGCCCTGGCCAAGGCCCTGTGGCGCGAGTTCGCCGCACCGGGCTGGATGCCGCTCCAGGCCATCGTGTTCGACATGGTCAGGCCCTAGCCGGGTGGCCCCTTACATCTTGAACGCCTGCAATTGCTGGGCGCCCCGTTCCCCCAGCATGTAGTCGATCTTGGGCAGGCGGCGCAGCGTATCCGACACGTTGTCGGACCAGGCGATGGCGATGTCGTCGTCTTCGAGGGTCACGTCACCGATCCTGCCGTCGGCCGTCGGCGGGTTGCGATTGGCCGGGGCCGTCGTGAAACCGCGGGCCGAGCCGCGTTCAGGCAGGTAGACGAATTCCTTGGTCGGCCCGACTTCGAAGCGCCACCAGCCGATCAGCCATTTGGGCGCCTTCCGCCCCAGTTTCATCAGGATCTCGATGTCGACCCAGCCCTGGAGCTTGCTGGGGTCCCAGGTCTGCTGCTTGCGTTTGACGATGTCGAAACCCTTGGTGTAGTCGACACCCGGGCCGCCCTGGCCGGATTCCGCCGTGTTCCACAGGTCGCCGACGAAATCGAGCGAGACGCCGATATGGAAAGTCAGTGGCCTGAAGACATCGCCGTAGCCGGGTCGCTTGCCGCTGCTGGCCGGGATCCAGGCGTCACCCATGCCGGCGTCCTTGAGTTTCTTCTCGATGTCGAACTGGCTGAGCGCGATCGGCGCGCCGATAGCGATGCCCACCTGGCCGGCCAGGCCATTGCAGGTTGTCGTGGTGGGAAGTCCCTTCGTGCTCTGTGGCGGAACGGCATTCCGCCGCTTCGCCTTTTCGACGTCTTCGGCCTTCCAGCGCTCCTGCAGCCAGGTATGCGACGAGCCGGTCAGCGTCGTGAACAGCGCGCCCGTGCTGCCATTGGAGGTCACGGGCACATCGGCCGGCAACTGGTCGAGAAGCGTCTTGGCCTTTGCGCGAACATCAACCATGCGTCATTCCCCCGGTATTGACGACGATCAGAACGCCAACCTGTTAGCCAATCTCATACCACATTGCTCGATTGGGCGGTGAACGGCCGCTAGACCCGCCCGCCGGCGTGCCGCATGAACAGGGCAAAGCCCAGGCACGCCACCGCGATGACCAGGGGCAGGCCGTGCATGGTGGCACCGATCACCGCACCGGTCAGAATCGGGCCGGCAAAGGCACCCAGGCCCCAGGTGATGCCGGTAACCGCATAGATCCCGACCAGCTCGGTGCCCTGGTAGCGGCCGCCCAGCACGGTGATGATCAGGCCGTAGATGCCGACGAACAGCCCGCCCCACAGGAACATCACCGGATAGGCCGTGTAGGGATTGGCCAGGGCCAGCGGCCAGCACAGGGCGCCCAGGCCGGTGATCACCGCCAGGACCAGGGCCAGGCGCATCCGGTCGGTCTTGTCGCCCAGCCAGCCGATGGGCAGGGGCAGCACGATGGCCCCCACCATCATGGCCGAGATCAGGCTGGCGCCCTGGGTCTCGCTCCAGTCGAGGCTGACGGCATAAAGCGCGAGGAAGGAGAAGCAGGCGGTCTCGATCGCGGCGTTCAGCGCGGTCACCACGGCGGTGACCGGGGCCAGCCTGAAATAGCCCCAGGGGTTGCGCTGCGGCCCTTCGGCAAAGACCGGCGCCACCACGCGGGGCGAGACGATCAGGCCGATCGCGGCGAGGGCGAGGCCGGCGCCGACGAAATAGGCGGTCGGGCCATCGGTGCCGATCACGCTCAGGATCAGCGGCCCCAGGGCGAAGCCCAGGGACATCGAGGCGATGTAGCTGGCCATGGCCCGGCCCCGGCTGCGCTCGTCGCTGAGCTCATTCACCCAGGTCTCGGAGATGACGAACAGCACGTCCGAGGCCGCGCCCATGACGAAGCGCAAGGGAAACCACAGCCAGATCGCCGGCATCAGGGGCAGGGCGGTCAGCACCGCCGCCCCCGTCGCCAGCGCGCCCACGATCATCGCCCGCGGCCCCAGGCGCGTGACCAGGCGCGGCAGGGTGAGCGCGATCGCCAGCACGCCCAGGGCATGCATGGCGGCATTGGCGCCGATCATGGTGTCGGACACGCCGCGCCGGGCAAGGTCCAGCGCGATCATGGCGGCGCTCAAGGAATAGGTCAGGCCGAACATGGCCGCGACGGTGACGGCGGCGGCCTGCGACAGCAGCCGGGTGCCCGGCGCCAGGGCGGGTGCCACCTGTTCAGCCATGGGATCCTGCCGGCCTGTCTCGTTCATGCAACTGGGGTAGGATGACCTAACACGCTACAATCACGGCCGACAGGGGGCTGGTTGCGGGCTTTGTTACCCAAGGAACAGGCCGCCCGGGTGCCAAGCGCCTATACCAAGGCGGCGAGACCGATTGGGACGAGGACAATGACCGCAAACAAATTCGATTGCCGGGGCAACCCGGTTTCCAATGCCACCCAGGCAGCGGTCGAGGGCCTCGACCGCGCCATCGACAAGCTGCGCCTCTATCAGGCCGATCCGCTGTTCGAGGTCGACGCCGTGCTGGCCGACCATCCCGACCTGGCGATGGGCCACGCGTTCCGCGCCGGCCTGCTGGCGACCACGGCCGACAAGGCGTTCGAGCCGGAACTGGCCAAGTCGGTCGCGGCGGCAGAGGCCCTGATGCCCGGCGCCAACGAGCGCGAGCGCGGCCACATCCAGGCAGTCGGCGCCTGGCTGAGCGGCGATGTCGAGGCGGCGACCGAGCACTGGGGCCGCACGGCCATGGCCTATCCGCGCGACTTGACCGCGGTGCAACTGGCCCAGGTGACCGATTTCTTCCTGGGTTATTCCACCATGCTGCGCGACCGCGTCGCCCGGGTGCTGCCCCACTGGGACACCTCGGTACCGGGCTACGGCTCGATCCTGGGCATGCATGCCTTCGGCCTGGAAGAGGCGGGCGACTACGCCCAGGCCGAGGCGGCCGGCCGCGAATGCGTGGAGCGCGACCCGCGCGATGCCTGGGGCGTCCATGCGGTGGCCCATGTCATGGAGATGCAGGGCCGCGCCCACGAGGGCATCGACTGGCTCGCCGGCACGGCAGCCGCCTGGACCGGGCCGGCCGGGCTGTTCTCCTATCACAACTGGTGGCACAAGGCGCTCTTCCATCTGGACCTGGGCGAGACGCAAGCCGCGCTCACCCTGTTCGACGAGCAGATTTCAGCCGGCGGCTTCGGCCAGGCGCTGGAACTGGTGGACGGTGCCGCCCTGCTGTGGCGGATCGCGGCCCTGGGCCATGACGTCGGCAATCGCTGGACCCTGGTGCACGACAATTGGGCCGCCCGGGCCGATGACGGCTTCTATGCCTTCAACGACATGCACGTGATGATGGCGGCGGCGGCGACCGGCGACGACGCCATGGCCCACCGGGTGGTGGCCGCGGTCAGGCGCGCGGCGGCCGGCAGCGGCACCAACGCGATGATGAGCCGCGAGGTGGGCCTGCCCGCCGTGCTGGGCCTGGCCGCCTTCGGCCTGGGCGAATACGCCGCCGCCCTCGACCTGCTGCTGCCCTTGCGGGGCAAGGCCAACCGCTTTGGCGGCAGCCATGCCCAGCGCGACGTCATCGCCTGGACCGCAACCGAGGCGGCGGTGCGCCTGGGCGACCGGGCCCTGGCCGACGCCCTGATCGCCGAACGCCTGGCCGCCAAGCCGCAAAGCCCGCTCAACCGTTTGTGGCAGAGCCGCGCTTCCGGACTGGCGGTGGCGGCCTGAGATTGGTGAAGTGGGGGGCTTCTGTTGCCCGGTGCCCCCCGTACCGCGCTTGCCTAACTAATTAGGCAGCGAGCGCCATTTCGTTGTCGTTGGCACTTGTGGTTTTGACCCGATAACGGCGGTATCATGCCGGGCGAAAGAGCATCCCTTTACTACGCACGTCGATCCTGTTTCGCCCCCAGCATCTACCGACCAGCCTGGCAGCCGATCGGTACATGGTGGAGGCGCCGGGTACCGCCCCCGGGTCCGTAACGTCTATTCCGAACTTCGTTTATCGCCATAGTCGGTTACCCGACGCCTCAACATATAGGGTATCCCGGGCCGGATTTGAAGCTAGGATCGCTATAAAGCGATTCGAGAGATTCAGTCATGACGCCCGACCAGAAGGCTGAGATAGACGCCCTGCGCGCCCAAAGCTTCACCACCCGCCGCGCGACGGTGCCGGCCCTGGAAGAAATCCTCTACGACGTCATCCCGGTTCTCGACCACGGTTTCATCCGCGTCATCGACTATATGGGCGACGATGCCGCGGTGGTGCAGGCCGCCCGCGTCTCCTACGGCAAGGGCACCAAGAAGGTGCGCGAGGATGCAGGGCTGATCGCCTACCTCATGCGCCATCGCCATTCGACGCCGTTCGAAATGTGCGAGATCAAGTTCCACGTGAAGCTGCCGATCTTCGTCGCGCGCCAGTGGATCCGCCACCGCACCGCCAACGTGAACGAATATTCCGCGCGCTATTCGATCCTCGACCGGGAATTCTATGTGCCCAAGCCGGAGCATATGGCGGCGCAGTCGGCCTCCAACCGCCAGGGCCGCGGCGACGTGCTGCCGGCCGACAAGGCGGCGGCGGTGATGAAGCTGCTGCGCGACGATGCCGAGCGGTCCTACGACCACTACCTGGAAATGCTGGGCACCGGCGACGAACGCTCGGAGGAGGATCGCGGCCTCGCTGCCGCGGCCGAGACGGTCGCGGTTACGGGCCTGGCGCGCGAGCTGGCGCGCATGAACCTGTCGTTGAACTTCTATACCCAATGGTACTGGAAGACCGACCTGCACAATTTCATGCACTTCCTGTCGCTGCGCGCCGATCCCCACGCCCAGTACGAGATCCGCGTCTATGCCGAAGCCATGGCCGACGTGCTGGCGCGCTGGGTGCCCGCGACCCATGACGCCTTCACCAACTATCGCCTGGGCGGCGCCTTGCTCTCGGCCAAGGCGCTGGCCGTGGTGAAGGCCATGCTGGACGGCCAGGCGGTGGACAAGACCGCCAGCGGCATGTCGGCGCGCGAGTGGGCGGAAGTGATGGCAACGCTGGGACGGTAGGGATACGCTGGAACTAAGCCCTCTCCTCCTGGGAGGAGAGGGTTGGGTGAGGAGGGATGTCGGCGTATAACGCGATCTGTTCCCACCACCACCTCACCCTCCCGTTGCTGGCGCAACGGGCCCCTCCCTCTCCCCCGCAAGCGGCGGAGAGGGGGTTATTGAGCTGGCAGTACCAACGCCGGATCGAGCTGGGTGCCGTACCAGGCGACGCCGAAGTGCAAATGCGGGCCGGTAACCCGGCCGGTGGCGCCGATGGCGCCGATCACGGTCTCGGTGGTGACCGCGTCTCCCGCCTTCACGTCGACCCGCGAGAGGTGGGCATAGAGCGTCTGCACGCCTGTGCCATGATCGATGATGATCGTGCCGCCGGTGAAGTAGAGGTCCTTCTGTGCCAGTACCACCACGCCGGCGACCGCGGCATGGACCGGCGTGCCGGTGGGCTGGGCCACGTCCAGCCCCAGGTGCGGCTGGCGCGGCTGGCCGTTGAGGATGCGCTGGCTGCCGTAGACGCCGGAGATGCGGCCCTTGGCGGGCCAGGCAAAGCCGGCCTCCCATTCGAAGGCGGCGCGGTCGGTGGCGCGGGCGGCAGCGATTTGCGCACGTTCCTCCTTGATGCGGGCGAGCGTCGCCTCGTCGGGCGTCACCTGCTTGTCCGGCAGGCCGTCGATACGCTGAACGTCCCATTCGCCTTTGGCGACCGTCTGGCGCACGGTTTCGTGCCCGCCGCCGGGCAAGGTGATGTCCAGGACCGCATCACCCTCGAAATCGCGCCCCAGCCCGAAGGCGAAGCGCCCGTCCGGCGCCACGCGCAGGGTGCGGTCGGCAAAGCGAACCGTGGCCGCCGGTTCGGTCCGGCCGATCACGAGCGCCCCCTGGCGGAAGCTGCCCTCGAAGCGGGTGTCGGCGAGGGCGGGCGTTGCCAGGAACAGGATGGCGCCCAAGCTGAACAGTTTCACGAGCATGAATCACCGTCATCCCGGCGCAGGCCGGGATCCATTGCGACATCGCGCGCTGCCCCAGAATGGATCCCGGCCTTCGCCGGGATGACGAGGAGGTGGGAGGGCATCAAGCCTTCGCCGCCGCCCGTTTCAGCGCCGCTTCGGGCGAGGCGTAGGGTTCCTGCAACTCGACCGACCAATAGCGCAGGTCTTCGAGCGGGATGCGCACGCCGGTGACGGCGCAGATCACGTAGGAGCCGGGCCACAGCACTTTGAACTGGCCGTGGTCGTAGAGAAGTTTGGCCGGGGCGGCGCTGTCCATGGGTCTGCCTCGTCAGATCAAGCTGCCCTGTTCGGGCGGGGTGTCGTCGCTGCGCGCCTTGGCGCGGCGCTTGAGGGCGGGGGCCTCGCTGGTGGCGATCGCGGCCACCCGGCCGTCGGCGAATTCGATGTCCAGCACGTCGCCAGCCCCCACGCTGGCCGCCTTGGTCGTCAACTCGCCGGCTCGGCGCACCACGGCATAGCCGCGCGAGAGGACGCGCTGGTAGCTGAGGCTTTCCAGCAACTGGCCGGGGGCGGTCAGGCGCTGGGCGGCATTGTCCAGCCGGCGCAGGGCCGCGGGCGCCAGGCGCTGGGTGACCTGGGTCAGGCGCTCGCTCTTCTGGCGGATCTCGCTGAGCAGGACGTTGGGGCGCAGGCCGCCGGCCGCCTCGGCCAGGTCGCGCCGGCGTTCGGCCGTAAGGCCCAGCAGGGCGCGGGGCAGGCGTTCGCCCAGGTCGTCCAGGCGCTGTTCCGCCGGCTCGATCAGGGTGCGGGGATGGCGCAGGCCGCGAGCGAGGCCGTCCAGCCGGGTCTCGCGCTCGGCCACCAGGCGGCGGGCGCCCTGGCGGCCGCGGCTGCCGTATTCCTCCACCCGGTCCAGCAGTTCGGCCCGCACCGGCACGGCCATTTCCGCCGCCGCCGTGGGCGTGGGCGCGCGCCGGTCCGAGGCGAAGTCGATCAGGGTGGTGTCGGTCTCGTGGCCGACGGCGGAAATCAGGGGGATGCGGCTCTCGGCCGCCGCCCGCACCACGATCTCCTCGTTGAAGGCCCAGAGGTCTTCCAGACTCCCGCCGCCGCGCGCCACGATCAGCAGGTCGGGCCGGGGCACCCGGCCGCCCGGCCGGATTGCATTGAAGCCGCGGATGGCGGTGGCGACCTGCTCCGCCGCCCCTTCGCCCTGCACGGCCACGGGCCAGACCAGGACATGGCGGGGGAAGCGATCGGCCAAGCGGTGCAGGATGTCGCGGATCACCGCACCGGTGGGCGAGGTGACGACGCCGATGACGTCGGGCAGGAAGGGCAGGACCTTCTTGCGCTCGGGCGAAAACAGGCCCTCAGCGGTCAGCTTGCGCTTGCGCTCCTCCAGCAGGGCCATCAGGGCGCCGGCCCCGGCAGGCTCGAGGGCTTCGACCACGATCTGGTATTTCGAGCGGCCGGGATAGGTGGTCAGGCGGCCGACCGCCACCACTTCCAAGCCGTCCTCGGGCCGGAATTTCAGTTTCGAGGCGACGCCGCGCCAGGCGACGCCGTCCAGCACCGCATCGGCGTCCTTCAGGGCGAAATAGAGATGGCCTGACGAGTGCCGCTTCACGCCGGACAATTCGCCGCGCACCCGGACCAGGGCGAATCGGTCCTCGACCGTGCGCTTCAGCAGGTTGGACAGTTCCGAGACCGAGAATTCCGGCAGGTTGGGCGCGGTCGCGGGGTTTGCAGTGTCTTCCATACTCATTCCGGCATGATACAAGCGGGCCCGAAAGTTGGGCCCAAAGAAAGTTGCTCGAGGTGTTTAGGCGATGAACGTTCTGGTGATCGGTGGCGGTGGCCGCGAACATGCCCTGTGTTGGGCCTTGGCGAAATCACCTTCTGTCGGCCGTCTGTTCTGCGCGCCGGGCAATGGTGGCATTGCCCAGGTCGCCACCTGCATCGCCCTGGACTTCAAGGACACCGAACGGGTGCTGGCCCTGATCCGCTCGGAAAAGATCGGCTTCGTGGTGGTCGGGCCCGAGGCGCCGCTGGTCTTCGGCCTGGTCGACAAGCTGATCGAGAAGGGCATCAAGGTCTTCGGCCCCACCGCCGCCGCCGCCCAGCTCGAAGGTTCCAAGGGCTTCACCAAGGACCTGTGCGCTCGCCACGACATTCCCACGGCCGCCTATGGCCGCTTCCATGGCCGTGATGCGGCGCTCACGTATCTGGCCAAGCAGTCGGTCCCCATCGTCATCAAGGCGGACGGGCTGGCGGCCGGCAAGGGCGTGGTCATCGCCACCTCCATGGCCGAAGCGGTCGAGGCGGTGAACGACTGCTTTGCCGGGCGCTTCGGCTCGGCCGGGTCGGAAATCGTCATCGAGGAATTCCTGGCGGGGGAGGAGGCCAGCTTCTTCGCCATCGCCGACGGCCGCCACGTGGTCGCCCTGGGCAGCGCCCAGGACCACAAGCGCGCCTTCGACGGTGATACCGGCCCCAATACCGGCGGCATGGGCGCGGTCGCGCCGTCGCCCCTGATGACGCAAGCCATGGTCGACGAGGTCATGGCCCGCATCATCGTCCCCACCGTGAAGGCGATGGCGGCCGAGGGGCGGCCGTTCAAGGGCGTGCTCTATGCCGGCCTGATGCTGACGGCCACAGGCCCGCAACTGATCGAATACAATGTCCGCTTCGGCGATCCTGAAGCCCAGGTCCTGATGGCGCGCCTGAAGTCCGACCTGCTGCCCGTGCTGGTCGCCGCGGCCGACGGCGTGCTCGACAAGCTCGACATCGAATGGGACGACCGCCCGGCGGTGACCGTGGTCATGGCCACCAACGGCTATCCCGGCGATCTGGCCAAGGGCGGCGAGATTCGCGGGTTGGCGGCGGCCGCGGCCAGCGACCCGGACGTGCTGGTGTTCCATGCCGCGACCAAGGCGGCGGGCGATCATTTCGTGCCCAACGGTGGCCGGGTGCTGAACATCACTGCCCTGGGGGAGACGATCGACGTCGCGCGCGCCAAGGCCTATGCCGCCATCGCCCATGTCGATTGGCCGGGCGGCTTCTTCCGCCGGGATATCGCGCTCAAGGCGATCGCAGCCGAGGCTTGATGAAGCCGATGTGATTTCCGACTATGCCCCGTCTTGCGAACGGGCTAAGGGCGGATCCTTCGGGCTTGAATGAAAGACCCGCACAGAACGGGATAGTGGGAGACGAGCACAATGGTTGTCATGGCGGCTGGTGATCAGGGCAGCGAGGCAGGGGCCGTGCGCGAGGCGCACCGTTTTGACGAAGGGCGGCTGGCCGAATACCTGAAGGGCGCCGTGCCGGGCTTTGCCGGGCCGCTGACCGTGACCCAGTTCAAGGGCGGCCAGTCCAACCCCACTTTCCTGCTGGCCACACCGGCCAGGCGCTACGTCCTGCGCAAGAAGCCGCCGGGCAAGCTGCTCGCCTCCGCCCACCAGATCGAGCGCGAATACAAGGTGATCGAGGCCCTGGCCAAGACCGACGTGCCGGTCGCCGAAGCCGTCCTTCTTTGCGAGGACCCGGAGGTCATCGGCACCGCCTTCTACGTCATGGGCCATGTCGACGGCCGGGTGCTGCGCGATCCCCAATTGCCGGGCATGACCCGCGACGAGCGCGCGGCGATCTATGATTCGATGAACGATGTCATGGCGCGCATGCACAAGGTCGACGTCAATGCCGTGGGCCTGGGCGATTTCGGCAAGCCCGGCAATTATTTCGACCGCCAGATCGGCCGCTGGTCCAAGCAGTACGAAGCGGCCAAGACCGACGACGTGGCGCCGATGGACGCCCTGATGGCCTGGCTGCCGGCGAACATCCCGCCGGGCGACCAGGTCACCATCGCCCATGGCGACTACCGCCTGGAAAACACCATCTGCCATCCGACGCAGCCGCGCATCCTGGCGGTGCTGGACTGGGAACTGGCCACCCTGGGCCACCCGCTGGCCGATGTCGCCTACAACTGCATGCCCTATCACATTGCCGATCCGACCATGGGCAATCTGATGAATGTCGACTTTGCCGCGACCGGCATCCCGACCGAGGCGGAATACCTGGCCGCCTATTGCCAGCGCACGGGCCGTGACGGCATTCCCAGTTGGGAATTCTATCTCGCCTTCGCGATGTTCCGCCTCGCCTCGATCGCCCAGGGCGTCTACAAGCGCGGCCTGGACGGCAATGCCAGTTCGGAAAAGGCCATCATGTACGGCGCCGTCGCCCGCTTCCTGGCGGAACTCGCCTGCGGGACCCTGGCAAAGGCCGGCGTCAAGCTCTGACCCTAAACCGTTGAGCCCGGGACGCCGGGCTCAATTTGTTCTACTGTACGTCCTCTGGATCCGGCCTGGGATTTGCCCAGGGCCGGTCCGAAGGAGGCCGAATGGCCACGCTGACCGGTACCGACGGCTCGGATTCGATCACCGGCACCCCGGAAGACGACGAGATCTTCGCCGGCCCTGACTCCGGGCCGTTCGCGGCCAATGCGTCCGGCGCAGGCGCGGGTGACGATTTTCTCTACGGCCTGGGAGGCAACGACAAGCTTTTCGCCGGCGAGGGCAACGACTATGCCGACGGCGGCGAGGGCAACGACTTTCTCTACGGCGACTTCATCAACGAATACCCGCATGACGGGGGTGACGATTTTCTGTTCGGCGGCGCCGGAACCGACCGGCTGCAAGGCGGCGCCGGCGACGACATCCTCGAAGGCGGCGCCGGCAACGATTTCATCGTCGGCGGCCCGCCCAGCGCCAACAGCAGGGTGTTCTACGACACGGCGCGCTATGCCACGGCGACCAGCGGCGTCGTGGTCGATCTCAGGATCACCACGGCGCAGAATACCGTCGGGGCGGGGACCGACACGATCACCGGCGTGCTCAACCTCACCGGGTCGTCCTTCGACGATATCCTGACCGGCAACAACAGCTCCAACACGTTGATCGGCGGGCTCGGCAATGATGTGCTCGACGGCCAGGGCGGCAACGACACGGTCAGTTACACCGACGCCGGCGGCGGCATCAATGGCGTCAATGTCAATCTGGCGCTCGCCGGGGCGCAGAACACCGGCACTGCCGGGATCGATACCCTGATCGGCATCGAGCATCTCATCGGCTCGGCCTACAACGACAACCTCACGGGCAACGACGTCGGCAACAGAATCGATGCAGGTGCCGGCAGCGACACGCTCAACGGCGCCGGCGGCAACGACCGGCTGGACGGCGGCGGCGATGCGGACAGCCTGGCGGGTGGAACCGGTGACGACACCTACATCCTCGCCGATGTCTATCTCAGCTTCAGCTTCGACACGGTGACCGAGAATGCCGGCGCCGGCACCGACACGGTCGAGGTCAGGCGCGTCGGCAAGGTGGGCAGCTACACATTGGGAGCGAACGTCGAAAACGGTCGCGTTGCCGGCAGCGGTGCGTTCAACCTGTTCGGCAACGATCTCGGCAACTCGCTGACCGGCAACGCCGTCGCCAATCTGCTCGATGGCGGTGCCGGGAATGACGGCCTGTTCGGCGGCGACGGGGCCGACGTTCTGACCGGTGGTCTCGGCGACGATGACTTGAACGGCGGCGCCGGCTTGGCCCAGGGCGGGGATACGGCCAGCTATGCCTCGGCTGCCGGTGCCGTCACGGTCGATCTCGGCCTTGCGGTTTACCAGGACACGGGCGGCGCCGGCATCGACAGGCTCGTCAACATGGAGAACCTCACCGGTTCCGCCTTCGACGACACGCTGATCGGCAACAACTTGGCCAACAAGTTCGACGGCGGCGGCGGTGTCGATCTGGTGAGTTACGCGGGCGGCGCCACCGGCGCCGTGGTCTATCTCGACGGCACCGGCACCAACGACCGCGACGCCCTGGGCGACAGCTTCGTCAATGTCGAGAATATCATCGGCAGCGCCGCCAAGGCCGACCGGCTGATCGGCGACGGTGCGAACAACGGCTTCACCGGCCTGGGCGGCAACGACCGGCTCGACGGCGGCGACGGCAAGGACAATCTCGACGGCGGCGACGGCGACGACGTCCTGTTGGGCCGGGCCGGCGCCGACCAGGTCACCGGCGGCCTCGGCGCCGACATCTTCGCCTTCGTCGAAAAACCCTCTGCTGCCGGCGGCCACGACCGGGTGATGGATTTCGAGCACGGCATCGACCAGCTCCAGGTCGACGCCTCCCAGTTCCAGGGCGGGCTCGTGGCCGGCGGCACCGTGACCCTGCGCACGGGCAGTGACCCCGGCACGGTGGGGCTGGCCGGCGGCACCTTCCTCTACGACACCGACGACGGCTATCTGCGCTACGACATGGACGGCGCCGGGGCGGCGTCGGCGGTCCTGCTTTGGGTCCTGCAAGGCGTGCCCAGCCTGACGGCGAGCGATTTCCTGATCGTTGCCTGAGCCGGGTGCGCCCGTAGGATGTCGGCGGCAGGACTTTGACTGCAAATTGTTGTAGCCTGCCGCCGCCAAGAAAAGTTCGGCTTGGCCGAACGCAGGGAAAGCTGATCGGGTGCGGCGGCAGGCGCCGCAGCCGGATTTCTGCGTCGTCTCCATTCATTTGGCCGACCGCCCACGGCGGTTCGGGGGGAGACCATGGCGAAGATTTTTGGTACCGACGGGGACGACATCCGCTCAGGCACGAGCGTTGGCGACACCATGTATGGCGGCCCCGACACCAATGTCTTTGGTGATGAGGCGGGCAATGACAGCCTGAGCGGCGCCGGCGGCGACGATTTTATTCACGGCATCGGCGGCGACGACCTTTTGGACGGTGGCGCCAACAATGACAGGCTCTATGGCGGCCTGGGCGACGACGTTGTCTATGGCGGCGACGGCAACGACATCGTCAATGGCGGCCGAGGTGCCAATGGCGTCGCTGATTTCTACGTCAATGATGGCAGGGACTATCTTAACGGCGGCGACGGCGACGACATCGTCGTCGGGCGCAATGGCGACGACATCCTGGATGGTGGCCCAGGCAATGACGCGATCTATGGCGGAGATCAGGGCACCGACACCTCAGGCAACGAATTTGGCCGCAACGACCTGGTGACCTACGCCTGGGCGCCAAGTGCCGTCTTTGTGGACCTGGCGCTGACCGATTGGCAGAACACCGGCGGTGGCGGCATCGACCTGCTGATCAGCATCGAGAAAGCCGTTGGTTCCGCCTTCGGTGATATCCTCAAGAGCGGCAGCAGCCCGTCGCGCAATGGTTACGTCGAGGGTCTGGGGGGTGACGATGTCCTGA
This sequence comes from Oleomonas cavernae, assembly GCF_003590945.1. Lineage (NCBI taxonomy): Bacteria > Pseudomonadati > Pseudomonadota > Alphaproteobacteria > Acetobacterales > Acetobacteraceae > Oleomonas > Oleomonas cavernae. The sequence continues at coordinate 2,320,463 of NZ_QYUK01000011.1, read as the reverse complement.
TCGGCGGTTCCGGCGACGACGTGCTGGACGGTGGCGCCGGGGCTGACACGCTGTGGGGCGAGGGCGGCGGCGCCGATACCTTCATCCTGCTGGATGTTCATCCAACCGGCCCGGGCGGCTCTTATGTCTATGACACGGTGATCGAGACAGCCGGCAGCACTCATCGCGATGTCGTCCAGATTGCACGGGTCGAAGGATCGGCCGTCAGCAGCTATGTCCTCCCGGCCAACATCGAGGATGGCAAGGATGTAGGCACCGGCGCTTTCGATCTGACAGGCAACGGCCTTGGCAATCGATTGACCGGGGGACAGGGCGTCAATTTGCTGACCGGCGGCCTTGGCAACGATACAATTGAAGGGGGATTGGCCAAGGATGTCTTGATTGGTGGTGTCGGTGACGACACCTACGTCCTCAGGGATGTCAATCCGATCGATCCGCTCATCAACAGATTCGTCTATGACGCGGTCGTTGAAAATCCGGGGGAGGGCTTTGACGAGGTCATCATTTTCCGTGCCGGCGGCGTCAGTGCTTATACCTTGGCGGCCGGCGTTGAAATGGGCGATTACCGGGGATCGGGCAATTTCAACCTGCGGGGCAATGATCTCGACAATCGGCTTTTGGGCAATTTGAATGTCGATACGCTCGAGGGCGGCGCGGGCAATGATTGGCTTTTGGGTTATTCCGATTCGGACATCCTGATCGGCGGCGCGGGCAATGATCACCTTGACGGCGGCGGCAACGCCAGTGGCGGCGGCGACACCGCCAGCTATGCCGATGCAACAAGTGGCATTACGGTTGGTCTCGGGATCGCAACGGCACAAGATACGGGCGGCGCGGGCGTCGACACGCTGATCGGCATCGAGAACCTGACTGGTTCCTCGTTCGGCGATGTGCTCAGCGGCGACGCGGCAGCCAACAGGTTCGATGGCGGTGCGGGCATCGACCTGGTCAGCTATGCCGGAGGGGGCAGCGGCGCGGTCGTCTATCTCGACGGCTCGGGAACCAACGACCGCGATGCGCTGGGCGACAGCTTCGCCGGCATCGAGAATCTCATCGGCAGCGCCCTCAGGTCGGACCGGCTGGTCGGCGACAGTGCCGACAATGTGCTGACCGGCCTGGGCGGCGCCGATCGGCTGGACGGCGGTGGCGGCCGGGACAAGCTGGACGGCGGCGAGGGCGACGACGTGCTTCTGGGGCGGACGGGGGCTGACCAGCTGACCGGCGCCGCCGGCGCCGATATCTTCGCCATCGTCGACAAGCTGCCGGCGGCCGGCGAGCACGACCGCGTCATGGATTTCCAGTCCGGTATCGACCTGCTGCAAGTCGATGCCTCCCAATTCGGCTGGGGCCTGGTCGCCGGCGGCCCGGTCGATCTGGTCATGGGCAGCACCCCCGATCCCTCCGGCCACACCGACGGCGTCTTTCTCTACGACACCGACGATGGCTACCTGCGCTATGATATGGACGGCAGCGGCGCCTCGTCGGCGGTCCTGCTTTGGGTGTTGCAGGGTGCGCCGGTGATCTCGGTCACCGATTTCCTCATCGTTGCGTGAGGAAGGCGGCCAGGGCCAGGCGCAGTTCGGCGACCAGCGGGGCCACGGCGGTTTCCTGCTGGATGGCTGCCCAATAGGCGACGACGCGGGGGTGCGTCCTCAGCAGGTCGGGCGCCACCTGTTCCAGGAACTGCACGGTGAACAGCAGGATCGGCACCAGGGCGCAGTCGGCGGTCGAAAAGCCGCCGTCGACCGCCGTGCCGGCGGTGCCGATGAAGGCTTCCAACTGGTCGAGGCCGTAAGCCAGCTCCTCGACCTTCCGGGAAATCACCGCCGGATCGCGCCGGGGCGAGCCCATCTGGGTGAACAGCGCGGCCAGCGCCGGATAGACATAGAGATCGCCGATGCGGGCGAGCAGCCGCGCCATCGCCCGGCCTTCCGCGCTTGCGGGGCGCAGCGGCGGCTCGGGGAAGCGGTCTTCCAGATATTCGACGATCACCTCGGATTCAGGCAGCACCAGCCGGCCGTCGACCAGGCAGGGCACCTTGGCGGTGGGGTTGATCGCCTGGAAGTCGGCCGGCGGGTTTTCGATATCGAGCTCGATGCCCTTCCTGGCCGCATACAGGCGAACCCGGGCGCCATAGGGCGACAATGTCGAATCGTAGAGTTTCAAGATGCACCCCCTGGATAGGGGCGAAGCTTACGTCGGCCGGATCTGCCTTGCACGGGCGCCTTGCGTCCTTCGAGACGGGCGCTTCGCACCCTCCTCAGGATGAGGAAAATCATTATGGCACAAAGACTTGCCTCATCCTGAGGAGCCCCGCAGGGGCGTCTCGAAGGACGCACCACGTCTCCCCGGGGCTCCTTACTCCGCCGCTTCGTTCAGGACCGGATAGTCCGTGTAGCCCTCCGCGCCGCCGCCGTAGAGCGTCTCGCGCACGACCTGGTTGAGCGGCGCGTCGGTGCGCAGGCGCTCGACCAGGTCGGGATTGGCGATGAAGGGCTTGCCGAAGGCGATCAGGTCGGCGTGGTCGGCGGCCAGGGTTTGCTCGGCAAGCGCTTTGTCATAGCCGTTGTTGGCGATATAGGCGCCGCGGAAGCGCTTGCGCAGGGCAGCGAAATCATAGGGCTGGCCATGGTCGCGGGCGCCGCCGGTGGCACCCTCGATAATATGGATATAGACGAGGCCGCGGGCATCCAGGCCGTCGACCACGGCGTTGAACAGGGCGGTGGGGTTGCTGTCGGCGATATCGTTGGCCGGGCTCACGGGACCAAGCCGGATGCCGACGCGTTCCGCGCCCCACACGGCGGTCACCGCGTCCACCACCTCGAACAGGAAGCGGGTGCGGTTGGCGATCGGGCCGCCATAGGCATCCTCGCGCTTGTTGCTCGAATCACGCAGGAACTGGTCGATCAGATAGCCATTGGCGGCATGGATCTCGACCCCGTCGAAGCCGGCCTTCAGGGCCAGCCGGGCGGCCTCGCCATAGGCCTGGACGATGCCGGGGATCTCGGCCAGGTCGAGGGCGCGGGGCTGCGAGACTTCGACGAAGCCGCCGTTCAAAAAGGTCTTGGTCTTGGCGCGGATGGCGGAAGGAGCGACCGGCGCGCCGCCGCCCGGCTGGAACGCCGTGTGCGAGATGCGGCCGACATGCCAGAGCTGCAGGTAGATGCGCCCGCCGGCGGCGTGGACGGCGTCGGTGACCTTGCGCCAGCCGGCCGCCTGTTCCTCGCTGTGGATGCCGGGCGTGGCGTCATAGCCCTGGCCTTCCGGCATCACCTGGGTCGCCTCGGCGATGATCAGGCCGGCACTGGCGCGCTGGGCATAGTACTTTGCCATCAGCTCGGTCGGCACGTTGCCGGGGCCGGCGCGGTCGCGCGTCAGCGGCGCCATGACGATTCGGTTGGGCAGGTCGATCGCGGCCAGGCGATACGGCGAGAACAGGCGGGAACTCCAGGTCATCGGCGTCACTCTCGCAAGATAAGGGATTTGTCTTACGATGGGCGCCGCATCCGGGGGGAGCAAGGCCGCCCCGGGCATGCTCCCCCGCGCCGGGCGCAGACATGGCAGGTCAGCGCACCCTTGACGGAACGTCGCCCGAGGGCTAGAAAGCCCGTCTTCCGCGGGGGGTATCGCCTCCTGTGACACGTAACTATTGCGCGAAGCAAATGGAGATTCTCATGGCTCGGCGCTGCGAACTGACCGGCAAGGGCGTTCTCGTTGGCAACAACGTCAGCCATGCCAACAACAAGACCCGAACTCGCTTCCTGCCGAATCTGGTCAATGTGTCGCTGATCAGCGAGTCGCTGAACCAGTCGATCCGCTTCCGCATTTCGGCCAACGCCCTGCGCTCGGTCGAACACAACGGCGGCCTGGACCGCTTCCTGCTGCGCGCCCGCGACACCGAACTGTCGCTGAAGGCCCGCCGCCTGAAGAAGCTGGTCGAGAAGCGTGCCGACACCGCAGCCGCGGCGGCCTGAGGGCTCCAAGCCCGTGACTGTCGTGGCGCGCCGCGACCGGGGATTTTTCCTCGGCGCGATTGCCGCCATGACCGTGGTCGTCGTCGCCTCGAATATCGCGGTTCAGTACCCGTTCGAGCCGTTCGGCCTGGCCGACTGGCTCACCTGGGGTGCCTTCACCTATCCGCTGTCCTTCTTCGTCACCGATCTGACCAACCGGCAGATCGGCGCCCGGGGCGCCCGCCTCGTGGTCTATGTCGGCTTTTTCGTGGCCGTCATCCTGTCGGCGCTGCTGGCCGAGCCCCGCATCGCCGCCGCCTCCGGTCTGGCCTTCCTGGTCGGGCAATTGCTGGACGTCACCGTGTTCAACCGCCTGCGCCGGCAAAGCTGGTGGCGCGCGCCCCTGGTCGCCTCGGCGCTGGGCTCGGTGGTCGATACAGCGGTGTTTTTCACCGCCGCCTTCGCCCTGACCGGCCTGCCCTGGCTTGGCTGGGCTGCCGGCGACCTCGCCGTGAAGCTGATCTTCGCGCTGGGCCTGCTGGCCCCCTTCCGCCTGTTCATCGCCTACGCCCGGCAGCCCCGGGCCGCTTGAGCACGGTGCGCAAAGCCCTCTCCGCCCTTCAGGGGGAGAGGGTTGGGTGAGGTGGGTTGGTGGCGTAGAGCGAGATCTGGCCCAGGCCACCACCTCACCCTCCCATCGCTGACGCGGCGGGCCCCTCCCTCTCCCCCGCAAGCGGCGGAGAGGGGAGCTACGGCAGCTTGAATTCCATCAGCAGGGTGCGCTGGACGGCACTGAAATTGTCATCGGACAGGATGACGGCGTATTGCCCGCCCTTGGCGTCCTGCCAGACCCCCAGGGCCTCGAAATTGTCGACGGTGAGATTGGCCGGGATCTGGGCCAGTTCGCGGCTGTGGATGGGCTTGGCGCCGTCGAGCGCGGCGGCGTCGATGATCGACAGCCGGGCGCCCGGGCCGCCGGCCACGGTATAGCGCCGCTCCAGCAGCAGGAGGTCGCCTGAGGGCAGCCGCTTGAGGTCGGTCGGCTTGAGGATGCCGATCGCGTCCAGGCGCAGGGTGCGCGGCTGCGCCGCCGCAGGGCCGCCGAAGATCCAGCCGGTATGGTGCCCCTTGCCGTCGGGCAATTCCTCGGCAAAGCCGACGAGGCTGCCGTCGGGCAGGGCCTCGAGCGCTTCCAGGCCGCCGTTGGATTCGGCCGCGGTCAGCGCGGCGGGGGTGTCGATCGGCACCGGCACGCCCAGCAGGGCATCGCCACCGTCGCGCGCGGCCGGGTAGTGCCAGACCCGGTGCTGGCGCTCGAAGGCCACGGCGATGCCGCCGTCGGGCATCACCGCCATGCCCTCGGCATCGGCGGCTTCCTTGTCGCCGGCGATCGGCTTGCCGTCGGGGCCGGCGAGTGCGGCCAGATCGACCTCCATCAAGCCCACGATGCGGCCGTCCTGCCGGGCGATGGTCGCGGTCATGCGCCAGCCGATATCGGAAATCGCCGTCAGGTGGCTGCCGTCCGCACTGATCACCATGGCCGACCAGCCGCCGAAGCGCTGATCCGGCGACAGCAGCGAGACGCCGCCGGCATAGGTCAGCTTGCCGACGGTTTCGCGCTCGGGCCGGTCGGGATCCAGCCGCACCGCCGCGGCATCGATCGGAATCGGATCGGCCAGGGCCGGGCCGGCAAGGGCCAGCGCCAGCAGCGCTACCCCGAAATATCCCTCAACGCCGCGCAGCAGCACGCCCACGTCCCTTCGCCGGTGCCTGCTGATCGTCGAACAGGGAGGCCAGTTGTTCCATCATGGCGCCGCCCAACTGCTCGGCCTCGACGATGGTCACGGCGCGGCGGTAGTAACGGGTGACGTCATGGCCGATGCCGATCGCGATCAGCTCGACCGGCGAACGGGTCTCGATCCAGTCGATGACCTGGCGCAGGTGCTTCTCCAGGTACGAGCCGGAATTGACCGACAGGGTCGAATCATCGACCGGCGCACCATCCGAGATCACCATCAGGATGCGACGCTGCTCGTCCCTGGCGATCAGGCGGTTGTGGGCCCACAGTAGGGCCTCGCCGTCGATGTTCTCCTTCAGCAAGCCCTCGCGCATCATCAGGCCTAAGTTCTTGCGGGCCCGGCGCCAGGGCGCATCGGCATTCTTGTAGACGATATGGCGCAGGTCGTTCAGGCGGCCGGGCTGCGGCGGCTTGCCGTCCTTGAGCCAGCGCTCCCGGCTCTGCCCACCCTTCCAGGCGCGGGTGGTGAAGCCTAAGATCTCGACCTTGACCGAGCAGCGCTCGAGCGTGCGCGCCAGGATGTCGGCACAGGTCGCCGCCACCGTGATCGGCCGGCCGCGCATCGAACCTGAATTGTCGATCAGCAGGGTGACGACCGTGTCGCGGAAATCCGTGTCGGTCTCGTGCTTGAAGGACAGCGGGTGCATGGGATCGGTGACGACGCGCGAAAGGCGCGCGGCGTCCAGGATGCCCTCGTCGAGATCGAACACCCACGAGCGGTTCTGCTTGGCCATCAGGCGGCGCTGCAGGCGGTTGGCGAGTTTGGAGACGACGCCCTGCAAGGACAGGAGCTGCTGGTCGAGATAGGCGCGCAGGCGCGTCATCTCGTCGGCGTCGCACAGGTCCTCGGCCTCGGTTTCCTCGTCGAATTCGGTGGTGAAGGCGCGGTAGGGCGGCTCGCCCGGCTCGTTGGTGATCGGGCCGTTGGGCCGCCAGGGCCGCATGGCTTCCGAGGAATCGTCGCCCTCGGCCCCGTCCATGTCGTCTTCGGAATCGACGTGGACGGCGGTCTCGGTCGAATCGTCGGCGCTGGGGTCGTCGGATTCGACCATTTCGGTGCTCGAGCCTTCGGGGGCGACGCCGTCGCCCTGGTTCTCGTCGCCGTCGCCTTCCTGGTCGTTCTCGTCCTCGCTGTCGTCCTTGTCCTCGTTCTCCTCGGGTTCGGCGCCCATGTCCTCGGACAGGCCGAGGTCGGCGATCAGCTTGCGCGAGGCACGGGCAAAGGCGGCCTGGTCGCCCTGCACGGCGGCCAGCCGGTCGAGGTCGCGGCCGCCCTTCTCGTCGATCCAGTCGCGCCACAGGTCGACCATCTTGGTCGCGGAGTCGGGCGGCCGGCTGCCGGTCAGGCGCTCGCGCACCATCAGGGCGACTGCCTCCGACAAGGGCGCGTCGGCGCGTTCGGTGATGCGGGCATAACCCCGCGCCTTGCAGCGCTCTTCCAGCATGGCGCCCAGGTTGCCGGCGACGCCCAGCATGTCGTTGGCCCCGATCGACTCGCAGCGCGCCTGTTCGACCGCGTCGAACACGGCCCGGGCGGTGGTGCCTTCGGGCACGAACTGGCCGTGCAGCTTGTCGTCGTGGTGGCGCAGGCGCAGGGCCATCGAGTCGGCCTGGCCACGCACCTGGGCGACCTCGGCCGGCGTCAGCTCGCGCGAGGGCAGGGGTAGTCGCGCGGCCGCGCCTGGGCTGGCGGCGGCACCCGACACGCCGGCAAAGCCGCTGCCGGGGCGGCGGCATTGGGGCGATTGCTCATCCCCTCGGCGCCGAAGGCGACGGTCAGCTCGGTCTTCTCGGCAATCGCGCGCATGGTCGCGGCGACGGCGCGCTTGAAGGGTTCGACAGGACTCTCGGGCCTGGACATCGAAGGATCAGGACATGCGGATGTTGGCGGCGGACTCGGGCAGTTCCTTACCGAAGCAGCGCTGGTAGTACTCGGCCACCGTCGCCCGTTCGACCTCGTCGCACTTGTTGAGGAAGGTCACCCGGAAGGCGAAGGCGATATCGTTGAAGATGCGCGCATTCTCGGCCCAGGTGATCACGGTGCGGGGCGACATCACGGTCGAGATGTCGCCGGCGATGAAGCCCGCGCGCGACAACTCGGCGACGCCGACCATGGCGTTGATCGACTTGCGCCCTTCCGCCGTGTCGAAGCTGGGCGACTTTGCCAGGACGATCGCCACTTCCTGCTCCTTGGGCAGGTAGTTGAGCGTCACCACGATGTTCCAGCGGTCCATCTGGCCCTGGTTGATCTGCTGGGTGCCGTGATAGAGGCCGGTGGTGTCGCCCAGGCCGACCGTGTTGGCGGTCGAGAACAGGCGGAAGCCCGGGTGCGGGCGGATGACGCGGTTCTGGTCCAGCAGGGTCAGGCGGCCTTCGACTTCCAGCACGCGCTGGATCACGAACATCACGTCGGGCCGGCCGGCGTCGTATTCGTCGAACACCAGGGCGGTCGGGCTTTGCAGGGCCCAGGGCAGGATGCCTTCGCGGAACTCGGTGACCTGGCGGCCTTCCTTCAGCACGATCGCATCCTTGCCCACCAGGTCGATGCGGCTGATGTGGCTGTCCAGGTTGATGCGGATGCAGGGCCAGTTCAGGCGCGCCGCCACCTGCTCGATATGGGTCGACTTGCCGGTGCCGTGATAGCCCTGGATCATGACGCGCCGGTTATAGGCAAAGCCCGCGAGCACGGCCAAGGTGGTCTCGCGATCGAAGCGATAGCTCTCGTCGACGTCGGGAACATATTCGTTCGCCGTCGAGAAGGCAGGCACTTCGAGGTCGCTGTCGATCCCGAACAACTGGCGCGCCGACACCTTGATGTCGGGCATGCCTTCGCGGGGCGCAGCGGTGGCGGTTGCAGTCATGTTCGATCCTACTCGCGGGCTTAAATACCGGTTACCTGGTTGCTTCCTCACGCATGAAGCCCTTGGTGCGCAGGTGCCGATAGGCATCGATCACTTCGCGCAGCCGGGCTTCGGCGGACTTGTCCCCGCCGTTGCGATCAGGATGGTAGCGTTTCACAAGCGCCTTGTAGCGCGACTTGACGTCCGGGGCACTGACGCCGGCGTCAAGTTCCAGCACGGCCAGGGCATGCTTGTCTTCGGGCGAGATGCGGCGGGCTTCCGGCACGGCGCCCGCCTTGGCCTTGCCGTCGAAGCGATAGCCGGCCTCGCCCAGCAGGTCGAAGGGGTCATGGTGGCTGGCCGTGTCGCCGTTGTTGGCGCGGCTGCCGGCCGAGCGCTCGCCCAGGCGCCAGGTCGGCCGCTGCCAGGTGGAGTTCTGGCTCTGATAGCGTTCGATCTCGTCCTGGCCCATGCCGTCGAACCAGTTCCACGACTTGTTGTATTCCCGGACATGATCGAGGCAGAACCACAGCGGCTCGTCGGCCGGATCGCGGGAGCGCGGCGCCCGGTATTCGCCCGGGCAAGCGCAACCGTCCGCTGCGCAGACGCGCAGCGCCGGGGTTTCGCGGGGGCCGTTCGCGGCCCGGCGCGGATATGCGCTTTCCTTCCGGGACATTCAGGGATTATGGGTGCGGCGCAAACGTGAAACAAGCGCGGCCGGCAGGTGATATGTCGACGCGGCGTCAGGACGGGAATTCCCAATGCGCATGGCCGATCGAATCCGCGAAAAACTCGAGCAGGCGCTGGCGCCGACCCTTGTCGAAGTGGTCGACGATTCCGCCCGTCATGCAGGTCACGCCGGCCACCGCGAGGCAGGCGAGACCCATTTCAACATCAAGGTCGTCTCGGCCGCCTTCGCCGGCCAGGGCCGGGTCGCCCGCCATCGCCAGGTCAACGCCCTGCTGGCCCAGGAATTCGCCGACGGTCTGCATGCCCTGCAACTGACGCTGCTGGCGCCGGGGGAGCGTTAACACCGTGACGGATGAACATTTTGGCAGGACTGCCTTTGCTTGCATCCGGGCCGCTCGGCTATAGACGGGCGGCCCAATCCAGGGGATCGAGACGACATCATGGACTTCGTAGGCACCAACAATAACGACACCAAGCAAGGCACCATCGACCCCGATACCTTCGACATGACCCAAGGCGGCGTCGACACGGTCAACGGCAACGGGGGCGACGACAAAATCGATTTCGGCGCCACCTTGATGGCTGCCGACAAGGTCAACGGCGGCGACGGCGTCGACACGCTGACCCTGAAGGGCGATTACGGCGCCGGTCTGACGTTCAATTCGACCACGGTTCGCTTTGTCGAAAAGCTCGAAATGACCACGGGCTTTTCCTACGACATCACGACCAGCAACAACACGGTCGCCGCCGGCCAGGCGATGACGGTCAGCGCCTATGGCGTGGGCTTCGGCGGCACGGGCCATTACCTGCATTTCAACGGTTCGGCCGAGACCGACGGCGGCTTCAATGTCTCCGACTCCTACGGCGACGACATCCTGATCGGCGGCCAGGGCGCCGACGCCATGTCGATGTCCTATGGCGGCACGGACTTTGTCGACGGCCAGGGCGGTAACGACGTTCTGGTGGCCGAGAACAATTTCGGCGCGGGCGACGTGTTCGACGGCGGCGCCGGGTCGGACGTCGTCTACTTCCGCGGGGTGCAGCCGGCGACCGTCCAGCTCACCGGCGCCAATTTCAAGAATGTCGAAACACTGAACGTTACCGGCGACTTCGGCGCCTCCTTCCAGGCGGCCGACAGCCTGCTGGCCGCTGGGCAGATGCTGAATATCGACGTCCGTTCGCTGGCTCCCGGCCTCTCGGTGGTCTTCAACGGCTCCCAGGAGACGGACGGCTGGTTCGACTTCTATGACGGCGCCGGCAACGAGGTCTTCACCGGCGGCCAGTCGGGCGACCTGTTCCGCGCCGGCTATTCGGGCAGCGACTATTTCTCCGGCCTGGGCGGGGACGACTCCTTCTATTTCAACGGCGGGCTCGACGCCTCGGACCTGGTCTACGGCGGCAGCGGCTATGACACGCTGGATCTCACCGGCGACTATAGTGCCGGCGTCTATTTCGCCGACGACGGCCTGGCCGGGCTCGAACGGGTGGTGCTGCGGTCGGGCTTCACCTACAAGCTCTTCTTAGCCGACGGCAACCTGAACACGGGCGAATCCCTGCTGGTCAGCGTTTCCAGCGCCCTGGGATCCGGCAATTACGCCTACATCGACGCCAGCGCCGAAACCGATGCCGCCTACACCATGTATGACAGCGCCGGCAACGACACGCTGATCGGCGGCGGCGGCAACGATGTCTTCTGGCTGCTCGAAGGCGGCAAGGACAAGGTGGTCGGCGGCGGCGGCAGCGACACGTTCGTCGTCGACGGCCCCTTGAGCAGCGGCGACAGCTACAACGGCGGCACGGGGATCGACACGCTCACCATCTACAACGCCGATGGGCCGGCGGTGGTCAACCTGACGCTCGGCAAGTTCAGCATCGGCGGGGTGCAGGGCGGCACTCTCACGCAAATCGAAAACATCAGCGGTTCGTCCTTCGACGACACGCTGACCGGCAACAACGCGGCCAACTATGTGACGGGCGGCCTGGGGGCCGACACGATTTCGGGCGGCCAGGGCCTCGACTGGCTGCGCGGCGAGGACGGCAACGACACCATCAACGGCGATGCCGGGGCCGATGCCCTGGAAGGCGGCGAGGGCAACGATACGCTGGACGGCGGCACCCAGAACGACAGCCTGTCGGGCGGCAACGGGACCGATACGCTGACAGGCGGTGCCGGCAACGACACGCTCCACGGCGGTCTGATGAACGACCAATTGTTCGGCGGCCTCGATCTCGACGCCCTGTTCGGCGACGAGGGCCACGACCGGATCGACGGCGGCGCCGGCAACGACACGCTGCAGGGCGATGCCGGCCGCGATACCTTCGTCTTCGCGACGGGCACGGGCGTGGATACGGTGAAGGACTTCACCAACAACTACGACTACCTGGACTTCACGGGCAGCGTCGCGAATTCCTTCGCCGACATCCAGTCGCACATGTCGCAGGTCGGGGCCGATGTGGTGATCGCTTTCGGGACCGACAAGTTCATCCTGCAAGGCGTGAACCTGGGCGTGCTCGACGCGAGTGACTTCCTGTTCTGACGCCCGCCACGGGGGTATTTGCCGGCGGCACAACTTTTTTGATGTGCCGTCTGCCACTTGTGCCATGATGCTGGCCATGCCGATCGAGCGCGGCGAGGCAGGCATGCAGGTGCGCAACGTCAGAATTCAGGGCCGGCGGACGAGTATCCGTCTCGAACCCACCTTGTGGGAGGCGGTCGAGGAAATCTGCCATCGCGAGCAGGTCGATCTCGCCGGCCTGTGCGAGCGGGTTTCGGCCGGGGCGCGCGGCGGCAATTTCACCTCCGCCCTGCGCTGCTGGGTGGTCGACTACTACCGCCGCCGGCCGGCGCGTGCCGCGGAATAGGGCGGGGCCGGCCTCATCCCCGCGCCGCCCGGTAAATCGCGCCGCGCTCCGCCTCGGTCAGTTCCAACTCGGCCAGTTCCTCGTCGAGCAGGATCGGGTAGCCGCTGAGGTTCAGCAGCGCCAGCGCCCATTGCTTGTCCGGCGCCGCGCCAGGCGGCGGCGCCACCAGCAGCGGCCCGCCTTTCGGGAACGACCTCATGCCCTGGCCCTTGCCGTCGGGCTTGCGGAACCAGATCTCCAGCCGGTTCTGCCGGCGCACCGCCCGCTCGATGGCAACGATGGCCGGCCGGGGGGCCGCGGCGGCCTTGACGAGCGCGCCCTTGCCGGTGGCAAACCAGACGAGCAGCGCCAACAGGGGCATCAGCGTGAGCAGAGCCGTGGGGATGGCGATGTCGACGATGCGATCGTCCTGCTGGACGGCGCGCTCGGTCATCACCCGGCTGGGGTCTTGCGGATCGTAGAGAACGCTCGGGGCGAAGACGAGCGGCGGCGCGCCCGGCAGATAGACGCTCGCCTCGCGCTCGCCGCCGCCATGCTCGGGCCGGACGGCATAGCGGATGTCGTAATCGCAGCCGCGCGGGGTATCGCCGCTGACACCGCGCCGCGACAGGCAGCTTCCTTCCGCGTTCAGTACCTCGGCCGTAACACCGCGCTCGCGCAGGTCGGCCCGAAGCGACCAGCGCTGCAGCGTCGAATTGCCATACCAGACCAGGGGCAGGAACAGCAGCAGGGCGCCGACCAGCATCAGCCTGCGGCGCCGGACGTCGGCTGCCACCACCTTGATCGCGATGGGCCGCTTGGGAAACGCCTGAACGACAGGTACGTCACTCATGCGTGGCCCCCCGGCTTGCATTTTGCGGCGACAAATCCTAACGCGCCCGCCGCAGCCTTACAAGGCAGCGCGACAACGCCTCAGGCCGCCTTCAGGACGGCATCTACAGCCTCGATCGGCACGTCCTGGGTGATGAAGGCATCACCGATGCCGCGGGCCAGGATGAAGGTCAGCTTGCCGTCCAGCACCTTCTTGTCCTGCGCCATGTGGCCGATCAGGGCCGCCGGTGCCAGAGCCGGGCCCAGGCCGGCGGCGCCTTCGATATCGGCCGGGGCGGTGGGCAGGCCGACGGCGGCCATGTGGCGGCGCGCCCGCACGGCATCCTGGCCCGGGCACAGGCCCAGCCGCACCGAGAGGTCGAAGGCCAGGCGCATGCCGATGGCAACGCCTTCGCCGTGCAGCAGGCGCGGGCCGAAGCCGGTCGCCGCTTCCAGCGCGTGGCCGAAGGTGTGGCCCAGGTTCAGCAGGGCTCGCTCGCCGGTCTCGCGCTCGTCGGCGGCGACGATGCGGGCCTTGGCCACGACCGAGCGGCGCACCGCCTCGATGCGCGCGGGCCGGTCGCCGTCGACCAGGGCGGGGCCGTGCACTTCCAGCCAGTCGAAGAAATCGGCGTCGCCCAGCAGGCCGTACTTCACCACCTCGGCATAGCCGGCCAGCAATTCGCGCCGGGGCAGGGTTTCGAGCAGGGCGATGTCGGCCAGCACCAGGCGCGGCTGGTGGAAGGCACCGACCAGGTTCTTGCCGTGGCTGGTGTTGATGCCGGTCTTGCCGCCCACCGAACTGTCGACCTGGGCCAGCATGGTGGTCGGCACCTGCACGAAATCGACGCCGCGCTTGGCGATCGACGCGGCGAAACCCGCCAGGTCACCGATCACACCGCCGCCCAGCGCCACGACGGCGTCGCGCCGCTCGATCCGGGCATCGAGCAGATGCGCCATCAGCCGTTCCAGCATGGCGAAGGACTTGCTGCCCTCGCCGGCCGGCAGGACGATGGCCTGGTGGCGCACGCCGGCACCGTCGAGGCTGGCCTGGGCCTTGGCCAGATGCAGCGGGGCGACATGCTCGTCGGTGACGATCAGGGCCCGGCCGCGCGGAAACAGCTCGCGCACCCCGGCGCCCAGCCGCTCGACCACGCCGGCGCCGATGAAGATGTCGTAGGCGCGCTCGCCCAGGGCGACAGGAACGCGGACAGTCTCGCTCATGATGGGGTTCCCGGTGTGCCGCGGCGCAGCGATGCGATCTTCTCGATCACGGCCTCGACCACCTGCTCGTGGGGCCCGTCCAGGCTCTCGACGGTCAGGTCCGCCTGGGCATAGACGGGATAGCGCGAGGAGATCAGCCGCTCGAGGATCTCGCGCGGATCGCCGCGTTTCAGGAGCGGGCGGTTGTTGCGTTTCTTCACCCGCTTCAGCAGGACATCGAGATCGGCGCGCAGCCAGATCGAGGTGGCGGCGGCCTTGATCGCGGTGCGGGTCTCGGGGTCCATGAAGGCGCCGCCGCCGGTCGCCAGGATATGGGGCGAATGGTCGGCCAGCAGGCGGGCGATGACCCGGCGCTCGCCGTCGCGGAAGGCGGCTTCGCCGTGGCGTTCGAAGATCTCGTCGATGGAGCAGCCGGCGGCGGCCTCGATTTCGGTGTCGGCATCGATGAAGGGCACGTGCAGGCGCTGCGCCAGCCGCCGGCCGATCGAACTCTTGCCGGCGCCCATCAGGCCGACCAGCACGACGGTGCGGTCGAGGGGGAAGGGCGGGGGTGCCGGGTGAGGGGCATCGTTGAATTGAAGATCGTCGTCCACGGCGCGGAATGTGCCCCGTGGGCGCCGATCTTTCAAGCCGTGCCCTTATGGGCCCAGGCCCTTGTGATGCGCAGGCGCGGCTCCTAGAGTGCCTGCATCTTGTCGGCGGGGCGATGGATTCGCGCGGCGCAACAGCGACGCGAACGATCCGCACCCCGCCATAATCCTGCCCAGGGCCATACATATTCTCGCGCCATGCCGAAATTGATCATCATCTTGACCGGGGTCGTGCTCGCCGCTGTGGTGGGTGGCGCGATCTACCTCGCGACCTTCGATCCTCCCATTCAGCGGGAGCGGGTGGAACAGGTTCTGCCCAATGACCGGTTCCCGGAGTAGGGGCCACCCCCTCCGTCGCCTTCTCGCGACCACCGCCGTCGCGCTACTGCCTTTTGCGGCACAGGCCCAGTCGCCGCCTGCCGCCGGGCCGCTGAGCCTGCTGCCGCCGGTGCTGGACCCGGCCTCGCCGGCCGGCCAGCCGCCGGTGCCGATCCCGGACGTGCCGATGCCCATCGCCGGCGGGCCGATCGAACTGACCCCGCCCGGCATGATCGATCCCACGCCCAGCATCAGCCGCCCGGGCGGCCAGCCCGGGGCGCTGGGCACGCCGCTCTACGGCACCGATCCGCGCGGTGCCGCCTTGCCCGGTGCCATCGAGATGGTGCCCCTCGATCCGCCTGCGGTGGCGGCAATGACCGAGCCGCTGCCGCTGCCCGTCGTTCCGGGCGGGGAGGTTTTCGGCCGCACCCTGTGGCTGAACGCCGACAAGGCCCTGGTCGAGCAATTGGTGCCGCGCCTGCCGGCCCCGGCGCGCAGCACGGTGGCCCGTGATCTGACGCGCCGTCTGTTGACCGTCGAGATGCCGTTTTCGTCGGTGCGCGCCGAATCGGTCCAGCGCCTGGCCAAGGCCGGCGAGGCCGAGGCGCTGGGTGCGCTGGCGCAAGCCGGCCTGGCCAAGCTGCCGATCGACGCGCTGAGTGCCGTGGTCGACGGTCTCGCCGCCCTGTCCGACCGTCAGCGCCTGTGCACCGCCGGCCTGGACCGCCTGGACGGCGAGGCCGGCCGGCAGGTCGACGTGCTGCGCGCCGTGGCCCTGTGCCGGGCGACCAACGGCGATTCGGCCGGGGCCCAGATCGCGCTGGAACTGGCGCGGGAACGCGGCAACGTCCCCGAGGGCTTCGGGCAATTGATCGCCGGCCTGACCGGCGGGCAACGGCCGCCGGCCGCCGTGGTCGATGCCGCCGACACGCTGAGCCTGTGGGCGGCCGAGGCGCAGGGCATCGCCCTGACCGCTGACGGCTACAAGGCGATGGCGCCGCTCAACTTGGCCTTGCTGGCTCGCGCGACCGGGCCGCTGGAAGATCGGCTTGCCGCCGCCGAACGGGGCGAGGCGGTGGGTATCGTGCCGGCGTTCACCTTGGCCGAACTCTACTCGACCGGGCCGACGCCGACGGGCGCGGTGGCGGGCCTGGCGCCGTCGCTGCGGCGGGCCTCGTTGCACCGGGCGGTGGTCGAGGCCTCGGGCCCGGCGGTGCGCGCCCAGGCCGTGGCCACCCTGATCGAGGCCGGCGCGGGCGAGGAACTGTCCGGCACCCTGGCCCGGGTCGAGGCCCAGGCCATCACCGATGTTGCCGGCCAGTCGCTGCCGCCGCCCATCGGGGCGGCCCTGGCCCGGGCCGCCCTGTGGGCCGGCGACGAGGCCGCCGCCCTGGCCCAGATCATGCGCCTGGGCCAGGCCGCGGGCGGTCGGCCCGCCAAGGCGGTTACCCTGCTCTGGCTCCATCAGGCGATTCTCAGCGGCAGCGGCGGCAAGCCGCCGCCCGGCGGGGTCGACGGCTTCATCGAGGCGACCAGCGGCGGGGCGGCCGGCGCGCGCCGGCTGGCCATCGCCGCGGCCCTGCTCGACGGCCTCAACCTGCCTGTCCCGGCCAAGCTGGCCGATGCCGGGCGCGCGGGCTATGACGGCAGCGCCAAGGTACCCGAAGGGGTCAGCCGGCAGCTTGAGGACATGATCCTGTCCAGCCGGCGCGGCGAGGCCATTGCCATCGTCCTGGTCATCCTGGGCGACCGGCCGCTGTCGGCCGTCGGGCCGGCGGAACTGAATGTCGCGGTGACCAGCCTGCGCCGGGTCGGCCTGGACGGCGAAGCGACGGCGCTCGCCATCGAGGCCGCGCTCGCGGCCGGCCTGTGAGCACGCCGGCACGCCGTCGCGGCCGGCCGCCCAAGGCCGCGCCATCGCTGGGCGAGGCCGACAGCCTGATCGAGACTTTCCTCGAAATGATGACGGCGGAACGCAACGCCGCCGCCAATACCATCGCCAGCTACCGCCGGGACCTGGCCGACTATGCCGGCTTCCTTGTCCGCCAGGGGCGCACCTTGGGGCAAGCGGCGCCTGAGGATGTCGAAGCCTATTTCGCCAGTGTCGAGGGCCGGGGCCTGAAGCCCGCCACGGCGGCGCGGCGGCTGTCGGCCCTGCGCCAGTTTCATCGCTTCGTGCTGGCCGACGGCGTGCGCACCGACGATCCCACCAGCCGGATCGAGGCGCCGCGCCGCGGCCGCCGGCTGCCCAAGTACCTGAGCGAGGAGGAGGTCGAGGCCTTGCTGCAGGCGGCGGTCAAGGGCATCGAGACGGCCGCCGGCCTGTCGCGCCAGCGCCGCGCCCTGCGCCAACTGGCCCTGGTCGAAATGCTTTATGCCACCGGCCTGCGGGTGAGCGAACTGGTCGGCCTGCCGCTGGCAGCCCTCGCGCACGATCCCCGCTTCGCCCTGGTGCGGGGCAAGGGCGGGCGGGAGCGCCTGGTGCCGCTGTCGCAGCCGGCCCGGGCAGCACTCAGCCGCTGGCTGGAGGTGCGCCCCGCCGCCTTGCTGCCCAAACAGGCGAAATGGCTGTTTCCGGCCGGCACCGCCACCGGCCACATGACCCGCCAGCACTTCGCGCAGGGCATGAAGGCCCTGGCCATCGAGGCGGGGATCGAGCCCGAGCGGGTCTCGCCCCACGTCCTGCGCCATGCCTTTGCCAGCCACCTGCTGGCCCACGGGGCGGATTTGCGTGTGGTCCAGACGCTTTTGGGCCATGCCGACATCTCGACCACGGAAATTTACACCCATGTGCTCGACGAGAAGCTCAGGACCCTCGTCAACCGGCACCATCCGATGGCAAAATTGCCGCGCCGCACAAATTGAGCCCGCGGCGCGCGTTGACAAGCTCGGCACTGCTTTCTAGGGTCGCGCGCCGCCACCGGAGACGCCTGATGAGCTTCAAGATCGTCGAACAAGCCCCCGCCCGCCTGAACCGCTGTGAACTCGCCGTCCCCGGCTCGAGCACGCACATGTTCGAAAAGGCGGCGAAATCGGCCGCCGACGTGATTTTCCTCGACCTCGAGGATGCGGTCGCCCCCGACGACAAGCCCAAGGCGCGCGAGAACATCATCCAGGCCCTGCACGACGTGGACTGGGGCGACAAGACCATCGCCGTGCGCATCAACGGCCTCGACACCCACTATGCCTACAAGGACATCGTGGAAGTGGTCGAGCGGGGCGGCGAGCGCCTGGACCTGATCATGATCCCCAAGGTCGGCACCGCGTCGGACGTCTATGCCGTCGACATGATGCTGACCCAGATCGAGGCGGCGATCGGCCGCAAGAAGAAGATCGGCCTGGAGCACATCATCGAAACCGCGCTCGGCATGCAGAACATCCACGAGATCGCGGCCGCTTCCAAGCGCAACGAGTCGCTGCATTTCGGTGTTGCCGACTATGCCGCCTCGACCCGGGCGCAGACCACCCAGATCGGCGGCCCCAACCCGGGCTATGCCGTGCTGACCGACCCGGACGAGGCGGGCGAGCGCTTCCGCCACTGGGGCGACATGTGGCACTACGCCATCGCCCGCATGGTGGTGGCGGCCCGCGCCAACGGCCTGCGCCCGATCGACGGCCCCTTCGGCGACTATTCCGACTCGGACGGCTACCGCGCCCAGGCCTTGCGCGCCGCCGTTCTGGGCTGCGAAGGCAAGTGGGCCATCCATCCCAAGCAGATCCCGGTTGCGAATGAGGTCTTCACGCCGCCTGAAAAGGAAGTTACCAAGGCGCGGCGCATCCTCGAAGCCATGGCCCAGGCCCAGGCCGAGGGCAAGGGCGCGGTGTCGCTGGACGGCAAGCTGATCGATCTCGCGTCGATCCGCCAGGCGCAGGCACTGGTCACCCAGGCGGATCGTATCGCCAACAAGTAGGCAGAGCCCGGTTCAGGGGGCTGGTGGGGCAAGGGAAGAGGTCGGTCAATGGTTACGTTCCTCGACTTCGAGAAGCCGATTGCGGAACTCGAGGCGAAGATCAAGGAACTGCAGGCCATGCCGGCGACGCAGGGCATTTCGATCGCCGAGGATGTCGCTCGGCTCGAGGTGAAGGCCGACCTGCTGCTGCGCCAGACCTACGGCAAGCTTTCCGCCTGGCAGAAGACCCAGGTGGCGCGGCATCAGTCGCGCCCGCGCTTCAACGATTATGTCCGCATGCTGATCGAGGATTTCGTGCCGCTGGCGGGCGACCGGGCCTTCGGCGACGACAAGGCGATCCTGGGCGGCATGGGCCGCTTCCGCGGCCGCCCCGTGGTGGTCATCGGCCATGAAAAGGGCTCGGACACCGAAGGCCGCCTGCGCCACAACTTCGGCATGGCCAAGCCCGAGGGCTACCGCAAGGCGATCCGCCTGATGGACCTGGCCGACCGCTTCGGCATGGCCGTCATCACCCTGATCGACACCCCGGGCGCCTTTCCCGGCGTCGAGGCCGAGGCGCGCGGCCAGTCGGAAGCCATCGCCCGCTCGACCGAGCAATGCCTGCGCGTGGGTGTGCCCAATGTCGCGGTGATCGTGGGCGAGGGCGGCTCGGGCGGCGCGGTCGCGCTGGCCACGGCCAACCGCGTGCTGATGCTCGAACACGCGGTCTATTCGGTGATCTCGCCCGAAGGCTGTGCCTCAATCCTGTGGCGCTCGGCCGAAAAGGCCCAGGACGCCGCCGCGGCCCTGAAACTCACGGCCCAGGACCTGATCCGCCTGGGCGTCATCGACGCCGTGGTCTCGGAGCCTCTGGGCGGTGCCCAGCGCGACCCCAAGGCGGCGATCGCCTCGGTCGGCCACGCCATCTCGACCGCGCTCGACGAATTCAAGGGCAAGGACGCCGCCACCATCCGCCGCGAACGCCGCGAGAAATTCCTGGCGCTCGGCCGCACCGCGATCATCTGACCTCCTGTAATCCAAAACGTCATTCCGGCGAAGGCCGGAATCCATTGGGACATCTCGCGCTGGCCCAGAATGGATCCCGGCCTTCGCCGGGATGACGATCAAGGTGGTTTCCTCCTTTGCCCGGCCCTGCCATCCTTCGCCCAAGACCCGCGCATGACGGGTCAAGGACGGGGGAGCGGGATGCGGCAGCGGAAATTCTGGGGCTGGGGCTTTGCCGACGAGGGGGCGAGCGAGGCGGAGGTCGGGATGCTGGCGGGCCTGGCCGCACAGCGTTTCGGGGTCGACAGCTTGGGCGTCGTGCCGCCGCCGGCGCCTGAAGAAATCTCGCTGGGCCGGCCGCGGGTCCAGGTGCCGGCGTCGCTGGCCGGCATCGTCACCGCTGATCATCACGCGCGGCTGGTGCACGCCCTGGGGCGTTCCTTCCCCGATCAGGTGAAGCCGTTCCTGCGCGATTTCACGACGGCGCCCGACCTGGTCGCCTTCCCGCGTGACGAGGCCGATATCGCCGCCCTGATGGACTGGGCCGGGGCGCAGGATGTGGCCCTGATCCCGTTCGGCGGTGGCTCCAGCGTGGTGGGTGGGGTTACACCGCCCGGCGACCGCGCAGCACTCAGCCTCGACATGGGGCGGCTGGACAGGATCCGCGAGATCGACCGCACCAGCCGTGCCGCGCTGATCGAGGGCGGCATGTTCGGCCCGGCGCTGGAGGCGGGCCTGAAGCCCCATGGCCTGACCCTGCGCCATTTTCCCCAGAGCTTCGAATTCTCCACCCTGGGCGGCTGGATCGTGACGCGTTCCGGCGGCCACTACGCCACCGGTCCCACCCATATCGAGGAATTCGTCGAGGCCGTCACCCTGGTGACGCCGGCGGGCCGGATCGAGACCAGGCGCCTGCCGGCCTCGGGCGCCGGCCCCGACACCAATCGCTGGGTCGCCGGGTCGGAAGGGGCTTTCGGCATTCTCGCCAGCGCCTGGATGCGCCTGCAGGATATCCCCAAGCAGCGCCTCGGCACCTCGATCGCCTTCGACGGTTTCCATCGTGGCGCCGAGGCGATCCGGGAGATCGTGCAGGCCGGATTCCAGCCGGCTAATTGCCGCCTGATCGATGCCGGCGAAGCGTTGGCCACCTTCGCCGGCGACGGCAGCGCCGACCTGCTGGTGCTGGGCTTCGAAAGCGCCGGTGCCCCGCTCGATGCGCTGATGGCCGGCGCGCTCGAGATCTGCCGTGCCCATGGCGGCCGCTTTGCGCCGCCCAAGGCTTCGAGCACCGGCGGCCAGCGCGAGGGGGCGGCCGGGGCATGGCGCAACGCCTTCCTGCGGGCGCCCTATTACCGCGAGGTGCTGGTCGCCCGCGGGGTCATGGTCGACACGTTCGAGACCGCGATCACCTGGGACCGCTTCGACGATTTTGTCGACACGGTGAAGGCCCGGGTGCGCGACGCAATCCTCAGGGTTACGGGCCGGCCGGGGCAGGTGACCTGCCGCCTGACCCATGTCTATGCCGATGGCGCCGCGCCCTATTTCACTTTCTACGGCCTCGGCCGTGGGGATCTGGCCGATCTGATCGGCCAATGGCAGGTGGTGAAGCAGGCGGCCTCCGATGCCCTGATCGAGCTGGGCGGCACGATCACCCATCACCATGCGGTGGGGCGCGATCACGCGGCGCATTATGCCCGCGAGGTGCCGGGCCTGGCCGTCGCGGCGCTTCAGGCGGTCAAGCGCCGGCTCGATCCCAAGGGCATCATGAATCCCGGGGTTCTGCTGCCGGGGTGATGTCGAGGTAGAGGCCCTGGGCCTCGGGCGCCGGGCCGCGGCGCACGCCCAGGCCCAGCACGCGCACGACGCGGACCTGGGGCAGGAAACCCAGGGTCAGCACGTCGCCGATCCGGATCGCCTGATGGGCCTTCAGGGCCGGCTGGCCGTTCAGGCGCACCCGCCCGCGTTCGGCATGATCGGCGCCCAGGCCGCGCGTCTTCACGAAACGCGCGTGCCACAGCCATTTGTCGAGGCGGAGCGAAGGCCCCGCGCCGTCAGCCATCAGCGGCCGAGTTTTTCGCGCAGGGCGGCCAGGGCCGCGAAGGGCGAATCGGGATCGATCTTCACCGGTGCGGGATCGGGCCGGCGGGGGCGATTGTTGTCCCGGTGCGGTTGGCCCTGATGCTGGGGCTTGGGCCCGGCATGCCGGCCGTTGCCGCCGTCGGGCCGCCCGCCCTCGTGCCGTCCACCTTCGTGCCGCCCGCCGTCGGCCCGCTTGGTTTCGTGCTGCTGGGCACCGTCCTGCTGGGGCCGACCCGGCTTGGGTCCGTGCTTGTGCTTGCCGCCGCGGCGACGGCCCTCGCGCGGCGGGCGCTGGCCCTCGGGGCAGGGGCGGGCGCAGCAACATCGGTGGCCGCGACCTCGCTCGCGGCAACGGGAGCGGCGGCATCGACCTCGCCGGCGGTTTCGACAGGGGCGGCGTCGCCCGGCGCCGGCTCGGCCGCCGTGGTTTCGCTCGGGGCGGCTTCGCCCTCCGCCGGCGGGGCGGCACCCTCAAGCGGGGCGGCCGCGTCGGCCGGTGTCGGGGCGGCAGCGGGCTTGGCTGCCGGGCGTGGGCGACCCTTGCGGCCGCGCACACGGTAGCGCACGGCGCCGTCTTCCAGGGTCAGCTTCTCATAGCCCAGCGCACGCATGACGGCGACGAACTCGTCGTTCGAGCAGCCGACAAGCCCGGTCAATTCGCCGGTCGGCGTGATCGCATCCTCGCCCTGGCGGTCGCGCAGGGTCTGGTCCAGGCGCTCCAGCATGTCGATGCGGATGGCCTTGGCGCCGCAGCGGCGGAAGCCGGCAACGGTCAGCCATTCGTCCGGCGTCTGGCCGTCGAGCAGATAGGCGACATGGCCCGCCGGCGGCGGGGTCACCGAACCCTGGCCCAGCAGCACGGCGCGCAAGCTCAGCTTGAGCTGGGTGGCCTCGGGCTTCAGCAGGCCCGGCAGATAGATCGTCAGCTTGCCGAATTTGACGCCCAGGCGGCGCAGTTCGGCCCGCGCGGGCTGGGGCAGGGCGTCGAGTTCGCCGGCAATGTCGCGCCGGGGAATGGCGCCCAGGGCTTCGCTCAGGCGGAAGGCCAGGCCGCGGGCGGGGCCGGGCAGTTCCTCGGCCGATTGCAGCTTGGTCAGGGCGCCCAGCACGGTCTCGACCCGGGTTGCCACGAACCGCTCCAGCCGGTGCAGCACGCGGTCGCGCTGCGCCCCGTCCAGCAGTTCATGGGGCAGCAGGTGAACCCGCGGGTGCAGGGCGTCGCGTCCCGGCACCAGCCGGGCCAGGACATTTCCATCCCAGACGATCCGCCCTTCGGGGTCGAGCTTGAAGACCTCGTCGCCGGCGGCTTCGAGTTCGTCGGTGCGGCGGGTCACTTCAGGGCCGAGGGCGCGGTTCGCGGCCGCCAGCACTGCCTTCCCGTCGACGCCTTCCGCATCGGGGTCGGGGATGAATTTCAGTCCAGACATGCGTCCCACATACTCCCCTTCGACCAGCACGTCACCTGCGGAGTCGACAGCCCCCAACAACTCGGCCTCGCCGGCGAGGCTCCGGATCAGTGCCGAGGACCGCCGATCGACGAAGCGCTGGGTCAACCGCTCGTGCAGCGCGTCCGACAGGCGATCCTCGATTGAACGAGCCTGGTCCTGGATTGGTTCCGGCGCATCCAGCCAATCGCCGCGATAGGCGACGAAAGTCCAGGTGCGGATATAGGCGAGCCTGGTCGCCAGGGTATCGATATCGCCCTGGGTATCGTCCAGGCGGTTCAACTGCTCCTCGACCCAGGCCTGGGGCAGGCGGCCGTCCTGGGCCAGGTGGCGGAAGATGCGGCCCAGCAGGCGGACATGGACATCGGCCATGGTCTTGCGGAAATCAGGGATCTGGCAGACCTGCCACAGCAACTCGACCCGGGCGCGGCCGACCACCAGGGGCGCCAGTTCCTCGTCCGTGCCCAGGGCCTTCAGGGTCGACTGGTCGTCGGCGTCCTTCACCCGCATCAGGCCGGGCAGCGGCGGCATCCGCTCCAGGGTGCGGAGCAGGGCCGCGACGCTGGAGAAATCGAGATCGGACGAGCGCCACTGCAACTGCCGCACCGGCTCGAAGCGGTGCTCCTCGACCCGGATCACCACGTCGGGGTCCAGTTGCTCGGTGCCGGCGGTGGTGCCGAAGGTGCCGTCGCGCATGTGGCGGCCGGCGCGGCCGGCGATCTGGGCCACCTCGCCCGGCGTCAGCGGCCGGTGGCGCTTGCCGTCGAACTTGTCCAGGCTGGCGAAGGCGACGTGATCGACGCCGAGGTTGAGCCCCATGCCGATGGCGTCGGTCGCGACCAGATAGTCGACCTCGCCCGCCTCGAACATGGCGACCTGGGCATTGCGGGTGCGCGGGCTCAAGGCGCCCAGCACCACCGCCGCCCCGCCGCGCTGGCGCCGCACGGCCTCAGCCAGGGCGTAGACCTCGTTGGCCGAGAAGGCGACGATGGCCGAGCGCCGCGGCAGCCGCGCCAGCTTGCGGTAGCCGGCATGGGTCAGGGTGGACAGGCGCGGCCTGGTGATGAAGGTGGCCTCGGGGATCAGGCGCTTGATCACCGGGCGCATGGTCTCCGAGCCTAGAAACAGGGTTTCCGACACCCCGCGGGCATGGAGCAGGCGGTCGGTGAAGACATGGCCGCGCTCCAGGTCGGTGGCGAGCTGGATCTCGTCGACCGCCAGGAACTCGAACAGCCGGTCCTTGGGCATGGCCTCGACGGTCGCCACGAAATAGCGCGCCTCGCGGCCGATGATCTTTTCCTCGCCGGTGATCAGCGCGGCGGCGGCCTCGCCCTTCAGCCGCACCACCCGGTCATAGACCTCGCGCGCCAAAAGGCGCAGCGGCAGGCCGATGATGCCGGTGCGATGGGCCAGCATCCGCTCGATGGCGAAATGGGTCTTGCCGGTGTTGGTGGGGCCCAGAACGGCCGTAACCCGCCCCTGGGCGACCACGGAGGTGGTCGAGCGGGCAGCATGACTCGGGCGTTCTGACATAACCTGCCCAACATCGGGCGGCCGCGGCGGAATCTCAAGGCCTTTGCGCTCGGCCGGGGCGCTGCTCCCTCCATTGAGGGCGTTGCATCCAGGGCACGATCAGGGCGCGGTCTTCGCGGCGCGCCGCAAGAACGGTGACGCGGCGAGAGGGAATGTGGTTCTATCGCTTTAAGGGAAGTGCCGGTGACAATACCCGTTTGCGGGAAGAGGGAAGCGTGTTGCGAGTGTCGAGAATATTCCTTGCGTTCCTCTTGCTGTTGCTCGGCGCTTGTCAGTCCGGCCGCCCGTTTTCGCCGCCCAGTGCGGGCGATCTCCAGCTTGGCCGCACCACCGAAGCGGAGGTTCGCCAGCGCTTCGGCGAGCCGACCCGGATCGCCCGCCAGGTGACGCCCAAGGCGACGGAGACGGCGCTGCCTGCTGGCGGTACGCCATTCGATCCGGTCATGCTCGAGGGCAGCTATGCGCTGCTGACCTATGCTCTCGACAATGCGCCACAGGTCAGGATGCTTGGCGGTGACCCGAAGGCAAAGAGCCTGCGCCTGCTGTTCCTGGACAATGTCCTCATCGATTACATGTTCATGAGCAGTTTTGACGCCGACGCATCGGACTTCGACGAAAGCCGCATCCCCGACATCGTGAAAGGGCAGACCATCGAGGCGCAGGTGGTGAGCCTGCTTGGCCCGCCTGCCGGCAAGGGCATTTTTCCCATTGTGCGCGACCCGGGAACGCACGTGCTTCACTACGGCTTTCACCGTATCGACACGGGCTTCTTCGTCTGGGACACCACGGTCGAAAACAAGCAGGCGGATGTCCTGATCGACGCCCGCGGCTTCGTTGTCGACTATCGCGCGACAGGGCTTGCGCCGGTGCCGGCCGGTCCTGGTCAGCCGCCCAACCCGCAACCCAAATGATTCGACGACAATCCAGGGGTTCTTCCATGCGTGCTGTCTTCTTCGTTTTGGCCGCCTGCCTGCTTGCGGCCTGTTCCAGCGGCCGCGATTTCGCGAGGCCGACGATGGCGACGATCAGCCCCGGCGTGGCGACGGAACAGAGCGTCGTCGGCCAGTTCGGTACCCCTCAACAACGTCGCCAGCAGATCGCGCCAGTGCCCAGTCCGGAACAGGTAGCGACGGCGCGTTCGGGCTTCGATTCGATGCCGGTCGAAGGAGCCTATGTTCGCCTGGACTACGACTATTCGAAATCCGACGGGTTCGGCGGGACCAGCCACAAGAATCTGTTTTTCATCTTTTGGAACGACCGGCTTGTCGCCTACGACCTCATCAGCGACATGGAGGGTGCCTCGACCAAATTCGACGAAAGCCGAATCGCCGCGCTTCGGCGTGGGGTGACCACCAAGCAGCAGGTGATCGAGCTGCTCGGGGAACCGTCCGGCCAGGCGATCTACCCGATGGTCAAGGACAAGGGCAATCAGCTCCTGAGCTACAGCTTCGTCGGGATCGGCCGGAGCCAGTTCTATACCGGCCAGCGCGACATCAGCATCTCGTTCCTGCAGGTGCTGATCGGGCCGGACGGCAAGGTGGTGGATTTCCAGTCGAAGTCGGAGGTGAAGACCTTGACGCCCCAACCGTCCCCCGCCCCCACGTTCATGCCACTTTTCATTCCGACGAAATAATCGGCGGCCGGGGCCGGCATCTCAGAGACTGTTTCGAAAGGTTCGTTTCGGTCTGCGGTTGGGTGACCCGGCCGAGCAGATTGCGTGGTTCGACAGGCTCACCATGAGGAAAGTCTTTTTGCCACAAAGATTGTCCCCATCCTGAGCCTGTCGAAGGACGTACAACGTCTCTGCAAGGTACGGCTTTTGAAACAGTCTCTCAGGGCTTTCAGGCTGGCTGGCGATCCTTCCGAATCATGGCGGCGAGAGGTGGAATCAGGCCTTTTCGGCCGCAACCACCCTCTGCACGGCCGGGCGGTCGGCCATGCGCTGGCGATGTTCCAGGATCTTCGGCGTCTTGGCCGGGTCGACCCCGTCGCCCTCCATCCAGTTGCCGAGCGTGAACAGGTAAGGGTCGGCGATCGTGTAGGTCTCCCCCATCACCCACGGCCCCTTGAACATTTCCCGCTCGATCAGGGCAAAGCTCGCCCCCACGGTTTCCGGCACCTTGCGCTTCATATCGGCGATGGCGATGGGGTCGTCGGCCCAGCGGGTGCCGCGCACCCTGTGGGCGTGGTTCACGTGGACGGTCGAGGCCAGGTAGCCGTTGAACGCCTGGATGCGGGCGAAGGCGAAGGGGTCGTCCAGCGGGGCGAGCTTTGCCGCGGGAAAGCTTTGCGCGATATAGGCCAGGATCGCCACGTTCTCGGTCAGCACGCCCTGGCCAGTGACCAGCGCCGGGACCCGGCCCTTGGGGTTGATCGCCAGGTATTCGGGCTTGGTCTGCTCGGCTTCCCTGAAGTTCAGGCGCACCGCCTCGTAATCGGCGCCGGCCTCTTCAAGCGCGATGTGACAGGCCAGGGCACAGGTGCCTGGGGCATAGAACAGCTTGAGCATCTCGATCTACCCCATGTTACGCGCCGATTCCTAGCCAAGTCTGCCCCGCATTACCCCTCCAAAATACGCGGGGCTCGCACGCGATTTTGGTCGTGCGGAGTCCCGCCATGGATTGAGGCTCGTTTGAGCCACAATTCCTGGTTATCGTTTGGCGGGGTCGTTGGGAGGCAGGCATGATCCGTTGGCTGTCGGGCGTGGTGGGCCTTGTCGTCGGCCTAGGTACGGCCGATCTGCGAGCGGAGGTCTACCCCCTCGATTTTCGCCTGCCTGTCCCGGCCGAGCTGGTGCTGGGTCAGACGACCGAGGCGGATGTCATCCGGCTCTATGGCCGGGCAGACAAGATACAACGCATCGTGCTGGCCTATCCGGTCGACCAGTTCCTGTCGCCGCTTGACGTCGCGAGCGGGGACCGCCCGCTCTCGATGTTTCGTTACCGGCACGAAGGCCAGTACGAATCCCTCGGCATCCTTTACTTGAAGACGGCCGACTATCTCTTCCTGGACGGGAAGCTGATCGATTACACATTTCAGAGCAGCTTCAAGGGCGAGGCGATCACCTTCGATCCCCTTCGCCTTGAATCGGTGGTCAAGGGTAAGACCACGGAAGCCGAAATCGTCGCTCTTATGGGTCCCCCGACCGGAATGGGCATCTATCCCGCTGTCCGTGATCCTGGCTTCCGCGTCCTGCACTACCGGATGCCTGCACGGACCGAACTTCCGCTTCAGGCCCCTGCCTCAAGCATGCCAACCATCTTCGCCGATCTGCTGATAGATCGGGACGGAAAGCTGCGCGAAATCCGCGTCGAGACGACGCACATCCCGCGCGAGCGGCTTCCAAGTTTCGATGACGAACACGAGCTTCCCTGGTGAGGCACCCTCAACGAGGTAACCGAATGCGCCTTGTCCTCGTCGTCTTTTTCGCCCTGGCCGGCTGCCAGGCGGGCAAGGATTTCGCGCCGCCGGATCCCACGCGCCTCACCCTCGATGTGACGACGGAGACCCAGGTGGTTGCAGTCACGGGAACGCCCGGTGCGCGGGCTGAGCGCATCCTGCCAGAACCGACCGCGCAGCAGCTTGTCGAGGTGAAGACCGCCTTCGATTCCGTCCCTGTGGCTGGCGCCTACCGCCGCATCGGCTACTATCATGATGCCAGCGGTATTCGTTCGCGGACCGTCAAGAAGGCCTATTTCACGTTTTGGAATGGCGTACTGGTTGAGTATTCTTACGAAGCCAGCACCCCCGGCTTGGCCGCGAGCTTTGCGCAAAACAGGGTGGCGGAACTGAAGCGTGGTGTCACGACACGGTCGGATCTGATCAACCTGTTTGGGCAGCCGACAGGCGAGGCCACCTACCCGATGATCCGGGACCGGGGCAGCCGGCTGCTGTCCTACAGTTACTGGGGCTATGCCGATCAGGCATCCGGGGAAGTGGTCGGGGGCGGCAGTTTCACCCGGCGGACCTTGGAGGTCCTCCTTGGCGAAGACGGCAAAGTGACGGCCTTCCGCTACAAGTCCGATGTCACCTCTAGCTTCATGACACCCTGGGAGGTGCGGCGCTAAAGTCGGGATTGGCCGTGACCCTTTGGAACAGGACCGGGCCCACGGTGAGAAGCCCGGGCGCCCAGGTCCGGGAAACCTCCAGGCAGCGGCCCTGTTCATGGCCTCCCCGACCGCCAAAGCTCTTGCTTCATTTTCCAGACAAAAAAGCCGTATCGCCCATAGAGGATGTTCTCAGAATCTTTGGGGAGCCGTCAGGGTATTCTGTTTTCCCGATCCTTCGATCTTCATCCCGCAATAATCGACGGACCGGATCCAGACAATAACGGCTGGATCCGGTGGTAGACCGTCGGGCTGGCCTTCATCAGAAGTTCCAGGAGAGGCTGACCGAGCCGAATTCGGAATTGCCGGACTGGCCCTCGAACTCCTTGGTTCGGAGAACATAGCTGTAGGTCAGGCGGGTCGAGCCGACGAAGACCGAGGCGCCGGCCTGGAGGTCGCCGACCAGGATCTTCTTGTCGATATCAGGCGCGTAGCCGGGATAGTTGTTGGCGTCGAGGAACTTGTCGATCGCCACGGCCCGGCCTTCGACACCCGCGAACAGGTACCAGCCGAAGCCGTCGCGCTTGTCGTAAAAGCCCGACCCGGCCAGCGCCGGGCGGATGCGCGGCGCGCCGAAGTCCGAGCTCAGGTTCTGGCCGAAGCGGAACATGGCGCCGGCACCGGCATAGGTCGAGACATTGCCCAGCGACACGGTCACGCTGGGGGTGACGTCGACGCCCAGGTCCCAGCCGGTCA
The DNA here is from genome assembly GCF_003590945.1 of Oleomonas cavernae. Lineage (NCBI taxonomy): Bacteria > Pseudomonadati > Pseudomonadota > Alphaproteobacteria > Acetobacterales > Acetobacteraceae > Oleomonas > Oleomonas cavernae. The sequence goes on along the minus strand of NZ_QYUK01000011.1, from coordinate 2,290,624 downwards.
CCAGCAGGCTTTGGGCGCGCCATTTGCGGTCGAACACCAGGTTGATGCCCGGCTCATCCTTGATCTGGTAATCCCAGCCTTCGGCGTTGTCGTCCTTGATGACGCGGTGGACATTGTTCTGCACCTCCTCGCCCAGGGCCGAAGGGCCGACCACGCCGACCTGCAGCTCGATGGTGTTGAGTTCCTTCTCGCTGTAGGACACCAGCGACATGGCGCCGAACAGGAAGGCCGCATAGGGGCGATCCTTGGGATCGGGAATCCGCGTGTCGGTGTCCTGGGGGGTGTAGATCGTCTGGCCCAGCGACAGGCCCCAGCGGATCTGCGAGTCGGCACCCAGGAAGTACGAGGCGGCGTCGGCCACGGCGCCCAGGGTTGCCGGCGGCGCCGACGAGGACAGCCACGACAATTGCAACCCATTAGTGTAGTAGCGGTCGGTGCCCGCGAAAATGTCGTTTTCCCACTGGAGGGAGAAGGTGCCGTTGGGATCGCGCGGGGCAGCGTCCCAGCCCGCATTGGCCGGCACCGGGGTGGCCGGCGGTGGCGTTGTGCCGGTGCCATCCTGGGCCCAGGCACCCGATCCCCAGGCACCGGTGGCCACCATGGCGGCCAGGGCGACGCGACGTCCGGTCTTGTTGCAAAGCGGCATGCTACATCCTCACGAGAGACAAATCCGAAAGGGAAAGCGCCCTGCGGACAGATTTGTTCCGGCTTATACCGCACTGCGGCTCGATTGACTTGGGGCCTTGTGAGACCCTATTACGACAATGGATTTCGATGTTTGCGACAGACGGACGTGGCAGGGGTGGCGGGCGATGGTTGACTTTCCCAAGCGGAGCCTCGAGGACTGGCAGGCGCTGACGGCCAAGGAGCTGGGCGGCAAGGAGGCCGACAGCCTCACCTGGAACACGCCTGAAGGCATCCCTGTGAAGCCGCTCTACACCCAGGCCGATGTCGAGGGCCTGGAAACCGCCGATACGCTGCCGGGCTTTGCCCCTTTACCCGCGGCGTGCGCGCCTCGATGTTTGCCAACCGGCCCTGGACCATTCGGCAATACGCCGGCTTCTCCACCGCCGAGGCCTCCAACGCCTTCTACCGCAAGAACCTGGCGGCCGGGCAGATGGGCCTGTCCATCGCCTTCGACCTCGCCACCCACCGCGGCTATGACAGCGACCACCCCCGCGTCACCGGCGACGTCGGCAAGGCCGGTGTCGCGATCGACAGTGTCGAGGATATGAAAATCCTGTTCGACGGCATCCCGCTCGACAAGATGTCGGTCTCCATGACCATGAACGGCGCCGTGCTGCCCTGCCTCGCCAATTATATCGTGGCGGCCGAGGAGCAGGGGGTTTCCCAGGACAAGCTATCGGGCACCATCCAGAACGACATCCTCAAGGAGTTCATGGTCCGCAACACCTATATCTATCCGCCCGAACCCTCGATGCGGATCATCGCGGACATCATCGCCTACACGTCGCGCAACATGCCGAAGTTCAACTCGATCTCGATCTCTGGCTATCACATGCAGGAAGCCGGGGCGACCCAGGTCCAGGAACTGGCCTATACCCTGGCCGACGGCCTGGAATATGTCCGCGCCGCCCTGTCCAAGGGCCTGGACATCGACGAATTCGCCGGCCGCCTGTCGTTCTTCTTTGCCATCGGCATGAATTTCTTCATGGAAGTGGCCAAGCTGCGCGCCGCCCGCTTCCTGTGGGCCGAGCTGATGGCGCCGTTCAAGCCGAAGAAGCCTTCGAGCCTGATGATGCGCACCCATTGCCAGACCTCGGGCGTCTCACTCACCGAGCAGGACCCCTACAACAACGTGGTGCGCACGGCCTATGAGGCGATGGCGGCGGTGCTGGGCGGGACCCAGTCGCTGCACACCAATTCGCTCGACGAGGCGATCGCCCTGCCGACCGAATTCTCGGCCCGCATCGCCCGCAACACCCAGTTGATCCTGGCGGAGGAGACTGGCGTCACCCACGTGGTCGATCCGCTGGGCGGCTCCTACTATGTCGAGGCGCTGACCGCCGATCTGGTGCGCGAGGCGCGCAAGCTGATCGAGGAGGTCGAGGCGATCGGCGGCATGACCAAGGCGGTGGAAACCGGCCTGCCCAAGCTGCGCATCGAGGAGTCGGCTGCCCGCCGCCAGGCCGCGGTCGACCGTGGCGACGAGGTGGTGGTCGGCGTCAACAAGTACCGCCTGCCCGACGAGGCCCCGGTCGACATCCTGGATGTCGACAATGTCGCCGTGCGCCTGTCCCAGATCGAACGGCTGAACAAGATCCGCGCCACCCGCGACGAGGCCAAGCTCCAGGCGACGCTCGACGCCCTGACCCAGGGGCCATGAACAACGAGGCCAACCTGCTGGCCCTGGCGGTCGACGCGGCACGCGCCCGGGCCACGGTGGGCGAGATTTCCGATGCGCTCGAGGCGGTCTTCACCCGTCACCGCGCGGTGATCCGCTCGATCTCCGGCGTCTATGGCGCGGCTTACGAGGGCGACGAGGGCTTCGACCGCATCCGCAAGGATGTCGCCGCCTTTGCCCGCGAAGAAGGCCGCCGGCCGCGCATGCTGGTCGCCAAGATGGGCCAGGACGGCCACGACCGCGGCGCCAAGGTGATCGCCACCGCCTTTGCCGACATCGGCTTCGACGTCGACGTCGGCGCCCTGTTCCAGACCCCGGCGGAAGTGGCGCGCGACGCGATCGAGAACGACGTCCACGTCATCGGTGTCTCGTCCCAGGCGGCCGGCCACAAGACCCTGGTGCCGGAACTGATCAATGAGCTGAAGGCGGCCGGCGCCGGCGACGTGCTGGTGGTCTGCGGCGGCGTGATCCCGGCCCAGGACTATGATTTCCTCTACAAGGCCGGCGTCGCCGCGATCTACGGCCCGGGCACCAACATCCCGGCCGCCGCGGCCGAGATCATGTCGATCATCGCCAAGAAGCGCGAAGCGGCGTGAGCGGTAGCGATAGCAGGGAGTGTGCTCCCCGCTATCGTGCGTGCTCCTCGATCCAGCCTGCGTAGCGCGAAACCCGGGTATAGACTCCCGGATACCCCTTGACGGCACAATGGCCGGGAAGGCCGAAGCTTACTAGGCCGACCAGCGTGGGGGATAAGTTCCCTCGCTGAACACTCCTCCTCCGCTATCACCGTTGCAGGTGTCGACATCATCCCCGCCCGCGCAAACCATGTTGATGGATATTTTGCCCTTGTACCCTTCAAGGTTAGCGCAGGTGGAGAGCGGCTGTACTTCGATATCGGCATACAAAAGATCCTGGCTGGCCTGTCCGTCGTCCGTAATGCCCCAGCCTACCGCCCGGATGATCTGCTGCGGGGCGAGAAGTGTCTCGTCAGTTGTCGGCGTACTGATTTGGATCGGGCCAATATGGTCGTCGAAGACCACAGGTGATGCCAATTCCAGCAACGCGATGTCATGGTCGAGCGGGATGATCTCTTTCTTCCACCGATTGTGGGGATGATCCTGCGGATTGGCAGCAAGGGTGTATTGCGTCCCAACTGGCGCTGGCCGACGGCGATCATTAGGCTAGTTACCGGAACAAGGCGCCGCTGACGATAAGTGTCATAGACGCAGTGAGCGGCCGTCAGGATCCACCGATCGCTGATCAACGCGCCACCGCAGAACACGCCTTCCGCAGGATTCCTGTAAGACGTTCCGATCAGTGCCACCTGCCAGGGAAACTGCCCCGCATCGCACTGCCTAAAGGGGCAATGATCCGGCCGGGCGAGTCAATGCCGGCTAGCGTATCGCCGAGCTTGTCGATCATGGCGGAGGAGCCACGGAAAACCTGTGCATCGCCCACGCTGGTGGCCGTCAGTGCATCGGGCTGAGCCGGGTCCAGTCTCTCTAATCCTGGCGGGTTCCCATGGACGACGATAGTATTCCGGTCGACGCGATCAACGGTCCAGGGCTCTGGTGTTTGGGCCTGAGCTGCGAGGGGAAACAGTGCCAGGGCGACCATGGCAAAGTTACGTAGGCACATGATACTTCCCCTGTCATGCGAGCGGGCGGGACTGGTTGTATTCAGCACTTCTCAAGAGCGTCGAGGGCGGCCTTAAGTGTGTCGGAAATCTGCTTGAGGCGCGCGGCCGCCAGGATTGCATCGTTGATGGTCTCATTTGGAGCAGGCTGTGCCCCTGCGATGAGGCTTCTTGCACCGTTATCTCCTGAGCTGTCGTCTGTCGTTTCAGTAGGCGGCTTCGAGGGTAATTGTGCCTGGAACGCCGCGGTTACGTCTTGGTAGTTAAACCTTCCGCTGATTGCAGCCTCCCTCGTCGTTGTAGTCAGCTTGGCGATTTCAATTGATACCCGGGAAGGCGCTTGGTCCAGCCGGAACACGACATCACGGCCGGCGGCCAGAGCGGTCTCAAGCTGGGACGTCGCGGTCTTTAGCAATTTGGCATCTGCCGCCGGGTTGCTATCCAGCCGTTTCAGATCGGCCATGAGGTACTCGGCCTGTTGGATTTCGGCGTCGATGTCGCTGCCGCGGGCAAAGTTTGCAATTCCGCCCGTCGTGACTTCAGCACATTGGAATCTTTTTGCCGCGCCCTCGTAGATTGCCGCCCGTTCCAATGGTCCGAGATATGTACGGGCTCCGGTGAGAAAGCCGGCGCCCGATGCGAGGGCTAGCGGGACGGCGCCTTCACCGCCGAAAGCCACCGTCGCCAGGGAGCCGATCGCCAAGCCCAAGATCGGGATATCGAGCAGGCCCGAGCCGCGGCGGAGGGTGTCCGCCGAGTCTAGGAGCGCATCCTGGCCGATCACCAAACTCTTGGAGGCCTGTATCTGCCATTTGATGAAATGCTCATTTCTTTCGAGCGGCGTTGCGGTGACGTCGCTGGTGTACTGATCGGCTGCCACTGCCAAGCCTCTGGCGACGCAATCCACGGGCAGTGGCGCGGGATCGAAGAAGTCGAAGCCCCGTGATTTGATCTGACTTGCATTCTCACCACAGGAGGTCTCGCCGCTCACCTGATCCAGCCGAGCCGCCCGACAGCCGGCCAGAGCAATCGATAGTGATACTACAAAGAGCGGAGCAGACCATTTTAGAGTATTGCACATAAATTATCCCCCAAGATTGTTTATGCAAAGCAGAGTATAAAAAATGGGGAATTATATAAATCAATACTTTTTTTGAGAGCCCTCTCCTGGAACCGCCGCGGATTGAGCTGCCGAAATCATCCTGATTGTCGTGGGGAGCGGCGGCAGGATGAATGAGGCGGGACCGCCCCGACAATGGCGAGGTGGAACGAACCCTGATGGCAGCGGTAGAGCAGACAAGCAGAGCTGGCGACTGCGGTCGTTGCCAGCGGCCGACCGCACGGGCGATAGGGCATCGGCGGCGGGAAGGCAGGTGCATTGACTGGCACCATAAACATGCCAATATGAGTGCGGCCAATGGCTGAGAAGCGCAAATCGACACACAGCCTCGCGGCCTTCAAAGCGGCTGTTGTGGCGGGGAAGGTCGAGATGACAACGGCCGCCGTGAAAGGTGGCCTTGATATCAGTTTCGATACGGCTGCCATCAGCGGCGTTCTGGGCAAGCTGACGGCCAAGCATTTCTTCAAGTCGGTGAATACGTTCAACGACCCGAAAAGATGGATGGATGTCTATCATTTCCAAAACAGTATCGAATTGACGATCTACATCAAATTCGTCGATGAAAACGACCCTGCAACGACGACGGAATTCGTCCTGACCTCGTTCAAGGAGAAGTGACATGCAGGCCACGAGAATTCATCCGGAAACCGGCGCGGTCTTGACCCGCGGCGAAAGGCCGGTCGTGGTCCGCTGGGCTGGCGAGGAGAAGACCGTGATGCTGCCCGGGTGGTACCCGAGCGACGACGGCGACGGTTTGCATTCGATGGTGGATCTGGCGGTGACCGACGCGGTGTTGCGGGAATTGAAGGCCAAGGTCGCCGCTGAGGTTACCGCTGTGCGAAAGGCGCTGAAACTGAGCCAGCGCAAAGCTGGTGAACTGCTTGGCGGCGGCGCCCGCGCCTTTCAGAAATATGAAAAGGGCGAAGTCGCGCCGGCCCTTTCCATGTGGCATCTGCTCAAGCTGTTGAAGGCCAATCCGGCGCAACTGGCGTTGCTGGTCAAGCCCAAGCCCCGCCAAGCCGCATCAGCGCGGCGCCACGCCGCCTGATGGAAGGGGCCGTGCCGCCCCGAACTTGTGCGGCGCAGCACCGATGTCTGGACCGACCGGGGGTGGTGTGGCTTACTAGCGATGTTCACCATGTTGCGTGCGTATCCTCAATGCCTGTTGACCGCGGGGGGCGGTAAGGCTCGATGGATCGTCTGGATCTCTATCTGCTGAAACCCACCCGCTATGACGACCTGGGCTATCCGGTCCAGTGGTGGCGGTCGCTGATTCCGTCCAATTCGCTCGCCTGCGTCGCCGGCATCGTGCAGGACGCCATCGACCGGCAGGTGCTGGGGGCGGACGTGCAGATCCGCTCGGTGGTGATCGACGAAGTGAACGCCAAGATCGATCCGGCCAGGATCATCCGCGAAACCAGGCGCGCGGGCGCCCGGCTGCTGGTGTTCCTGGTCGGCGTGCAGTCGAACCAGTTCCCCCGCGCGGTCGACCTTGCCCGGCCGTTCTGCGCCGCCGGTGTCCAGGTCTGCGTCGGCGGCTTCCATGTCTCGGGCATTCTCTCGATGCTGAAGGACCTGCCGCCGGACCTGATCGAGGCGCAGGCCATGGGCCTGTCCTTCTTCGCCGGGGAGGCGGAGGACGGGCGCATCGACGAGGTCATCCGCGACGGCTATGCGGGCGCGCTCAAGCCGATCTACAACCATGTGAAGGACCAGCCCAACCTGGCCGGCGCGCCCCTGCCGCTGCTGCCGCCGGCCGAGATCGCCCGCAACATGAGCGGTTATACCAGCTTCGATTTAGGGAGAGGCTGCCCGTTCGAATGTTCCTTCTGCACCATCATCAACGTCCAGGGCCGCAAGAGCCGCTTCCGCACGCCCGACGACCTGGAAGCGATCATCCGCACCAATGCCGCCAACGGCATCCACAAATTCTTCCTGACCGACGACAATTTCGCCCGCAACCGCAACTGGGAGGCCTTCGCCGACCGCCTGATCGCGCTGCGCGAGGAGGGGCTGAAGGCGCATCTGGTGATCCAGGTCGACACGCTGGCCCACAAGATCCCGCGCTTCATCGACAAATGCTTCGCCGCCGGCGCCGACCAGATCTTCATCGGCCTGGAGAACATCAATTCCGACAGCCTGGAGGGGGCCAAGAAGCGCCAGAACCGGGTCGAGGATTACCGCGAGATGTTCCTGGCCTGGAAGCAGCATGCCGTCGTGATCATCTGCGGTTACATCATCGGCTTTCCCAACGACACCAAGGAATCGATCCTGCACGACATTGCGGTGATCAAGCAGCAGTTTCCGGTCGATTGCCTGTACCTGAACTATCTCACCCCGCTGCCGGGCTGCGAGGATCACCGCAAGCTTCACGAGGCCGGGGCGTGGATGGACCCGGACATGGGCAAGTACGACCTCAATCACCGCGTCACCCACCACCCCCGCATGTCCGATGCCGAGTGGGAGGAGGCCTATGTCGCCGCCCATCGCAGCTTCTATAGCTGGGAGCACATGAACACGGTGATGAAGCGCATGGTCGCCTTGCGCTCCCACAAGCCGCGGATGACGGTCAACCGCCTGCTGGGCTACCGCGAGGCGGTGCGCATCGAAGGCGTCGCCAAGCTCGAGAGCGGCGTCTTGCGCATCCGCCGTCGGCAGCAGCGCCGTCATGGGCTGCCCGTCGAGACGCCGCTGGTGTTCTATCCCAAGCACTGGTTCAAGACAGGTTCGGCGCTGGCCCGCATGTTGCTGACCCATACGCGGCTGAACCTGATGATGCGCCATGCCCGGCGCGCAAAGGACCGCCTCGCCTATACCGATGCCGCCATCTCGATGGATCACGCGGCGGAGAGCAACGACGCCTTCATCGCCGAGACCCGGGTCACCAGCTATGCCGACCGCCGCATCCACGCCGCCAAGGCGCATGCCGGCGCAAGGGACTAGCAGGCGAACTACTTGCGGTCGCGCATGGATGACAGGGCTTCCTCGAGCACCCGGCGAACGCGGTCGGCGGCCGTGGAATCGATCGTCCCGACGTCGAGGAAAAGGTCGAAGCCGGGGCTGCGCTCGCTGTAGATCGCCGCATGCCGGGCTTTGTCGCGCGCCTGGATCGCGTAGGGGACCACCGGGTGCGAAATCCCCTTCAGGGTGATGGGCTCCAAGGCCGTGCCATCGACCTCGTTGCTGACCAGCATATAGGTCTCGTAACCGGCTACGATGCCGCCTGGTTGCGCGATCGACTGCAGCCGGGCGGCGAGATTGGCTTCCGCACCGATGATCGTGTAGTCCATGCGATCGTCGCTGCCGAAATTGCCGACGTTACAATAGCCGGTATTGATGCCGATGCGGATCTGGAACGGTTCCTCGATGCCCTGGTTGCGCCACTTGGCATTCAGGTCGGTCAGGCGCGCCTGCATTTCAAAGCTCATGGCCAGGCACGCCCGGGCATCCTCGACCACGCCGCGTGTCGCAGGATCGCCGAAGAAAATGAGGATGGCATCGCCAATGAACTTGTTGACTGTGCCGCCGTGCCTGGCCGCGATCGTCGACATTTCGGTCAGGTATTCGTTCAGCAGCGCGGTCAAATCTTCGGGCTGAAGCCGCTCGGTCGTCGCGGTGAAGTTGACGATATCCGAGAAGAAGATCGTCAACTTCTTGCGCTCGGTCGAGATGGTGACGTCCTTCTCGCCGCTGAAGATGCTGAGGTAGTGCTGCGGCGAGAGGTATTTGGCGATTTTCCTGGAGACCGTCAGCAGGAAGGCGTTGGTCCGTCCCAGTTCCTGATTGACCGCCTGGATGATCCTGGCCTGATGGCGCTGCTGGACGATGAAGGTGACCCCGATGATGGTCACCAGCGCGAAGTAACCGATCAGATACTTGAAGGCCAGGATGTTGGCCGCGATCGGCTGTTGGATCGTAACCTCCTCGATGCCGCGCACATCGCCCACCTTCCAGTCGCGCTTGGGGCTGTCGGGATGACTGTTGTGGCAACTGACGCAGCCGGCAGCCATGATGATCGGCGTGACCAGGCGGACATTGCGGTTGAAGATCGAGCCTGAAACCTCGTTGGTATCCGCCTTGGGATCGGCGCGCAGGATGGCCAGGGCCTGGCGCTCGAAATCGTCGAACTGATGGGGGCCCGGTTGGCAAAGGGCCAATCGGAGAAGAAGCGGAACTTCAGGCTGCCGTTGGCGTCGCTGATGACGTCGCTCAGCTCCAGCGACAGGGTCGCGGGGATCGGGATGGCGCCGGGGACCGTGGCGTAATTGGGCAGGACGCTGGTCGGGGTATCGTGGGCCGCGAGAATGCGGCCGACCACATTGGTGGCGTAGTAGCCGCGCACACTGTCGATCATCGAGGTGAAGGCGTGGGCCTGATCGCGCAGCGAGCGGTCCGAGAGATCGCGGAGATCAAGCCATACGGCGATCGGCAGGCCGGCCAGGATGATCAGCAGAAAGCCGACGCTGACCGAGATGTGGCGGGCCAGATAGCCGGGGATGCGTTGGGTCAGGGCGCGTCGTGGGTTTTCCGGGGGCCGTGCGTCGGCTTCCGGTTGTGCCTCATCGACAAGCTCGACCATACAGCACTCCCCCTAAGCCTTCGGGATTGTGCTCGTCGCGATGCAGGGGCACAAGGTGGCTTCACCCGCCCATCTTGTCGCGATCGGGCGGCGGCAGCACCGAGGCCGCGTCTTCCAGGCTGTCGGTCTTGGTGACGCCGTGGGCAATGAGCTGGGCGATGATCACGCCGTAGTCGGAGGTGACCTGCACCCTGACCGGGATCGGCCGGGGCAGGCCGTCGAAGCGGGCGAACCAGATATCGAGTTCGTTGGGAAATTTCTTGGCGTTCTGGCGCTCCCAGTCGGGATCGAAGCCTTTCACCCGGCGATAGCGGATGACGCAATGGGTGGCTTCCCCTGAAAAGAAGCGCTCGTCCTGGGCTTGGATCTGCGTCGGCCCGCGGTTCTCGAAGGCGACGTCATAGCGGCGGCGGCCATCGAAGACCTTGAACTCGCGGGTGCAGATATCGGCCCCGTCGCCGCTGCCGGTGGCCAGGATCGCGGCACTGGCCGGATCGATGGTGCCCAGCAGGAATTCAGGCTCGACCGGGCGGCGGTTGTCGTCGGCATTCTGGGGCTCGACGCTCACGTTGCTGGGCCCGGTCTTGTCGAAGGTGACGTTGATCGAGCGTTTGCTGCCGATGTCGCCGTCATAGCGGGTCTGGTACAGCATGGGCCGGGCGTCGCGATCGGCAGCGGTGAAGCGGCCGTCGACCCGGCTCATCATGCGGGCCTCGAACAGGCTCTCCCACAGGCCGACGGTGCGGGCCAGGCCATCCATGCGATAGCGCTCGCCGTCGATCGTGGTCTTGGTGTCGACCTCGACGACGGGCAGGCCGCCGACGAAGACGCGGTAGGTGAGGTCGACCCGGTCGGCGCCGGCCGCCTGGGCGGCACCGCCCAGCAGGATCGCAAAGGCGCCCGCCACGGTGGCGGTGGTCAGGTGACGAACGATACGCATGGTTCATCCCTCTCGATGACGCCGCGCGGGGCTTTGCCTGCGGCGTCTGCCCTGATAAATCCAAGAGATGATTGCAGGTTCCGGGCTGATCGGCCAGTCGCCGCCGATCCGCGCGGAGACGGCCCCGGTCTGTGTGGGCCACGCCCTATGCATGGTTGCTATCGAGATAGAAGAGTGCGACCGTGGGGTGTGCCGAGAGCGGTGGCCGATGCGAGCGTCGTGGGGGAAATCAGTCGGAAAGCGTCTGTCGGCGATCGCCTGCCTGATGCTGACGGCCGTGGCTATGAGCGGCTGTTTTACGACGGCGTTGATTCACCGCTCTGTCTGTTGCGAAGCTTCGAACGACGATTTTCGCGCGGTCGTGGAGGTATCGGTCGAAGGCCCGGATGGTCTGCGCTCGGTGAGCGTGGACTTGGTTGCCAGCCGCAAAACCATTCCGAATGGGATGTATGGCGTTGCCGACAAATGGACTTACGACAGCGAGTGGGTCGATATCCCTCTCACGGGGGACATGTCTGTCGCTGTGCCTCTAGACATAGATCCGGCCCGAATGGCGAAATCGGAAATAGGCGAGGTCTATGATGTCGAAACCCTGGATATAGCCGTCACGACATCATCCGTAACTCGCGAATTCTTGTTCCCGGGCTGGCATTGTCCGGCGAATTTTCCCGTCAAGGGTTGCAAGGCGAAGCTTGCCATAAAGAAGGTCGAAGGGCCAATGCTTGGGTGGCTCCACGACCGTCAGTTTACACCTCCCGTCTATCCCTTCGCGCAGCGCGATCCCGGCTCCACCGACATGGCGGTGGTGGTCAGCCTGAGATTCGATGTGTGTGAAAAGAGCCAGTGGCAACAGGTAGAAAGCATCCATTCAAGAATATCGCCGGCGGGCCAACCGAAATATATCGCCGTGAGTCGTGATGAATTGGACATGCTGGCTTCCGTATGCGACTTCGGTACGAATTTCCCAAATTCTGCGCATGGCCCCAGAAAATTCAATTATGGAAGGGATGTTCTTGAAGGGAAATATGGCGCCTCTTATCTGGGAGAGGGGATTTGGTCGGTTACAAATCGCGATGAGATTTTGCGATTCGTCGACATGAGTGATATTGCTGCCGAATCCCAGGCGCCGGGCGCAAGCATGAGTAACGGTTCGATCGTCGAGATATTGTTGCCAGACCATCCAGTTTCCTTAACCTATCCGATAGGATATCCGCCCAAATACTTCGTAATTTATGATCCGGCTGGCGGCCTCTATATCTTGGATTCGGCTGTGAAGCATTTCGCCTGGGAGCTTCTGAGTTCTATGCCCAAGCCGCGACGGGCGGCTGCAGCGGAGCGGTAGGCCAATGGCTCTCGCTGCGCGGGGCTTTGCCTGCGGCGTCTGCCCTGATAAATCCGTAACATGATTGCAGGTTCCAGCCCCGCCGGCCAGAAGGCGCCGATCTCCCACCACACTGCGTCGCTTGCCGATGGCATTCTGGCCGGACAGCGCCGCGCCCTGGCCCGGGCGATCACCCTGGTCGAATCGACCAGGGCCGATCACCGCGCCCAGGCCTCGCGCCTGCTCGAACGGCTGCTGCCGGCCACGGGCAGGTCGATCCGCGTCGGCTTCTCGGGCCCGCCCGGGGTGGGCAAGTCGACCTTCATCGAGGCTTTCGGCACCCATCTGGTGCGGGCCGGGCACAAGGTGGCCGTGCTGGCGGTCGATCCGTCGTCCAGCCTCTCGGGCGGTTCGATCCTGGGCGACAAGACGCGGATGGAAACCCTGGCGCGGGAGGCCAATGCCTTCATCCGGCCCAGCCCCTCCAGCGGTACCCTGGGCGGGGTTACCCGGCGCACCCGCGAGGCCATGCTGCTGCTCGAGGCGGCCGGCTTCGACGTCGTCTTCATCGAGACCGTGGGGGTGGGCCAGTCGGAAACCGCGGTGGCCGACATGGTCGACCTGTTCGTGCTGCTGGCCAGCCCGGCGGGCGGCGACGATCTCCAGGGCATCAAGCGCGGCATCATGGAACTGGCCGACCTGCTGGTGGTGACCAAGGCCGACGGCGACCTGGCCCAGCCGGCCCAGCGCGCCGCGGCGGAACTGCGCGCGGCCCTGCACCTGATGCGGCCCAAGGTTTCGTGCTGGCGGCCCAAGGTGCTGACCGTGTCCTCGGTCGCGGCCAGGGGCCTGGACGAGGTCTGGGCTGTGATCGGCGAATTTCGCGCGGCCATGGACGGTGCGGGCGAACTGGCGCGGATGCGCGCCGAACAGGCCCGTGCCGCCCTGTGGCGCGAAATCGAGGATGGCCTGGTGACGGCCTTGAAGGACAATCCCGCGGTCGCCGCCGAAGCGCCGGCGCTGGAGGCCGCCGTGGTCAGCGGGGCCACCACGCCGACCCTGGCGGCCGAGCGGCTGCTGACGGTATTCCTGGGCCGCCCGGTGCGGCCGGATTGACGGGTGAGGGCGATGTATTCGATCGGCAAGGAATTCGAGCCATTCGTCGAACGGCAACTGGCCGCCGGCCGCCACGGCACGGTGACCGACCTGGTCCATGCCGCCCTGCGCCTGCTCGAAGATCACGAGCGGCGCTTTGCCGTGCTGGACGAGGCGGTGGTGCAGGGCATGGGCGATGCCGCGGCCGGCTCGGTCGAGGCGCTCGATCCGGCGTGCGAGGCCCTGCTGGCCGAACTGGCGGCCATGCCGGCCGCGAAGGCCGCGCCGTGACCGTCATCCTCTCCGCCCAGGCCTGGGCCGGCGTGCGTGCGGTGGCCCGCGAGATCGCCCAGCGCAACAAGATCCGCGCCTACAGCTTCGTCATCGAATTCCAGGACAAGCTGCGCGAGATCGCCGCCGATCCGCACGCCTTCCCGGTCACCGCGCGCTACCAGGGCTCGGAGATCCGCCGCGCCAACTACGCCCGCTGCCTGATCCTTTACCGGGTGCAGCCCGCGGGCATCACCGTCGTCACCTTCCTGGAAGACACCGACGATTACGACCGGCTGCTGTTCCCAATTTAAGTAGCCCTCTCCGCCCTTCAGGGGGAGAGGGTTGGGTGAGGTGGGTCGGCGGCGTAGAGTTCGCTCGTTCCCGACCCACCACCTCACCCTCCCCATCGCGTACCGCGACGGGTCCCCTCCCTCTCCCCGCGAGCGGCGGAGAGGGAAATGACAGGTTACTCCGCCGCCTTGGCCATGTGGCGGGCCAGTTGCTTGCCCAGTTCCAGCTTGGCGATCTGGGCGCGGTGGACCTCGTCGGGGCCGTCGGCCAGGCGCAACGTCCGGATCCCGGCATAGGCATGGGCCAGGCCGGCGTCGGTGGTGACGCCGGCGCCGCCCCAGGCCTGGATGGCATCGTCGATCACCTTCAGCGCCATCTTGGGCGCCGCCACCTTGATCATGGCGATCTCGGCCCGGGCCACCTTGTTGCCCACCGTGTCCATCATCCAGGCCGCCTTCAGGGTCAGCAGGCGGGCCATGTCGATGGAGATGCGGGCGTCGGCGATGCGCTCGTGCCAGACCGACTGGTGCGCCACCGGCTTGCCGAAGGCGACGCGGGTGGCCAGGCGCTCGCACATCTTCTCCAGCGCCCGTTCGGCTGCCCCGATGGTGCGCATGCAGTGGTGGATGCGGCCGGGGCCCAGGCGCCCTTGCGCGATCTCGAAGCCGCGGCCTTCGCCTAAGATGATGTTCTCGACCGGCACGCGGACATTCTCGAACAGGATCTGGGCATGGCCGTGGGGCGCATCGTCATAGCCGAAGACGGGCAGGAAGCGCTCGATGGTGATGCCGGGCGTGCCGGGTTCCACCAGGACCTGGGACTGCTGGCCGTGACGATCGGCGTCGCGATTGGTCTTGCCCATCAGGATGTAGATCTTGCAGCGCGGGTCCATGGCGCCCGACGACCACCACTTGCGGCCGTTGATGACATAGGTCTCGCCGTCGCGGCGGATGTCGCATTCGATGTTGGTGGCGTCGGACGAGGCCACCGCCGGCTCGGTCATCAGGAAGGCCGAGCGGATCTTGCCGTCGAGCAGCGGCACCATGTATTTGCGCTTCTGCTCCTCGGTGCCATAGCGCTCCAGCACTTCCATGTTGCCGGTATCGGGGGCGGCGCAGTTGAACACCTCGGCCGCGAAGCCCACCCGGCCCATGATCTCGCACAGGGGCGCGTATTCGACGTTCTTGAGACCGGCACCGCGCTCGCTCTCGGGCAGGAACAGGTTCCACAGGCCGGCCGCCTTGGCCTTGTCCTTCAATTCCTCGATGATCGCGGGGACCTGCCAGCGCTCGACCCCGAAGGCGTTCATCTGGGCGTGATAGGTCGCCTCGTTGGGATAGACGTATTTGTCCATGAAGGCCTGGACCCGTTCCATCAGGTCCAGGGTCTTGGGCGAATAGGCGAAATCCATGTCTGTCTCTCCCGCTGGCTTGTTGTTTTGGCGGCAGTCTAGCCGCCCGCCTCAGCGGATGCAGCGGATTTCGACGCTTGCGTTCAAAGTGTACGAGGCCACCGACGCGCGCTCATTCACGCTCGGCCTCGCGGCGGCGCTCGGCGATGAACTCATCCACGATATTGCGATCTGGGCCGACCAGCGCCCGGCAGTGCGCCTGCAATCGGGCGATCGCCGCCGCTCTCGTTTCGTCGTCCGTGGCTGCGGCCACGCGATTCGTGCCTGGCTCTTTAGTACCTTAACTATCGCGACTGGACACGATGACGCTCCTTTTCCGAGTAGGTGCGGAGGAGATGCCCTTAAAACTACCGCTTCTGGCGGAAAAAGTCCCGCAACAGGTCACCAGCCGCTTCCGCGCCGATGCCGTCGTAGAGTTCTGGCGCGTGGTGGCAGGTGGGTTGGCTGAAAAAGCGCGGGCCGTGGGCGACGGCGCCGCCCTTGGGGTCGTCGGCGCCGTAGTAGAGGCGGCGGATGCGGGCGAACGAGATCGCGCCGGCGCACATGGCGCAGGGCTCCAGGGTCACGTAGAGATCGCAGCCGGCCAGCCGCTCCTGGCCCAGGCCCTGGGCGGCGGCGCGGATGGCGAGGATTTCGGCATGGGCGGTGGGGTCGTTCAATTCGCGTGTGCGATTGCCGGCGCGGGCGACGATCCGCCGCTCGGCGTCGGTGATGACACAGCCTACGGGCACCTCGCCACGGGCGGCGGCGGCCTGGGCCTCGAGCAGGGCGGTTTCCATCGGCGTCTTGGTCATGGCGCGCAGAAAATACACGACTATGATCCGCCCATGTCGAGAAACGAGAAATCACCCAACCCTGCCCCCGCCGCGGACAAGTCCGAGGGCGAACGCATTGCCAAATACCTGGCCCGGGCCGGGGTCTGCTCCCGGCGCGATGCCGAGCAGATGATCGTCGCGGGCAAGGTCGCCGTCGACGGCGTCACCCTGGCCAGTCCCGCCTTCAAGGTGACCGGCGCGGAACGGATCACGGTCGACGGCCGGGTCATCGGCGCGCCCCAGCGGCCCAAGATGTGGCGCTTCCACAAGCCGCGCGGCCTAGTGGTCAGCCACAAGGACGAGATGGGCCGGCCCACGGTGTTCGATTTCCTGAAAGACGCGGGCCTGCCCCGGGTGATCTCCATCGGCCGCCTCGACCTCAATTCCGAAGGCCTGCTGCTGCTGACCAACGACGGCGAGTTGGCGCGCAGGCTGGAACTGCCCAGCACCGCCTGGGTGCGCCGCTACAAGGTGCGGGTGGCGGGCGAGATCGATCCCAACCGCCTGGAAGCCCTGAAGCACGGCATCACCGTCGACGGTGTCCGCTACGGCGCGATCGAGGTCGAGATCGACCGGGTCGGCGGCCTCAACGGCTGGCTTTATGTCTCGCTGACCGAGGGCAAGAACCGCGAAATCCGCCGGGTGCTGGAGCACCTGGGCCTGTCGGTGAACCGGTTGCAGCGCGTCTCCTACGGCCCCTTCGATATCGACCGGCTGGCGCCGGGCGACATCGTGCCGATCGGCCAGCCCCATGTGGATGCCCTGCTGCGCGGTGACGAGGTCTTCCTCGACAAGCCGCCGCCCAAGGCGCCGAAGAAGCCCCGCCGCGACGAAGCGGTCGAGCCGCCGCCGCGCGAGCAGGTGCCGCCCCGTCGTGACGGACCGCGTGCCGCGTTCGGCAAGGCGGGGACACGCCCACCGGCCGGTGCCCCGTCTCCCCGGGGCCGGGCATCGCGCCCGGACGAGGAATTGCGCCCCTTCAGCAAGGCGGGAAAGCGGCCCGCCGTTGGCGCGGCGGCACCCCAGCGCGAGACCGAATACAAGATGGGACCGCCGGGCCGGGCCAAGGGCCGCCCGGGCGGCGCGCCACCGGCGCCGGATCGGGCCGGCGGCCGGCCGGCATCCCGGCCGCCGCGGGATGACGCCCCGCGCGCCAAGGCCGCGCCCAAGGATCGGGTACCCAGGCAGGGCGAGGAGCGGCCGGTGTCGGACCGCCCCACCGGCCGGCTGAGTTCCCGTCCCGCAAGCGGGGCGACCCAGCCGCGCCACAGCCCGGACCAGAAGGCGCCGCCTGCCGCGGCCGGGCGGGCCAGCGCGCGGTTGAGTTCCCGCCCGGCAAAGCCCGAGGCCGAGCGCAAACCGGCACCGGCACCCAAGGGAGCGCCATCGCGGCCCGGGGCCAAGCCGGGAACGCGGCCCTCGGGGGGTGCTGCGGCGCCGAAGGGGCGCGGCAATGCGAATCGTCGCCGGCCGTAATCGCGGCCGTATCCTGGCAACGCCCGAGGATCGCGGCGTCCGCCCCTCCAGCGACCGTCTGCGCGAAGCAGTGTTCAGCATCCTCGCCTCGCGCAATCCGCCCCTGCCGCAGGACGCGGTGGTGCTCGACGTCTTCGCCGGCACCGGGGCGATGGGCCTGGAGGCCCTGTCGCGCGGGGCGGTCCAGGTGACTTTCATCGAGAAGGATGCGGCCGCCCTGCGCCTGGTCGCCGAGAACATCGGCCGGGTGAAGGGCGAGGCGGCGTGCAAGGCGATCAACCGCGATGCGACCGATCCCGGCGTGCCGCCCGCCGGCAGGCCTGCGGCTGATCTCGTGTTCCTCGATCCGCCCTACGGCAAGGGCCTGTGCGAGGCGGCACTCGCGGCGCTGGCGGCGCGGGGCTGGCTCAAGCCCGATGCGCTGGTCGTCGCCGAGCATGACGGCCAGGAAGACCCGGCGTGGCCGGCGGGCTTTGTGGTGCTGGACCGTCGGCGTTACGGCAAGGCGGCGGTGACGTTTCTGATGCGGGGATGACTCAGCCCCAGGCGCCGGTGTCCTTCACCACCACGGCGAAGCCGTCGGCCAGCTCGGTCAGGGCGGTCTGGCGGACCGTCTCGGCCGCGACCACGCCGCCCAGCGGGTTGGGCAGGTCGCGGGTGGCGGTCGCATCGGCTACCACGGTGACGCGGTAGCCGTATTGCTCGGCCGCGGCGCGGGCGGTGGCCGAGACGCAGAGATGGGTCATGTTGCCCGCGATGATCAGTTCCGAACGGCCGGTCGCCTTCACCTTGGCGTCGAGTTCGGTGCCGATGAAGGCATTGGCGAAGGCCTTGCGCAGGACCGGTTCATGGCCCTGCGGGGCAACCTCGGCCAGCAGGTCGATGTTGCGCGTGGCGGGGTTGAACAGGGGGCCGCCGTCGGCCTCGGCATGGACGATGTGGATCACGGGCACGCCGTTGCGTCTGGCCAGTTCCAGCAGTTTTGCCGCTTCGCCTGCTGCCTCGCGCACCTTGTCCAGGGGCAGGGCGCCGTCGAGATATTCCCGCTGGATATCGATCAGCACCAGGGCCGACTGTGCGAGCGGCGAGGGGTGGCCAGGGGCGCCGACCAGTTGCAGCAGCGATTGCGGTTTCGTCATGTGCCGTACTCCTTAACGCCGACCGAACAGGCGTTCCACATCGGCGAGCTTCAGCTCGACATAGGTGGGACGGCCATGATTGCACTGGCCGGAATGGGGCGTCGCCTCCATCTCGCGCAGCAGGGCATCCATCTCAGGATAGGTGAGGCGGCGGCCGGCGCGCACCGCCGAATGGCAGGCCAGGGTGCCGCAGACGTGCGCCAGTTTTTCGTCCAGCGCGAAGGCATCGCCCAGCTCGGCGATCTCGTCGCCCAAGTCGCGGATCAGGCCCGGCACGTCGAGCTTGCCCAGCAGGGCGGGGACTTCGCGCACCACCACGGCGCCGTGGCCGAAGGCTTCGACCACCAGGCCTAAGCGCGCCAGGTCGTCGGCCTTGGCGGCGATGCGGGCGGCGGCGCCGTCGTCGAGCTCGACCACCTCGGGGAGCAGCAGCACCTGGCGCCGCACCCCGCCATCGGCCGCCATTGCCTTCTTCATGCGCTCGTAGACCAGGCGTTCGTGGGCGGCATGCTGATCGACCAGGACCAGGCCGTCGCGCGTCTCGGCCACGATATAGGTCAGGTGCAACTGCCCGCGGGGTACGCCCAGGGGCCGGTCGATGTCGTCGTCCTCATGCGCCACGGCGGTGGTGGCGACGCCCGGGTTGGCATCCATCGGCGCCTGGAAGGCATAGGCGGCGGTGCGCTCGGCCAGGCTCGACCGGGCCGGCGCGGTGAAGCCGTTGCCGAAGGGCAGGGCATAGCTGGGCCGGGAAAGCTCGGTCGGCCGGAACGCGCCCAGGGCGGCACCGGCGACCGTGGTCGAGGCGCGGTGGCCGGCCGCGCCCAGGGCATGGCGCAGGGCGCCGACGATCAGGCCGCGCACCAGGCCGGGGTCGCGGAAGCGCACCTCGGCCTTGGCCGGGTGGACGTTCACGTCGACGCTGCGGCCGTCGATCTCCAGGTACAGGGCGACGGCGGGGTGGCGGTCGCGCGCCAGGAAATCGGCATAGGCCCCGCGCACGGCCCCGGTCAGCAGCTTGTCCTTCACCGGCCGGCCGTTGACGAACAGGTACTGATGGGCGGCGGTCGCCCGGGCATAGGTCGGCAGGCTGGCAAAGCCGGTGAGGCGGATGCCCTCGCGGTCGGCCGCGATGGCCAGGGCATTGTCGGCGAAATCGCGCCCGATCACGGCGGCGATGCGGTTGCGCCGGGCGGTCTCGGCATCCAGGGTATTCTCGGCCGTCACCCGCAAGGCCGTGCGATTGCCGTCCGACAGCGAGAAGGCGACCTGCGGGTGGGACAGCGCCAGCCGGCGCATGACATCGGCGATGGCCTGGAACTCGGCCTGTTCGGATTTGAGGAATTTCAGGCGCGCCGGCGTCGCATAGAACAGGTCGTGGACTTCGACCCTGGTGCCGGCATTGATCGCCGCCGGTTCTATTGGCTGGACGCGCCCGCCGTCGACCCGGATCGCCCAGGCCTGAGCGCTGCCGCGCGCCCGGCTGACGATCTCCAGCCGGGCGACCGAGCCGATCGAGGGCAGGGCCTCGCCACGGAAGCCGAAACTGGCGATCGCTTCCAGGTCGTCGTCGGGCAGTTTGGAGGTGGCGTGGCGCTCGACCGCCAGGGCCAGTTCGTCGGCATCCATGCCGAAGCCGTCGTCGGCGACACGGATCAGGCCGCGGCCGCCGCCTTCGACCACGACATCGACACGGGCGGCCCCGGCATCGAGGGCATTCTCGGCCAGTTCCTTGACGGCGCTGGCCGGCCGCTCGACGACTTCGCCGGCAGCGATACGGTTGACGGTCGACTCGGAGAGGCGGCGGATACGCATGGGGCCATCATGCCCCATGCGCGGTGCCGATGGCAGTCAGAGCGTGTTGTTGCTCAGATACTGGCGGGTCAGGATCTTGCCGTCCTCGACCGCGGGCTGGTCGAACGGGTCGACCGCCAGCAATTCAGACGCGATCAGGGTCTCGAGCGTGAAGTGCATGAACAGCCAGCCCAGCGCCGCCTCGTCGAGGTGGGGGATGGTCAGGCGGCGCACCGGGCGCTTGAACTTGACCAGGGTGTCGCCGGTGGCGCGGGCCTGGGCGGCGACGATGTCGCCGATATGCCGCCCGGCCAGGAAGGCCAGGGACGGATCGTCGGCCAGGTCGGCGCGCAGCAAGGGGCCCTGGCCCTGGGTGGCCAGGTCGACGACGGTATAGAGCTTGTCGTCCGGGCCATCGAGGTAGAGCTGCAACTGGCTGTGCTGGTCGACCGGGCCGACCGCGGTGATCGGCGTCGTGCCCTTGCCGTGCTTGCCGAGCGATTCGGCCCACAACTGCCGCCACCAGGCGGCCAGGCGCTCCAGCCGGTCGGCATAGGCGAGCATGACGGTCTGGTCGAGGCCGGCATCGTCGGCGGCGACCGAGACCGCGGCGCCCACCGCGGCGGGGGCGTCAGTGGGGTCCTGCGCCTGCAGATTGGCTTCCAGTGCCGCGGCAGCGCCGCGGCGCAGGGCGCGCGCATCCAGCCCCAGGATCAGCGCCGGCAGGGTGCCGATCACCGAGAGCACGGCATAGCGGCCGCCCAGGTTGGGATCATGGTCGAGGATCTGGGCGCCATAGCGGGTGGCCAGGCGGCGCAGCAGGTTGTTGCCCGGCTCGGTCACCACGGTCAGCTTGGCGCCCAGCTTGGCGCCGGCAAAGCCGGCCTTTTCCAGGGCGTCGATCACCACCAGCAATTGCGCGATGGTCTCGGCCGTCGACCCCGACTTGGACGCGATCAGGAAATGGGTGCGCGTCAGGTCGATCGAGCCCAGGGCGGCGGCGAGGCCCACCGGGTCGAGATTGTCGAGGAAGCCCAGGCGCGGCCGGTCGGCCGGGCCGCCGAAAGGCGTCTGCACCAGTTGGGCGATGGCCTGCGGGCCCAGCGACGAGCCGCCCGTGCCCAGCAGCACGACATGATCGGCCGTGGCCGCGATGCGGGCCGCCACGGCTTCCTGTTCGGCCAGGTCGTCGGTGCGATAGGGGATCGAGAAGTGCGGCAGCGTGCCGCGGGCCGCCTGGTCGCGGAACTTGGCCAGCGCGGCCGGCGTCTCGCTCAGGCGCTTGGCGATCTGCTCGCCCGTGAGGCGGCCGATGCGGCATTCCTCGATCGACTGGCGGAACGGATCGGCCACCTTGGCGGCCTTCGCGGCGGCGGCGACGATGCTCATGGCGCCACCGTCACGGCGTCGACGAGCCTTGGGGAAAGCACGAAGCAGGGGATTGCGCGAACCCGGACGAAGATTGAGCGCGACGTCGATAAGGGCCATTAGGGCTCTCGAAGGTGACCATGTGCCGATTGCACACGATCAGAAAACACCTTCGAGTAGTCCCGGTTCCCCGCGCTTGATTTGCGGCGTGTCGCCGCTGGTCGCCGGCAGGCCCTGGTTGGCGTTCTGGCGCAGGCGCTGGGCCTCGGCCGGGGCGTCGACCACGATGTCGGTCGGGTCGGTCTGGATGCCCAGCACGGCCTGGGCGAAGCTGTTGCTCTTCTCGACCAGGGCGCCCGATTCCCGGTTCAGGGTGGCGCGGATGTCCGGCTCGGCATTGGCCGCGCCGGCGCGGCTGAGGAACAGGGTTTCCAGCGAGCCCGGGGCCATGCCGGCGCCGGTGCCGACCGGCGCGCCGGCGGCCGGGCCGGTCGCCAGCGAGGCGCCGAACACGGCTTCCGAGGCGGCGCGTTCGGGATTGGCCTGCTGGGTCGGCGGGGCGCCCGGCTCGGGCGGGCGCAGGCTGTAGTCGGGCGGCATGACCAGCGGGGCCTGGGTCACCACCGAGAATTCGTCCGGCGCGGTGCGCGACAGGCCCATCTGGGCGCGAATGTCGCCGCCGCCGTCGCAGGCCGCGAGCAGCAGGCCGGCGGCGGCCACGCCGGTGAGCGCCAGGGCGCGGCGGCCATTGGTGCGGATGATCAGGCTCATCTTCACTGCTCCTTTAGCGACGGGGCGACCTTGGCGCCGCCGCGGAAGGCATCGAGCAACAGGAAACCGACGCCGATGGTAATCGCGGCGTCGGCAATGTTGAACGCCCAGAAATGAAAACCGAAGAGGTGGAAGTCGAAGAAATCGGCCACCGCCCCGTAAACCACGCGATCATACGCATTGCCCAGGGCGCCGCCAGCCACGAAAGCCAGGCCGGTGACCGCGATCCTGGCGGCATTGCGCCACATCCAGGCAATGAGGACCAACGCGACCACGACGGCAAAGCCGGTCAGCAGGTAGCGCCCGGCAGCGTCGCCCTGCTGGAACAAGCCGAAGCTGACGCCGCGGTTCCACACCATGACCAGATTGAAGAAATCGGTCACCGTGATCGCATCCTGCCCGTCCAGCCGGCCGATCAGCGCTTCCTTCGAGACGCGGTCGGCGACCAGGGTCAGGGCCAGCAGGATCAGCCCCAGGCCCCGATGCCGCACGGCGCCGGCCTCAGCCATGGGCGACGACCCCATAGCAGCGGTGGCACAGGCCGGGATGATCGGCATGGGCGCCGACCTCGGGCAGGACCATCCAGCAGCGGACGCATTTCTCGCCCGTCGCATTGCGCGGCACCACCGCGACGCCCGGCACGTCGGGCAGGCGGAAGGCACCGTCCGGCCCCGGGCCGGCGGCCAGTTCCAGGCCTGAGGTGATCAACAGCTCGGCCATGTCGACCGACTGGGCCAGCGCCAGCAGGCCGGCATCCTCGATATGCACCACCGGGTTGGCCTGCAGGCTGGCGCCGATCCGCTTCTCGCGCCGTTCCACTTCCAGGGCGCCGGTGATCACCCGGCGCAGGTCGCGCAGGCGCTCCCACTTGGCGGCCAGGGCGTCGTCGGCCCATGTCGCCGGGATGGGGGCGAATTCGTGCAGGTGGATGCTCTCGCCCTCGTCGTCGGGGAAGCGGGTCAGCCAGGCTTCCTCGGTGGTGAAGCACAGCACCGGGGCGGCCCAGGTGGTGAGGCAGGTGAACAGCGTGTCGAGCACGGTGCGCACGGCGCGGCGGCGGATCGAATCCGTCGCGTCGCAATAGAGCGCGTCCTTGCGCACGTCGAAATAGAAGGCCGAGAGGTCGGAGATGCAGAATTCCGCCAGCGCGGTGAAGGCGCGGTGGAATTCGTACTCGCCGTAGCCCGCCCGGATGTCGCGGTCGAGCTCGCTCAACCGGTGCAGGACCCAGCGGTCCAGCTCGGGCATCGCCTCGGCGGGGAGTTTCTCGGCCGCGGTGAAGCCCGCGATATTGCCCAGCACGTAACGGATCGTGTTGCGCAGCTTGCGATAGATCTCGACCTTAGCCTTCAGGATGTCGTTGTCGATCTTCAGGTCTTCCGAGAAGTCCGACGTCGCCACCCACAGGCGCAGGATATCGGCGCCGTTCTGGTCGATCACGTTCTGCGGCGCGATGGTGTTGCCCAGCGACTTGGACATCTTGCGGCCCTGGCCGTCGACCACGAAGCCGTGGGTGACGACCGCGTCGTAAGGCGCCCGGCCGCGGGTGCCGCAGGCCTCCAGCAGGGAGGAATGGAACCAGCCGCGATGCTGGTCCGAGCCCTCAAGGTACAGCGAGGCCGGCCACATCAGCTCTTCCCGCTCTTCCAGCACGAAGGCGTGGGTGGAACCCGAATCGAACCAGACGTCGAGAATGTCGGTGACCTGCTCGTAATCCGCCGGGTCGTAACCCTGCCCCAAGAACCGTTCCGGCTTGCTGGCGAACCAGGCATCCGCCCCTTCGGCCTGCACCGCCTCGACGATGCGTTCGTTGACTTGCCCGTCGCGCAGCGGCTCGCTGGTCGCCTTGTTCACGAACACGGTGATGGGCACGCCCCAGGCGCGCTGGCGCGAGATCACCCAGTCGGGCCGGCTGGCGATCATGGCATGGATGCGGTTGCGCCCGACGCCGGGCACCCACTGGGTCTCGTCGATCGCGGCCAGGGCCTTGTCGCGCAGGCCGTTGGTGGTCATCGAGATGAACCACTGCGGGGTGGCGCGGAAGATCACCGGCGCCTTGGAGCGCCAGGAATGCGGGTAGGAATGGGTGAGCCGGCCGCGGCTGAGCAGCCCGCCGGCCTCGTCGATCGCCTCGCACACGGCACCGTTGGCGTCGCCGTCCTTGCCGTTGGCGCGCAGCACCCGGCGGCCGGCGAACAGCGGCACATGGGGGGCATAGACGCCGTCCGGCCCGACATATTCGGGCACTTCCAGGCCATGCTTGCGGCCCAGCTCGAAATCGTCCGGGCCGTGGGCCGGCGCCATGTGGACGAAGCCGGTGCCGGTATCCATGGTGACGAAATCGCCCGCCAGCACCGGCACGTCGAAGTCATAGCCTTGCCCGCGCAGCGGATGGGCGCAGATGGCGTGGCCGGCGATCTCGGCGCCCGCCAGGCGCGCCTCGACCGCGTAATCGGTGATGCCGGTATCGCGCAGGACCTGGGCCAGCAGCGGTTCCGCCAGCACCAGCGATTCGCCGACCTTGGCGCGGCTGGCATCGGTCACATCGGTCACCTTGATGCGGACATAGTGCGCCTCGGCCCCGGCGGCGATGCCGCGGTTGGCCGGCATGGTCCAGGGCGTGGTGGTCCAGATCACGATCGCGGCCCCCAGCAGCGCCGCGGGGCCCGAGACCACGGGGAAGCGGACATGGATCGTGGTCGAGGTATGGTCGTGATATTCGATCTCGGCCTCGGCCAGGGCGGTCTCCTCGACCACCGACCACATCACCGGCTTGGCCCCGCGATAGAGGCCGCCGTTCATCAGGAACTTCAGGCACTCCTGAACGATCCTGGCCTCGGCCGGATAGGCCATGGTGGTATAGGGGTTCGACCAGTCGCCCTCGACGCCCAGACGCCGGAACTCCGCCTTCTGCACGCCGATCCAGTGTTCGGCAAAGTCGCGGCATTCCTGGCGGAATTCGACCACGGGCACGGCGTTCTTGGACTTGCCGGCGGCCCTGTACTTCTCCTCGATCTTCCATTCGATCGGCAGGCCGTGACAATCCCAGCCCGGCACATAGGGCGCGTCCTTGCCCATCATCGACTGGCTGCGGTTGATCACATCCTTCAGGATCTTGTTCAGCGCCGTGCCGATGTGGATGTTGCCGTTGGCATAGGGCGGGCCATCGTGCAGGACGAATTTCTCGCGGCCCTTGCGGCTGGCGCGCAGCTTCCCGTAGATGTCGAGCCGGTCCCAGCGTTCAATCAGCGCCGGTTCTTTCCGCGTCAGCCCGGCCTTCATCTCAAAGCCGGTCTCGGGCAGAAAAACGGTCGCTTTGTAATCGGTGCTCATCGCGGGAACGGGCCAAAATGTAAGGGGCAAGCAAAGGTTCGTGGTTGTATCAGGCTGTTTCCAGCCCGTCCAGCCATGGGGCCGCCGCGAATCCGCCCCTCGATACCCCGTCATTCCGGCGCAGGCCGGAATCCATTGGGACGTCGCGCGCTGCCCCAGAATGGATCCCGGCCTGCGCCGGGATGACGGCGGGGGCTCACAGGCCGGGAGTCCTACCGCCGCCGCGCGATGAAAATCGCCACCAGCCCGGCCACGGCCAGCAAGGCGCCGCGCCAGATCCACGGTGTCTGCGAGATCATGAAGCTGCTCTCCGGCCAAGGGATATAGCCGCTGCCCTGGCCCATCCACAGCCCACCCATGAGCAGGGCGAGGATGCCGATGACGAGCAGGATGGTCTTTGCGATCTTCACGACGCGGCCCTTTCCATGGACGATGGCCGCCACCTTAGCACCGGGAGCGACGTCATGGCGGGCCAGAACAAGACGGGCAAAGTTGGGGCGGGCAAGATCAGGGTGGGCATCGGCGGCTGGACCTTCGAGCCCTGGCGCGGCGTCTTCTACCCCGACGACCTCACGCAAAAGCGCGAACTCGAATACGCCTCGCGCCGGCTGACCTCGATCGAGATCAACGGCACCTATTATTCCAGCTTCAAGCCCGACACCTGGGCCAAATGGCGCGACGAGACGCCCGACGGCTTCGTCTTCGCGGTGAAGGCCTCGCGCTTCACCACCAACCGCCGGGTGCTGGCCGACGCCGCCGAATCGGTGGGGAAATTCGTGGGCCAGGGCCTGAGCGAACTGGGCGACAAGCTCGGCCCCATCAACTGGCAGTTCATGGCGACCAAGAAGTTCGACCCCGCCGACTTCGGCGCCTTCCTCTCCCTCCTGCCCAGGGAGCAGGACGGCCTCCCCCTGCGCCACGCCGTGGAGGTGCGCAGCCCCACCTTCCAGACCCAGGAATTCTACGACCTCGCCCACCGCCACAATGTGGCGATCGTCTATGCCAAGGACGAAGACTTCCCCGAAATCGACCAACCCACCGCCGATTTCACCTACGCCCGCTTCATGTCCAGCCACGAGGACCTGCCCAGCGGGGTGACCGATGCGGAACTGGCGGGGTACACGAAGCAGGCCAAGGCCTGGGCGAAGCGGGGGGACGTGTTCGCCTATTTCATCGCCGGGGCGAAGGTGCGCAACCCGGCGGCGGCGATGGCGCTGATTGAGAAGGTGGGGTGAGGGGATGGGGGCAACCATGGCTTGGTCGATCGATCTTGCACTAAGACGACGGCCCTTGGCCGAGAGTGGTCCTTCCATAGAGCTTGGTCTCACAGCTGCTCAGCGCCCAAGAACGGACATTGATGTCAGTTCAGACAGTGAGCCGTCCATATGCTGCCCCTACTATCCGCCGGTGCGGACACGCTGATGCGTCCTCAAGTCCTCTAGCTGAACGCGGCTGGTTTGCAGCGAACGTCGCAGTTGCTGGAAAATGGGTTGCACGCCGCTAGGGTCACGGATTGTTACTACGAGGCTGAAAGGTACACCTTCGATCGGGAACGGCGCTTCGGCCCGTCTGAGCGCAGACACCTCAATGCGCCACTCTGAGCTTTCGCCAGCACCAACGGCGGCAAAGCGCGTCCTATAGCGCTTGGTAGGCCACCACTTCAGACCTTGCTTGATCAGTTCCTTTTCTGGCACTGGCTGCTTTGAGGTTTTGGGCAGAAAGCACTGCTCAAACCGATCATGGAAACTGGGGCTTCCGTCCTTGCAGTTCTCCAATTGGCGCTGTTGTAGCTTGGCATCCAGATTGATCCGCACGAACTCGGCGCCAAACGCCCGATCAACCGGCGGTTCATACACAAGCGTCGCGGTCGCTTCCCCAAGGCAGGCGCCGGTACTTGGATCGACAAGGGCCTGCGGCCACTGAAAGGGAAAACGCAGAACTTTCGGGCGCTTCTCGTCGTCCGGAAGGCGGCTCGTGAATACCAAAGTGATCGAGCTGTCATCCGTGAGGAGCATCTGCGATGTCGGACAGGGCACCCCGAAACCAACGAACTGACGCGCCAGATGTGCGAGCCGCTTGTCCTGGAGCGCCTCCGGTGTGAAACAGTTGTGGATCAACAGAGCGCGCAAGGCATGGCTAGGCATCCGCCCTTCAATTCGGCTTTCCAGCGAAGCCAAGGACTTGGCGACCAGGGGAGCTGCGAAGCTGGTGCCACAGTCGGACATTAGCGCCCCGTCCGGAGCCAGCGAAACCAAGCCGTGGTGGCCACTTGGACCTGCGCCGTCGTTGCCCCCGTAGTGCGCCACATCAGGCTTGCAACCGACCCGCAAGCCAGGCCCTCGGCGCGTGTAAGTGGTCGGTAGTCCTTCGTTGTGAACCGTGCAACCAGGTGGGTTCAGAGCCCCAACGGAAATAGCCCGATAGCTTTCTGTCGGCTTGTGGATAGTGTCCGGCTCGACCCTGGCCGCGAAATACTTAATCGCGTCGATGGGCTTTTTCGGCCAAGGAGCGCGGCGCTCGCTTCCGTCGAGATTGCCAGCCGAGTTGACAATGACCACATCATGTTTGGCCGCGATCTCGTCCATGCGCGCGGCATAATAGCTGTAGTGGTCAGGCTCCACCGCGCTGACAGCGTTGATGCTCAGGTTAAAGACGCGAACGCCATGGCTCTCCGACGCCTCCTTGATCGCCTGATCCATCTCGTGAAGGAAATCGATGAAGCCACCTGGATAAGTGCTCATAAAGTCGCCCTGCGGGAAGAGCGCAAGATCAACCAATTCACAACCGTCGTCCTCGAGTCCTGGAATTGCAGGGTTCAAGGCCTTGGCGCCGACCAGCAGCCCCCCTACAAAGGAGCCATGTTCGCCGTCGACTTCGGTTTCGTCCAGATAGTCGTGTCTGCCGATCACCCAGTCGTGGAGTGCAGGGCCAAGACCAGTGTCGATCACGCCTATTTTTGGGTAATTGACCTCGGGGTTAGGCACTGGAACCGCAGGGGTTCGAGAAAGAGGGGCGCTGTCAGCGGTGGACAGTTCAAGCCGGAGCGGTAATGAAATTCGCCGGACTGCCGGATGGCTAGCCAAGTGCTGCAAGGCCTGCTCGTGACGAGCAGGATTGGGGTCGATCTCGACGGGAAGCCCCTCGTTGCTCGGTGCGCTGACGAGCCTTGCCACATCCTGGCTAAGCGTCAGACGCAAGGCTAAGGGTAGTTCACCACCCGCCGCAGGCATGGGCCAAGCAACAACGCCAGCGCCAAGTTGACTGAACAGGCTCTGAACACTTTCGGCGAGGCGACCACGGCTGCGTCCAGTGCGACGTTGGGCCAACACCGGGTTCTCGAACAACTCGACAATGTAGAAGCCGCCAGTCCTCGGATCCGAGAGCCAACTTACAGCCGTCTTCGCGTCGAAATCGCGCTTGGCTATGGGGTCGGGAAGGCTCACGTCCTCGATCGCACCGACATCCGACCTGACCTTTGACGGCTGAGCGCGCACCTTTCCATCGCGGCCTTCCACCCAGTTGGTGGTCAACTCGGCTTCGGCAACCACGTTGATCAGGCCGCCGATATTCTTCGCACTAGCCAAGTAGAACAACTCGCCAAGTCCCGCAGCCCCCACGCATGGAAACTCCGAAGGGACGAACATCGATCGAATGGGACGGTGTGACTTGGCGAGCGCCTCCTCGCGAAGACGCACCTTGATGTAGCCTTGGCCATCAACGCCGACTTTCTCTAGCGTTTTAGAAACCTCTGACAACCGGCCGGCCAACTTGGCCTTATGCTTAGCAAACGCCGCATCACGCCCAGCAAAAAAGTCGAACGGCGGCCCGGACCGGCCTGGCTCCGGGGCGGTAATATAGTCGTTGTCATTGAGGACGATCTGAACCGGATTGTTTTCCGCCATCTACATCCCGGCAACTAAGCCGGCTCCTCCCGCATCCACCGGCTGATTGTGCCCTGATCACGACCGAGCAAATGCGCAACCGTTGACTGGGTGAACTTTCCGTCCTCGCTGGTCAGCAGCGCGCGGGCTAGGCTCTTAGGATCATCACGCAGCGTTCCAAGCCGCGAGCGATCTTCCAATTTGGCACTGGTAATATAGTAGCGCTGCAATGCAGCCAGGATGTCCTGAGGATCCAGTTTGCCGCGTTGTTCGCCCGTCTTCTGTAGGACGCTGTAACGCTTGATGGCGTTTACCATTGACCTGACCTCGGCGCCCGTAGCGCCCTCAGAGGCCCACGAGAGCAAGTCCACGCCGCTATCCTGCACCGAAAGAGGCCGCAGGAAGCCGGCGATGAGCCGCTCGCGCTCGTCAGGCGGCGGCAAAGGCATTTCGATTTTCACCTCGAAGCGTCGCCAAATCGCTGGGTCGAGGAGGTTTGGGTGGTTGGTGATGGCAATCGTCAAGCCAAGGTCCGCGCGCGTATCGAGACATTGCAGCAATGTGTTCACTACCCGCTTAATCTCTCCGACTTCCTGCGGGTCGTCCCGCAGCTTTGCAAGCGCGTCGAATTCGTCGAGTAGCAACACGCAACGGTATCGGTTCGCAAACTCAAACAAGGCACCGATATTGCGCGCTGTGGTGCCAAGGAATGAACTCATCATGCCGTCGAGCCGGGCGAGTACTACTGGCAGCCCAAGTCTTGTGGCGATGTACATGGCGGTCACGGTCTTGCCGGTGCCGGGTTCTCCGAAGATCAGGCAAGACTGGGTCGGCGCCACCCCTAAAGTGCGTAGTTCGTCGTAGTCGACCCACTCCTGGAGCAAACTGTCCAAGGCACTTTGCAAGTCTGGCGTCAGGACTGGTGGCGGAGTTTCGCTCCCAGGATCCATGATAATCTGGGCCAACGGGGAACTGCTCTCGCGATCGTGGGGCGGGTTAACGGAATTAGTGAGCCGCTCGCCAACGGCGGCGCGCGAGAGTTCGACCTTGCTAGGCTGCAGCGCGAGCGATTGCTGCTGAGCCTCAAGGAGGCGGTCTAGGCTCTCGGCCGATTCGGCGTCCCCAGCCTTCTTCAGCCGCTCAAGCAGCCTCTCGACCTGTTTGCGGAACTTGTCGTCCTGCGTCGCCAAGCCGACGCGGCAAAGCGACTGAATGACCGCAAAATGCTCCATGGGCATGCAAACCTCTAACAAATTCATGCGAATTTATGGCATATTCATGCGCAATAGCAAGAAAAATATGCACTTTGCCCCCTGGGGATGCGCTTCAGTATTGAGCCGCCTGACGGTATCTTGCTCGGACCGCCATCGAAATTTGCGGAGACACAGTATGCGAGGATTCCGGGAAGATTCCCGGGACACAGCATGTATCTCACTGCTCATCCCACAGCCGCTTCGGATTTCCACACAGCAGTTCGTCGATCAGCCGCTCCCGCTCCGTCACTAGGCCATAAGCGGTCAAGCCCCGATCCTCCACCGCCCCACCATCCCCGCCCGCCGCCAGCCGCCGCTCGGCCACCGCGGCAGCCCGCGCCTCGATCATCGCTTCCAGCGGTTGGTTGGGCACCAGCGCGTAGACCAGGGTGCAGTTCATGGCTTGGGCCGCCTCGCGCAGGGAGTTCAGGGTGATGCGGCCTTCGGTTTCGGCTTTTTCGAGGGCCGGGATGCGGGGTTGGGAGACGCCCAAGCGTGCGGCAAACTGCCCCGTGGTCATGCCCAGGGCTTCGCGCACCGCCTTGACCCAGCCGCGGGGCGGGCGGGCCAGGGCTTCACTGCCGCGAAGCGCGGAAAGGCGCTGGTCCAGGGCGCGGCGGGCGAGAACATGGCTTTTCATGATAATCTTTGGGTTATTGGTTTGGCCGAAAAAATAACCCATGGATTATGGGCGGGCAACTTTTCGATAACTTTTGGATTATCGTCTGGCCGGTTTCCGGCGGCTTGAGGGGGCGCCCGTCACGGCCCCCCGCCGCCGCACCTTCACCCCTGGCGCTGCCGGTGCTATCCCTAGCCATCGCCCCTCCCTCCTGATCAGCCAAAGGGCGGCCTCCTGGCCGATTGAACCATGCGCCGTCATCGCCGAGCCAAGATCGTCGCCACCGTCGGGCCGGCGAGCAATTCGCCGGCGATGCTGAAAGCGCTGTTCCTGGCGGGGGTCGATACTTTCCGCCTGAACTTCAGCCACGGCACCCACGAGGATCACGCCAAGGTCCACGCCGCCATCCGCGCGCTGGAACAGGAGACGGGGCGGCCCATCGGTATCCTGCAGGATCTCCAGGGCCCCAAGATCCGCGTCGGCACGATCAAGGACGGCAAGATCGAGGTCGAGGCCGGCGAGACCATCCGCTTCGTCCTGGCGGGGGCGGAGGGCGACAGGTCGGCCATCCCGCTGCCGCACCCGGAAATCTTCGCGGCGGTGGCGCCGGGCCACGACCTGCTGATCGACGACGGCCGCGTGCGCGTGCGCGTGACCGGCTTGGGAAGCGATTTCATCGAGGCGCGCGTCATCGTCGGCGGGGTGATTTCCAACCGCAAGGGCGTGAACCTGCCCGGTACCATGCTGAACCTGTCGCCCTTGACCGTGAAGGACCGGGCCGATCTCGCCTTCGGCCTGGAACTGGGGGTCGACTGGGTGGCGCTGTCCTTCGTGCAGAAGCCCAGCGACATGATCGAGGCGCGCGGGTTGATCGGCGAGCGGGCCGGGCTGGTCGCCAAGATCGAGAAGCCCCAGGCCCTGGCCCATATCGAGGATATCATTCTGCTCTCGGACGCGGTCATGGTGGCGCGCGGCGATCTGGGGGTCGAGATCCCGCACGAGGATGTGCCGGGCCGGCAGAAGGAGCTGGTGCGGGCCTGCCGCCTGGCCGTGAAGCCGGTGATCGTGGCGACACAGATGCTCGATTCGATGGTCGCGGCGCCCACGCCCACCAGGGCGGAGGCTTCGGACGTGGCCACCGCCATCTATGACGGCGCCGATGCGGTCATGCTGTCGGCCGAATCGGCGGCCGGGCGCTACCCGGTCGAGGCGGTCGAGATGATGGACCGCATCATCCGCAGCACCGAACAGCACAAGCTGTATCATTCGATCGTCGCCGTCTCGCAGCCGGATGTGGAGCACACCCCGCCCCACGCTGTCGCCGCCGCCGCGGCCGACCTGGCGGTGGCGATCCAGTGCCCCGCCATCGTCGCCTATACCTCGAGCGGGACGACCGCGGCGCGCATCGCCCGCAAGCGCCCGGCCGTGCCGATCCTGGCGATCACGCCCAGCGAGAAGGTGTCGCGCCGCCTGTGCCTGCTGTGGGGCGCGCACTCCGTCCTGGCCGACAATGTCCACACCTACGAGGAAATGGTCGAGCAGGCGGCGGCCCGCGCAAGGGTCGAGGAATTCGCCAAGCCGATGGACCTGATCGTGGTCGTCGCCGGCATCCCCTTCGCCCAGGCGGGGACCACCAACAACCTGCGCGTGGTGCAGGTCGGCGCCTGATCGGCATCGTGCGTCCTTCGAGACGCCACGCTTCGCATGGCTCCTCAGGATGAGGAAAGTCTTTTTGCCATTAAGATTTTCCTCATCCTGAGGAGGCCCGAAGGGCCGTCTCGAAGGACGCAGGGCGTCTCCGCAAGGAACGCGCTAAGGCCGCCCCGGCCGGGTCACCACATAGGCGCCGCAGGCAGCCAGGCCGGCGGCGACGGCCACGGCCAGCAGGGGGGCGGGGTGGACGCCCAGCCAGAACAGGCAAAAGCCCAGCACCATGCCGGCGCAGGCGGCGATCTTGGCCCGGCGCGGGATGGCACGGTAGTCGCGCCAGTCGCGCAGCAGGCCGCCGAAGCGGGGATGGTTCAGCAGCCAGGCTTCCAGCCGGGGCGAGGAGCGGGCGAAGCACCAGCCGGCCATGATCAGGAAGATCGTGGTCGGCATCAGCGGCAGGAAGGCGCCGATCACGCCCAGGGCAACCATGACGAGCCCCGCGGCAAGCCAGATCGCCTGTTTCACCTTGTCCGTGTGCTGAGCCACCGCAACCGTCCCGGCCAGAGAACGCGCCACCCTCATGAAAGCGGAAAACGGCCCGGCCGCGCCAATCATTTTAGCCGATGGCGATCAGGCCAGGGCGCCGCCCGTGCCATAGAGGGCGCGCATTTCCTTGAAGGAGATCAGGCGGCGCTGGCTCTCGTCCCACAGGGTCAGGCGCACGCACTTCAAGCTCTGCCACAGGGTCAGGCGCGAGACATTGTTGGGCTCGGGATGGTCGCGCAGCACTTCGGGCAGGCGGTAATAGGGGATCCGGCTCGAGAGGTGGTGGACATGGTGCATGCCGATATTGGCGGTGAACCAGCGCAGGATCCGCGGCAGGACGTAGTAGGAACTGCCGTGCAGCGCCGCGTCGTAGAAATTCCAGTTCTCGCTGCCCGACCAGTGGGTGCCCTCGAACTGGTGCTGGACATAGAACAGCCAGACCCCGGCCGCCGCCCCCAGCAGCACGACCGGCAGGTGCACCATCAGCAGGGCCGCCGGCCCCAGGGTCCAGACGATCAGGCCGGTGCCCACGGCGATCGCCAGGTTCGTCGCCATGGCCGACAGCCACGGCGTCCAGCCCTTGCGCATGAAGCCCAGGGGCACCCGGCTTTGCAGGATGAAGAGGTAGATGGGCCCCAAGCCGAACAGCACCGCCGGGTTGCGGTACAGGCGATAGGCAAAGCGGCCCCAGCGCGAGCGGGCCTGGTATTCCCGCACGGTCAGGGTATCGACATCGCCGATGCCGCGCCGGTCCAGGTTGCCGGCGGTGGCATGGTGGATGGCATGGGCGCGGCGCCACACGTCGTAGGGGGTCAAGGTCAGCACGCTGATGACGCGGCCGGTCCAGTTGTTGCCGGCGGTATTGGGGAAGAAGGCGCCATGGCCGCAATCGTGCTGGATCATGAACAGGCGCACCAGCAGGCCCGCGGTCGGCGGCAGCAGCAGGGCATAGAGCCAGTATTGCTCGAAATCGACGGCCAGCAGCATCGCCACCCAGGCCAGGGCGAAGGGCACCACGGTGATCACCAGCTCGAAGGTGCCGCGCCAGGGGCTGGCCTGGCGATAGGCGTTCAGCTTGGCGATCCAGCTTTCGGGTTCGGTTTTCGGGGTCTTGGCTTCGACTGCCGGCATGGCCGCCTCTCCGTCTCTCAGCGCACCTGGATCGCGCGTCGTGGGCGGATCTTCGATGTTCAGGGGGTAAATTCGCAGCGCCCCAATAATGCGCCGAAGTGTCTAAAATTGGATGAACGGCGTCGGCCGACTTGGGATCAATACGCGCGGCGGACAGTAAGCTGTTTGTCGCGCGAAAGCACGATCGTTACTTGGGCGGGCTTGCGACAAATTACGCGGTCAGCCAGTCCGTCGCCTCGATCGTGCCCCACAGGGCGACGCCGCCCACGGCGAACAGCACCAGCGCCGCGGCCAGGCTCAGTGCCAGCAGCACGCCGTCCTCCTCGAGATAGGCGAAGGCGACCAGGATGATGGTCAGGCCCACCGGCACGTTGCTCAAGGGGATGGGCACGAACAGGCCCAGGCCCAGCAGCAGGACGACCACGCCGATCACCCGCTTGGTGGCCTGGAACGGCGTCGGCCAGCGCGGCCGCACGAAGCGTTCGAGCCAGCGCAGCGCCGGGATTAGGCGCGCCAGCAGGGCGGCCAGCTTGTCGGTCGGCACCGGGCGCTGGCTCAGTCGGCGCGGGAAGATCGGCCCGGGATCGGCCCGGATCATCTGGAAGGCGGGCACCGCCAGCAGCAGCCCGGCGACGGGCGAGAGCAGCGGCAGCATGCCGCACACCCCCAGCAGCAGCAGGATGATGCCGAACGAGCGCGGGCGAAGCTGGTTCATCAGCCAGGCAATGGTGACGTCGCCGGCGGGGGCCTCGCTGATCAGCCGCTCCAGGATGGTGGAGGTCGGGGTGTGCGGCCCGGTGCCGGGCGCGGTCGGCGCGCTCATCGCTGCTCCTGGCTGTCCCGCGGGCTACCGGCCTGCGAGCATCTGCCTTGCGGTCGCGCTGTCGGCGGCGATCTGGGCCTTCAATTCGTCGAGGCCGGCGAATTTGCGCTCGGCCCGCACATGGCCGATCAGGCGCACCTCGATGGTGCGGCCGTAGAGATCCTCGGCGAAATCGAACAGGTGGGCTTCCAGGTTCACATCCTCTTTGCCGAAGGTCGGCCGGCGGCCGATGTTGGCGACCCCGCCCACCGTGCGGCCGTCGTCCAGCACCGCCTCGATCGTATAGACGCCGAGCGCCGGGCGCAGGTAGTCGCCCATGGCGACATTGGCGGTGGGAAAGCCGATGGTGCGGCCGCGCTGGTCGCCCTGCATCACCGTGCCGGTGATCGACCAGGGGCGGCCCAGTTGCGCGGTCGCCGACTTGATATTGCCGGTCTCCAGCGCGCGGCGGATGCC
The DNA here is from genome assembly GCF_003590945.1 of Oleomonas cavernae. Classification (NCBI taxonomy): domain Bacteria; kingdom Pseudomonadati; phylum Pseudomonadota; class Alphaproteobacteria; order Acetobacterales; family Acetobacteraceae; genus Oleomonas; species Oleomonas cavernae. The sequence goes on along the minus strand of NZ_QYUK01000011.1, from coordinate 2,254,538 downwards.
GCTGGAGGAATAGCTTTCGCCCGGGCTGCAGTCGTTGTCGCCGATGGGGTCGACCACGGTCAGGCCGAAGCCCTCGATCTCGGCCATGTGGCGCAGCAGGGGGACATCGCCGCCCCGGCCCCGGCCAAAGCAGAAGTCGAAGCCGATGACGATGTGCACGACGCGCAGCCGGTCCACCAGCAGGTCGATGACGAAATCCGCCGCCAGCATGTTGGAAAGCTGCTCGTCGAACGGCTGCACCACCATCACGTCGAGGCCGCAGGCGGCAAACAGGCGCGCCTTGTCGGCCAGCGGCGTCAGGCGGAAGGGCGGGGTGTCGGGGCGGAAGAACTGCCGGGGGTGCGGCTCGAAGGTCATCACCCCGGCCGGCGCGCCCATGGGCGCCGCGATCTGCTGGACCCGGGCGATCAGGCTCTGGTGGCCGCGATGCACGCCGTCGAAATTGCCGAGCGCCAGCACCGCCCCCTGGGCCGGGGGCGGGATGTCGTCGCGAAGATCAACGGTAAGCACGACTGCTTGAGGGATCAGGCGGCCACGGGCCGGCCGGGCACCATGATCGTGGCTTCACCCTCGACCACCACCTTGCCGCGCACGGTGCAGGTGGTGGCGAAGACGGCGCGCTTCTTGTTGGGGTCGAGCTCGATCACCTTGGCTTCGGCCACCACGGTGTCGCCGATCTTCACCGGCGCCTTGAACTTCAGGGTCTGGCCGACATAGACGGCACCCGGGCCGGGCAGCTTGGTGCCCAGCACGGCGGAGATCAGCCCGGCCGACAGCATGCCGTGGGCGATGCGCTCCTTGAACGGGGTGGTCGCGGCATATTCGGCGTCCAGGTGCACCGGGTTGGTGTCGCCCGAGACGCCGGCGAACATCAGGATGTCGGCTTCCGACACGGTCTTGGAGAAGCGGGCGGCCTGCCCGATGGTGAGGTCTTCGAAATAGATGCCCTGATACTGCGACATCATCCGCCCTTCATCTGCGTGTGCTCAAGGTGGGCGACCTTAATGGCGCCATAGGGCGGGTGCAAGGGCGGCCCCGCCTCACGCGCCGATATCGCGAAGCACGCCCTCGATTGCGTCGCGGTAATCGCGCGGCAGGACCCGCCGTCCCCATTGCGCCAGCCGCTTCCAGCGGCTGAGAGGGACACCGAGATCGGCCAACATCTCGTCGATGTTTCGAATGGAGAACGGGATGACGCTGGTTCCGCGGGCGTGATTGCCGTTGGTCCGAGCTTTCATGTATGCGAGTTCGAGAGCGACCTGCTCTCGCCGCTGCTCGACTGGCGGGAGTTGTAGCGCACCTGCCAGATACGCGGCGGTCCATACTGCGCCGATTTCGGCGTTGATGGTGCTGAACACAGACGAGTTGTAGCCGCAGAACGTCAGGTTCGGAACATCGTGCGGCAGAATCCGCCGGAACAACTCGAAGTTGCCGTCTTCATCATGGATGTTTACCGCCCCATCGAGAAACGGCACGGCCTGTTCGAATCCGGTCGCGGCGACAACTAGGTCAGCAGGAATGACTGCTCCGTCGTCGAGTTGTGCATTTCGCCCGGCGCCCAATGAGACGACTGCTCTGTCACGTTTGACGACAATAGCACCGGAGCGAACAGACTGAATGAAGCCGTCCGACATCATGCTGCTGGTGCTTTGGCCGATGTCCTCGAACCGTCCATCCGGTATCAAGCCCACATCACCGAGATGCTGGTCCGCGATCGTCAAGCGGCGGATGAGGGACCACGCCGGCCGGAAGACGCCGGGGTGAGCGAACATCGTTTCCGTCATGCGAGTCATTGCGATGTCTTCAATGTCTCGGCCCAGCATCCGCTTGGAACCCTTCCACAAGAGGCGCCGCGCAACGATCGTCACCGAGTCAGCGACCGTCGAGAGGGAGACAGCAACGTCGCACGCAGACTTGCCGTAGCCGACCACGATCACGTTCCGGCCGCGCGCCTCGTCCAGCGTCAGGCGCTGCGATGGCGCCTTGACGATGCCGCCAGACGCAGCGTAGGTGTCGGCGCCTGGCCACTGTAGAATCCGCGGCACGGAGAAGACTCCGTTGGCGACAACGAGGTGGTCTATACCGTGATTCTCGCCGGCTTCGGTCGTCAGCGTCCAACCGTCGGCGGTTGGCGCAGCATGCGCGATGCCCGTGCTCAACTTCAGGCTGTCAGCGAGGTCGAAGCGCTCGACATACGCCGCGATGTGAGACTGCCATTGCGCGGCTGACGGGAAGTCGGGCCATGAGCTCGGCGGCTCGTGATCGGTGAACGTATAGGTGTGACGGGTGTTTTGGGTCTTCAGGCCTGGATAGTGCCTCATCGTACTCCACACACCACCGACGTCAGGCGTTCGGTCGAAGGTCAAGACCTCATGGCCGACACGCCGCAACACTTTGGTCGCGACGAGTCCTGCAATGCCGGCTCCGACAACACCAATTCGCGCGGATCGAGTACCAGCCGCTGCCCTGCGCATCGATCGTCCGTTCAGCCTTTCCGGAGCATCGGGCAGCCCCGCTCGGTACGGAGGAAGCCTTCCAGCTCACATTTACCGGCACCTAGCGTCTCGTATCCGACATAATAGGCACGGATTTCAGCAATCTTCCCATCCCTGAACAAATACCATTCAGCGCCACGGATGGCCGGCGAGATGATGCCAAGGCGGTCCGGCAGCGGTGGCAACGGGGTCGAACCCCCCGCGAACAGTTTACCGTTTCTCAAGCATCAGCGGCGACGATCACCCTCAGTCGCCGCATCCGCGGCCCATGTTCGTGACAAAGCACAGGACCAGAAGCACATGTCCGTCGACCTGCAAATGCCGATCCTGATCGTCGACGACTACAAGACGATGCTGCGCATTATCCGCAACCTGCTGAAGCAGCTCGGCTTCGATAATGTCGACGAAGCCACCGACGGGCAGCAGGCGCTGTCCCGCCTGAAGGCCAAGCCCTACAGCCTGGTGATCTCGGACTGGAACATGGAGCCGATGACCGGCTACGACCTGCTCAAGGAAGTCCGTGCCGACGACCAGCTCAAGAAGACGCCGTTCATCATGATCACGGCGGAATCGAAGACGGAAAACGTCATCGCGGCCAAGCAGGCGGGCGTGAACAACTACATCGTCAAGCCGTTCAACGCCGAGACGCTCAAGACCAAGATGCGCGCCGTCCTGGGCGATTTCTGATGCTGGCCGACGCCCTCCATACCAAGGTCGGCGATCTGGTCGATCACCTGCGCAACACCCGGGCGACGCCGCCCAGCCTGGTCGACATCGCGGCGGTGACCGAGGTGCTGATCGGCACCATGCAGGCCTATTTCCGCTCGATCGACACCGAGATCTACCGGGAATTCCGCAATCTCTCTGACTATATCGCCCGGGCGCGGGGCGAGATCGCCTCGCTGCGTCCCAGCGACCTGAAGAACGAGCGGCTGCCGCGCGCCGGGCGCGAACTCGAGGCCATCGTCCGCTCGACCGAGGATGCGACCAACACCATCATGGCCGCGGCCGAGGCGATCATGGCCAGCGACCCGGCCCCGGCCGTGAGCGAGCGCTGCATGGAAATCTTCGAGGCCTGCTCGTTCCAGGACATCACCGGCCAGCGCATTTCCAAGGTGGTCGAAACCCTGACCTATATCGAGGACCGGGTCGCGCGCCTGAAAGACGCCCTGGGCGCCGAGCATGATGCACCGCCCCCGGAGGCCCCGCCCACCGGCGACCGCGCCCTGCTGAACGGCCCCGCCCTCGAGGGCGAGGGCATCGCCCAGGACGAGGTCGACCGCCTGATGGGGACCCCGGCGCCGGCCAAGCCCCAGGCCAGCCAGGCCGATATCGACGCGCTGTTCGACTGATCCCGCCGCCTCGACTATCCTTGGCGTCTTCTGGCCGGGGAGAATCGGGTGGCGGTTGATTTGACGGGCGTTTCGGAAACGCTGCTGATCCCGCTCTATGCCCAGTGGCGCGAGAACCGTCGCCGCCGGCCGGTCCTGCAGGACCCCAAGGTGGACGAGATCGTCGAGCGCCTAGGGGTCAGCTTCGCCAAATTCATGCCCAGCGCGGTCGAGCGCATCCTGATCGTGCTGCGCAAGAAGATCATCGACCGGCTGGTCGCCGATCACCTGCGCCGCCACGCCGGCCGCGCCGCGGTGATCAACCTGGGCTGCGGCCTGTGCAGCCGCTTCGACCGCCTCGACGACGGCAAGGTGACCTGGATCGACATCGACCTCGCCGCGGTCGAGCCGATCTGGCACGAGGCCTTTGCCGGTCACGACAGCCGGCGCCGCTTCGTGCGCGGCTCGGTCGAGCAGGCCGACCTGTTCGACACGCTGGCGGTGCCCCAGGGCGGGGTGCCCATCGTCATCCTCGAAGGCGTCTCGATGTATCTGTCGGAAGACAAGATGCGCGACCTGGCCGCTCGCATCGCCGCGCGCTTCCCCGGCGCCACCTTCGTCTTCGACATTCTCGCCTCGTGGATCGCCCGCGGCTCGGCCCTCTATCCCTCGATCGCGGTCACCGGCGCCCGCTTCACCTGGGGCCTGGACAAGCCCAAAACGGTCGAGTCCTGGGGCCCGGGCTGGCGCCTGATCGAGGATGTCTCGCTGGCCCGCCACCTCAACGCCGTCTATGGCCCGCTGGGCTGGCTCGGCCGCCTGAACCCGGTGCTGCGCAGCGCCTACCGGGTCCTGGCGCTGAAGCTCGGCCGCTAAAAGCCCTCTCCGCCCTTTGGGGGGCAGAGGGAACTACCACCTGAACCGATCGATCGCGGCGGTTACGTGGATGCCGTGGCTGTCGAGCACCTGGCCAAGCCGTGCCCCGTCCGGCGGGTCGTTCCACAGGTCGGCATGGACGCCGCCGGTCACCAGGATCGCGGGGATGCCTTGGGCATTGGCGCCGGGAATATCGGTCTCGATCCCGTCGCCGATGGCGATGGTGTCGGCCGGCAAGGTGCCCAGGATCGCCAGGGAGCGGTCATAGACGGAAGGATAGGGCTTGCCGTGCCAGTCGACCCGGCCGCCCAGGGCCTCGTACAGCTTGGCCACAGCCCCGGCGCAGGGAATGACCTTGTCGCCGCGCATGACGATGCGATCGGGATTGGCGCAGACCAGGGTCAGGCCGCGGGCCTGGCAGGCTTCGAGCTGGTCGCGGTAGGTCTCGGCCGTCTCGGTATCGTCGTCGAACAGGCCGGTGCAGACGATCAGGTCCGCCGCCTCGGCCGTCTCGACCAGGTCCATCTGAAGGCCGTCGAACAGGGGCCGGTCGCGCTCGGGGCCGATGTGCAGGACGGCGCCCAGGCCCTGCGCCTCGAGCGCCGTGCGCGCCGCATCGCCCGAGGTCACCACGGCATCATAGAGGTTGCGCGGCACGCCCAACCGGTCCAGTTGCAGATAGACCAAACTCGAGGGGCGCGGGGCGTTGGAAAGCATGACCACGCGGCCGCCCTTCGCCTTGAACCGGGTCAGTGCATCGAGGGCCTCGGGAAAGGCGGCGATCCCGTTGTGGACCACGCCCCACAGGTCGACGACGGCGCCCTCGGGCTTCTCGAGCAGGGGGGCGAGGTGATCGACAATCGTTACAACAGGCATGCTTCAGTCGTCCTTGGCGACCCGGCGCGCCAGCATCAGTTTCAGTTCGGCCAGTTCCTTCAGGGTTTCACCGTGGCTGCGGCGCAGAAGGTCTATTTCGGCCAGGAAATCGGCGCGGTCGCCGGCGCGCAGGAACAGCACATGGCCCTGCAGGGCCGCGAAGAAGACGCCGATCCCCACCACCGTCCCGTTGACACCCGGCCACAGGTCGTGGGTGGCAAAGCCGGCCGCGGCGGCGACCAGGGCATAGGAGATGATGGCCAGGATCTGGATGGACAGGGGCATCGGGGTCACATGGGTTGGGTATGGGCGCGCTTGGCAAGATGGCGCCAATGATAGCGGAACAAGGCGCCGGGGCGGCGGGCGATCGGCCCGTCCTCGGCAATGCGGGTCCAGCGGGCCAGGGCATCCTCGGCCACCGTCCAGGCAGCCTGGCCGACCTGGGACAGCAGATGGCGCCGTTCGGCGGCAGGCCTGTCGGCCGCCGCCGCGCGGGCACGCTCGATTTCGGCCATCAGGGCCACTTCCAGCGCGTCGCGGGCAGGGGCATAGAGCGCCAGCCGGCTGCCGTGATCCTGGATCACCGCGCGGTGCAGCCGCTCCTGCCGCCACCACAGGCACGCGCCGTCCGCCCGGTCGGTCGGCGCCGGCTCGGCGACGGGCAGGCCGGTCTCGATGAAGAAGGGCCGGAACAGGGCGGTGCAGGGGGCCGAGCCGCCGGTGGCCCAGATTTCGCTCAAGGCGCGGTCCAGGGCGGCGACCAGGCTCATGGTGGTCTGCGCGGCGCGGCGCGCCGGTCCGTGGCCGCCATGGGCGCAGATGCTGGACGGCAGCAGGCCGTCCGGGCGCCAGCCGGCACGATGGCCGCGCGGCCCGTGGTCGCGCAGCACGCCCATCAGGTCGCGCAGATGGACCGAGCCCTTGGCGGCCTGGGCGTCGATCAGGCCGCGGGCCCGGCAGGCGCGCTGGCGACCGCGCGCGGCAAAACTCCTGAACGGGTCGGCGAAGGCGCGGGCGAAGTCGAACGGGGCGTCGGCCCTGGCCCAGCCGCGCTCGACGGCAAAGGCCTTGGCATTGCCCGACAGGCGTTCGAAGCGGCCATGAATCGAATAGGCGTTGGAGATCGCCCGCGCACCGGTCACCCGTTCCACCGCCCAATGCTGGCCGGCCGTCTCCACCACGAAGGCATCGCGGCTGTCGGCGATCAGGAAGGCGCTGTCATAGTGGAAGGGCCGGCTGTGGCCGCCATCGGCACCCTGGCCATAGCGCTCGACCAAGGTGGTGATCACGGCGACCGCGGATTCGGCCGAGCGGGCGCGCTCGAGGCCCAGGCGCACCAGGTCCATGCCCGACAGGGCAGGGGCGGCGTCCTTGGCCGGCCTGACGCGCGAGAACACCGCCTCGTTGCCGATCGCCAGGCCATGTTCGTTCACGCCCATTTCGGCGCCCCACATCCAGTAGGGGCGGCAGATCAGGACGGCGGCGGTCTCATAGACCTCGGGCAGGCTCAGATAGGTGGCGTGCAGCATCGCACCGGGCGCCGCGCGGCGCCGCCGATGGACTTCAATGACCTGTGCTTCGCTGCCCTCACGGTCGCTGTTCTTGGCGAACAGCATGGCGCCGCCTGAGACCGCGGGCGGCACGACCATGGTGTCGCACATGCTGCCTTCTCCTTATGGGCTTGAAATAGCAGGAGGGAGCCCCCCTTTCTATGGTGGCGAGGCCCAATCCGGGAGGATGTCATGGCAAATGCACACGATTTCAGTTTTCCAGGGATCGACGGCGGGGAAATCCGCCTGAGAGATTTCGCCGGCAAGCCGGTCCTGGTGGTCAATACCGCTTCGGCCTGCGGGCTGACGCCGCAATACGCGGGGCTCGAAGCCCTGTGGAAGAAGTACGGCGGCGAGGGCCTGGTGGTCCTGGGCGTGCCGGCCAACGACTTCGGCGCCCAGGAGCCGGGGACCGAGGCCGAGATCAAGACCTTCTGCGAAACCCGCTTCGCGGTCGACTTCCCCATGGCCGCCAAGCAGCCGGTGATCGGCGGCAGTGCCCATCCCTTCTATGCCTGGGCGGCGGCGGAACTGGGCGAGGCGGGCACGCCCAAATGGAATTTCCACAAGTACCTGATCGCGCCCGACGGCACGCTCGCTGCCTCGTTCGGCTCGCGCACGGCGCCTGAGGCACCCGAAGTGGTCGAGGCGATCGAGGCGGCCTTGGCGACCCCCACCGCTTGATGCTTAATGCCGCGGTCGGCGCCGATCGGCGCCCGGCCCAGATTCCCAAGGAGAGATCCCATGACGATCCAGGTTGGCGATAGCGTTCCCGAAGCCACCTTCATGACCATGACCGACAAGGGCCCGGCGCCGGTGCCCTCGGCCGAGCTGTTCGGCGGCAAGACCGTGGTGCTGTTCGGCCTGCCCGGTGCCTTCACCCCCACCTGTTCGGCCAAGCATGTGCCGGGCTTCGTCGGTCAGGCCGATGCCCTGAAGGCCAAGGGTGTCGACACCATCGCCTGCATCTCGGTCAACGACGCCTTCGTGATGGGCGCCTGGGGCAAGGACCAGAAGGTCGAGGACAAGGTCCTGATGCTGGCCGACGGCAATGCCGACTTCACCAGGAAGGCCGGCCTCGACCTCGACCTGGCCGGCTTCGGCATGGGCACCCGCTCCAAGCGCTATGCCGTCGTGGTGAAGGACGGCAAGGTCGCCGCCCTGGCGATCGAGCCCAACCCCTCGGCGCTCGACGTCTCGTCGGCCGAAGCGGTGCTGAAGCTGCTGTAAGGAAAAGCCCTCTCCGCCCTTTGGGGGAGAGGGTTGGGTGAGGTGGGTCGGCGGCGTAGAACGCGTTCTGTCCCGGCCACCACCTCACCCTCCCGCTGCTTGGCAGCAGCGGGCCCCTCCCTCTCCCCCGCAAGCGGCGGAGAGGTGTGACTGGAAAGGCTTCCCATGAACCTCAGAGAGTATCAGGCCTTCACGCCGACCACGGCGGTCTATCCGGCCGAGCGCGAGCTCGAATATCTGGCGCTGGGCCTGGCCAGCGAGGCGGGCGAGGTGGCCGGGGTGGTCAAGAAGTGGATCCGCGACGGCGCTGCACCGCCCGTGGTCGCGGACAAGATCGCGGCAGAACTGGGCGACGTCTGCTGGTACCTGGCGCAGTTGTGCAATGCCACCGGTCTCGATCTCGAAGCCGTCTTCGCCGCCAATATGAAGAAACTCCAGGACCGCAAGGCGCGCGGCGTGATCGCCGGTTCGGGCGACAATCGCTGAGCGCGAGCCGCCGCCGCCGGCTTCAACGGAAACCGTATTTTAACGACTCCCGCGCTACAGCGTAACGCGGCGAGACCGGCGCGCTGCCCAAGCCTTGGGCAATTAACCAAGCGTTAGCCATACCCCCGCCGAAGCGGTTCGGAAAGACCGCTATTCGCCTGAAAAACGGGTGGTCTTACGGCTGAATCTGTCGCCGTTCCGAGGCAGATTGAACCCACATCGGCGGTTCAAGCCGTTCAGACTTTCCCAGTAGGAGTAATTGCCATGATCGCAGTGCGCGCGGTCGGGAACGGGATGTTTTTGTCTTCATCGGCGGCGGCCTTGCTCGTCGCTGCCTTCGCCACTGCCGCTGCCGATACCGCGCGGGCGCAGGCCGACGCCCCCGATCTGCAGGCCGCCGTGCTGGCGTCCCTGACGGTGCCAGCACAAGCGCCGGCCCAGGTCACCGCGACCGCCGGCGAGGATCCCACCGACGACAGGGGAACCCTGTCGCTGCAATGGGAGAATGACCAGTTCGGCGGCAATACCGATCAGCACTATACCAACGGCCTGCGCGCCAGCTATCTGCTGTCCTCGCACGATACGCCGGTGGCGGTGGTGGAGATCGCGCGCGGCCTGCCGTTCTTTCCCGAGGAGGGCGATGTCCGGCTGGGCTTCTCGATCGGCCAGAGCATCTTCACGCCCCATCACGGCGAGGTCTGGCGCCATGTCAACAAGGGGCGGCCCTTTGCCGGCTGGCTCTATGGCGGGGTGCAACTGACCAACGATACCGGCAAGCAGCTCGACGGTTTCGAGATCCAACTGGGTGTGGTCGGGCCCAGCGCCGGCGCCGAGGCGGTGCAGGACTTCTATCACGATACGACCGGGTCCAATCGGTTTCGCGGCTGGGATTACCAGCTCAGCGACGAACTGGGCGTGGTCGTGGCCTACGAGCGCAAATGGCGCCTGATGGCGGAGCGGGCACCCGGCGACTTAGGCATCGCCTTCGAGCCGTCGGTGGGGGCGGCGATCGGCAACGTCTTCACCTATGCGGCGGTCGGCGGCATGCTCAAGGTCGGCAGCGACGTTTCCAGCGATTGGGGCCCGCCCCGGGTTCGCCCGGCCCTGTCGGGTACCGGCGCCTTCAAGCCGGTCGACGATTTCGAGTGGTACGTCTTCGCCGGGGTCGAGGGCCGCGCCGTGGCCCGCAACATCTTCCTCGACGGCAATACCTTCTCGGACAGCCAGCACGTCGACAAGAAGACCCTGGTCGCCGATTTCCAGGCCGGTGCGGTCGTTACCATCGGCAAGGTCCGGCTGACCTATACCCAGGTCTACCGGACCGAGGAATATGTCGGCCAGAAGAAGCGCGACCTGTTCGGCGTCCTCTCGGCATCGTTCAGGCTCTAGGCCCGGCCTCGATCCGCGGGATTTTGTCGCGGATTCAGGCCTGTGCTAGCTTGCCGTCCCAGGGCGGCCGCCCCATCGTCTCGATTCGGCCGCCCGGGCTGGATCGGAGGCATCGGTGAGAGTCTTTCTGGCGGCCGTCGCGGCACTGATGCTGCTGGTGGCGGTTGGCGGCGGCGAGCTGGCGGCCCAGCCGGCGGCGGCAACCACCGACTATCACCAGCGCGTGCTGGCCAACGGCCTCACCGTCCTCAGCGCCCCCGACCAGGACACGGCCACTGTTACCGTCCAGGTCTGGTATCGGGTCGGCTCGAAGGACGACCCGCAGGGCCGCTCGGGCTTTGCCCATCTGTTCGAGCACATGATGTTCAAGGCCTCGCGCAACCTGCCCGACGGCATGCTCGACCAGTTGACCGAGGATGTGGGCGGCACCAACAACGCCCAGACCTGGAACGACTTCACCGATTACTACGCGGTCGTCCCGGCCAACCACCTGGAACGCATCCTGTTCGCCGAGGCCGATCGCATGGCCTCGCTGGTGATCGACGAGGCGACCTTCAACGCCGAGCGCAACGTGGTGAAGGAGGAGTACCGCGAGCGCATTCTGGCCGATCCCTATGGCGCGCTGTTCGGCCTCTACATGTCGCAGGAGAGTTTCCGAGGGCATCCCTATGGCAGGCCCAGCATCGGTTCGATCGTGGACCTCGATGCCGCCACCCTGGACGAGGTGCGGCGGTTCCACGCCACGTTCTATCGCCCCGACAATGCCGTCCTGGTGATCGCGGGCCGCTTCGACCCGGCGCAACTGGACGCGCTGGTCGATCGCTATTTCGCCCCGATCGCCAGGCCCGCGCGGCCGATTCCGGCCAATGATGCGCCCGTGCCGGTGCGCACCGCAGCCTCGGTATCGACCTATTACGCCCCCAACCTGCCGTTTCCCGCGACGGTCCTCTCCTATCCCGCGCCGGGCTACGGCGATCCCGACCGGCCGGCGCTCAGCGTGCTGAACGCCATTCTCTCGGCCGGCGGCTCGTCGCGCCTCTACAACCACCTCGTCTACGAGCAAAAGCTGGCCAACAGCGCCAGCGCGAGCCTGCAAACCATGCGCCTGGGCGGCTGGTTCGCGCTGGTCGCGGTGATGACCGGCGGCCATACGGTCGCGGAAGGGGAGGCGGCGCTGGCGGTGGAAGTGCAGCGCCTGCGCGACGAACCGGTGACCCCCGCGGAACTGGACGAGGCCAAGAACGAATTGATCGCCTCGATCCTGCGCAACCAGGAAACCGCGGTCGACCGGGCCTTCCAGCTCGGCTATTCGACGATGATGACCGACGATCCGGCCTATGGCGACGGCGAGACCGCGCGCCTGAGCGCCGTGACCGCCGCCGACGTGCAGCGCGTGGCGCGAAAATACCTGGTCGACAGCCAGCGCGTCACCCTGCGCTACCTCGACGAGAGCAGCCGCGCGGGCCAGGCGGCGACACCCCCACCTGGCCGGGCCGTGATCACCCTGAGTGACCTGGATGCGACGGCCCCGGTGGTCACGCTGGCGCCCCCGGCGTCCCGTCTCCCCCTGCCGCCGGCGGGGCCGGTGGTGGCGGTGCCGACACCCGACGTGGTCAGCCGGACCCTGGACAACGGCCTGCGCATCGTCGTGGCGCCCTCGTCCCGGGTGCCGCTGGCCTCGGCCTGGATGGTATTCGACGCCGGCAGCAGCTTCGATCCGGCCGACAAGGCGGGCCTCGCCATGCTGGTGGCGGAACTGGTGACGACCAGCACGACCGACAAGCCGGCGCCGGTCCTGGCCGCCCAGACCGAACAATTGGGCGCGGTGGTCGGGGCCGAGACCAATTCGGATTTCGCCTATGTCTATGCCAATGCGCCGGTCGGCGTCTTCGAGCAGAGCCTGGACCTGATGACGCAGATGATCCGCAGCCCGGCCCTGGGCGCGGACGATCTCGCGCTGTCGCGGTCACAGGCGATCGACGGGGTGCAGTGGGCGCGGACCGATCCCGGCATGGTAACCCACTTGGTTCTGAAGCGGCTGCTGTACGGCACCGGCCGCTACGGTGCCTCGACCGACGGCACGGCCCAGTCGCTGGCACGCATCGGCCGCGACGATGTCGTGGCCTTCTATCGCGCGCATTGGCGGCCCGCGACCGCCACCCTGATCTTTGTCGGCGACATCGAACCCGATCGGGCCTTTGCCCTGGCCCAGCGCAATTTCGGCGATTGGCATGATACGCAGGCCGTGGCGGCGCCGCCGGCGGTCGATCCGCAGCCGGGCCCGCGGGTGGTGGTGGTCGATCAGCCCGGGGCGGGGCAGGCGGCGGTGATGGCCGGGGTACCCGCGGTCAAATACAACGACGACAGCTATTATCCCCTGCTGGTCACCAGCGCGATCCTGGGCGGCGGCACCGGCGCCCGCCTGAACAAGGCGATCCGGATCGAGCGCGGCCTGTCCTATGGCGCCTGGGCTTCCCTGGCCTCGGGCAGTGCCGGCGGCTCGCTTTCCGCCTATGCCCAGACCCGCAACGATGCCGCGGCCGAAGTCTCGACCCTGATGCTGGGGGAATTCGCGCGGCTGGCGGAAAGCCCGGTGCCGCAGGCCGAGATCGACGCGCGCACCGAACCGCTGATCGGCGGTTTCGCCCGCAGCCTGGAAACCGCCGACGGCCTGGGCGGTACGCTGGCCGCCATGGTGTTCTATGGCCGGCCCCTGAGCGAACTGGCCGATTACGCGCCCAAGATCAGGGCGGTTACCCCGGCCCAGATCCAGGAAGCCGCCCGCCGCTTCTTCGGACAAGACCGCATCGACCTGGTCTTCTACGGCGATGCCAAGGCCTTCATCGAACCGCTCAAGGCCCGCTACCCCAAGCTGACCCTGATCCCGGCCGACAAGCTCGATCTGGACGGCAAGGTCGCGCCTTGAGGGATGGGGCGGTAGGAGTCCCTACCGCCGCGGCGTGGCGGCGCGGGCGATTTCGTCGACGCGTTCGTTCAGGGGATCGCCATTGTGGCCCTTGACCCAGCGCCAGTCGATCTTGTGGCCGGCGGTGGCGGCGTCCAGGCGGCGCCACAGGTCCTCGTTCTTCACCGGCTTCTTGTCGGCGGTCTTCCAGCCGTTGCGCTTCCACCCCAGGATCCACTTGGTGATGCCGTCCATCACATAGCGGCTGTCGGTGAACAGGCGCACGCTCGATGGCTTCTTCAAGGCCTCCAGCGCCGCGATCGCGCCCATCAGTTCCATGCGGTTGTTGGTGGTCGCCGCCTCGCCGCCCGAAAGTTCCTTCTCGGTGCCGCGCCAGCGCATGATGGCGCCCCAGCCGCCGGGGCCGGGGTTGCCGGAACAGGCGCCGTCGGTGTGGATCTCGATCAGCTCGGCGGTGTCAGGCGCTGGTGATGCCATAGGTCTCGGGTCCTGACGCCTGGGCGTGAAAACGCAGCTTGTTGAGATACTCGATCGGGTCCTTGGGCCGCACCAGGGCGCCGGGCACCTGGTTCAGCCAGTCGTAGAGGCGGGTCAGCAGGAAACGCAGCGCCGCGCCGCGGGCCAGCACCGGCACCGCCGCGGCCTCCGCCACCGACAGCGGCCGCGCCGCCGTATAGCCGCGCGACAGGGCCATCGCCTTGGTCGCGTTGAAGGCGCCGTCCGGCTCGAAACACCAGGCATTCAGGCAGATCGCCAGGTCGTAGGCATAGAAATCATTGCAGGCGAAATAGAAGTCGATGATGCCGGAGACGTCGTCGCCGATGCAGAAGACATTGTCGGTGAACAGGTCGGCATGGATCACGCCGCGCGGCAGATCGGCCGGCCAATGGGATTCGAGGAAGGCCAGTTCGTCGGCGATGGTCCGGCCCAAGCCGTCGCGCACCGAGTCGGCCCGGGTGACGCAATCGGCCACCAGGCGACGCCAGCCGGCCAGGGACAGGGCATTCTCGCGCGTCAGGGCAAAGCCGCGCCCGGCCTCGTGCAGGCCGGCCAGGGCGGTGCCCACGCTGGCGCATTGTTTCACCGTCGGCCGGCGTGGCGACATGCCGGTCAGGAACGAGACGATCACCGCCGGCCGTCCGGCCAGGCGGCGCAGGGCGCGGCCGTCGATGCCATGGATCGGCGTGGGGCAGGACAGGCCGGCCAGGGCCAGGTGATCCATCAGGCCGATGAAGAAGGGCAGGTCGGCCTCGGCCACGCGCTTCTCGAACAAGGTCAGGATGAAGCGGCCGCGCGTCGTCTCCAGCAGGAAGTTGGAATTCTCCACGCCTTCGGCAATGCCCTTCATGGAGAGCACTTCGCCCAGGTTATATTCGGTCAGGAACTGGGCGAGCGCGTCGTCGTCGACATCGGTATAGACGGCCATCAGGGGCTACTCAGGCGGACAACGCGCGCGGCAGTTTGAACTGGATGTGCTCCTCGGTCACCGTCACCAATTCGACCGTGACGGCGAAACGCGCGCGGAAACCGTCGATCAGCGCCTCGACCAGGCTTTCGGGGGCGGAGGCGCCGGCGGTGATGCCCACCACCTTGGCCCCTGCCACCTGGTTCCAGTCGAGTTCGCCGACATGCTGGATGCGCAGGGCTTTCTGGGCGCCGGCACGGGCGCCGACCTCGACCAGACGGACGGAATTGGACGAATTGGGTGCGCCGATCACGATCAGCGCGTCGCAGCGCGGCGCGATCGCCTTCACCGCCTGCTGGCGGTTGGTGGTGGCATAGCAGATGTCTTCCTTGTGCGGCGCCCGGACTTCGGGGAAGCGCTGCTGCAAGGCGGTGACGATGCTGGCGGTATCGTCGACCGACAGGGTGGTCTGGGTGATGAAGGCCAGGCGGCCGGGGTCGGCCGGGGTGAGCCGCGCCACATCGTCGACGGTTTCGACCAGGGTGATCGCCCCTTCGGGCAGTTGCCCCATGGTGCCGACCACTTCCGGGTGGCCGGCGTGGCCGATCATCAGCAGGTGCATGCCCTGCTCGTGCAGCCGCTCGGCCTCGACATGAACCTTGGAGACCAGCGGGCAGGTGGCATCGAGATAGAACAGGCCGCGCCGCGCGGCTTCCGCCGGCACCACCTTGGGCACCCCATGGGCCGAGAATACCACCCGGGCGTCGGCCGGCACCTCGTCCAATTCCTCGACGAAGACGGCGCCCTTGGCTTCCAGTGATTCGACGACGGTGCGGTTGTGGACGATCTCGTGGCGCACATAGATCGGCGGGCCGAACCGCTCCAATGCCAGTTCGACGATCTGAATCGCCCGGTCCACCCCGGCGCAAAAGCCGCGCGGCGCCGCCAAAAGGATGGTCAAGGGGGGCTTGCTGCTGCCGTCCATCAGGGTTTCCGGGATCGCCATGGGGTCGCCTTGTGCCCGCCCGGCTGCTTGTCTAGAGTGCGGCCGGCGGCGCCTGTATCCGCGCCGCACCATAATCCGTCAGGCCTGCGAAAGGGAAGCAAAGTGATGGGCATTGTGCCGCAAAGGTTCAGCCAGGCCGCCGCCGTCGCCCTGCTCGCCACCGTCCTGCTGGCCGGCTGCTCGTCGAGCAAGGAAGCCGAGACCGCCAAGGCCGAGTGCCCGGCCATGTCGGTCCTGAGCGATGCCGCCAGCCTGCAGCAGTTCCGCGACGGCCCCGGCCGCACCCCCGACGACGTGGTCTACGACGTCGAGGTGCTGGACGCCAAGCTGCTGTGCGACGGCCCGCAGGGCGGCCAGGTGACGGCCCAGGTCGGCCTGTCGATCTATGTCCGCAAGGGCCCGGCCGGCAAAGGCCTGACCGAGGTCACCGTGCCCTATTTCGTCACCGTGACCGAAACCAACACCCGGGTCCTCAGCCGCGCCACCTACAACAGCCAGGTGGAATTCGGCAATGGCAAGTCGAGCGGCGGCGTGATCGAAAACGTGACCGTGACGGTGCCGCTGGAAGGCAAGTCGCCTTATGCCTTCGAGGTGCTCACGGGGATTCAGCTCACCCCCGCCCAATTCGCCGAAAGCCGCAAGCGCCGGGGACGGTAGACGCCCAAGCTTGGGGCTGGCGCCGCCCCGCGGCCGTGCTATCTCTCGGTGAAAACCGGGAGGAGACGGGTAATGGCCTATGAGGCGTTCGAACTGACGGTCAAGGATCATGTCGCGCATCTGGCGCTGAACCGGCCGGGCAAGCTCAACACCATGATCCCGGCCTTCTGGACCGAGATCGTCGAGATCTTCAAGACGCTGGAGCAGGATCCTACGGTCCGGGCCGCGGTCATCTCGTCGACCGGCCGCCACTTCACCGCCGGCATGGACCTGTCGGTATTCACCAGCCTGGTGCCGGCCACGGGCGACCAGGGCCGCCTGCGCGAGCAACTCCGCCGTATCGTGCTGACCATCCAGGAATGTTTCAACGTCATCGAGAAGGCGCGCTTTCCGGTGCTGGCGGCGATCCAGGGCGGCTGCATCGGCGGTGGGGTCGACATGGTGACGGCCTGCGACATGCGCTATTGCAGCGCCGACGCCTTCTTCCAGGTGGCCGAGATCAATATCGGCATGACCGCCGATGTCGGCACGCTGCAACGCCTGCCGCATGTGCTGCCGTCGGGCATGGTGCGGGAATTGGCCTATACCGGCCGGCGCCTGTCGGCCCGGCAGGCCCTGGCCTTCGGCCTCGTCAACGAGGTGTTCGAGACGCATGATGCGCTGGTCGACGGCGTGTTGGCGATCGCGGCGGAAATCGCGGGGCACAGCCCGCTGGCCGTGGCCGGCACCAAGGAGATGCTGAACTACGCCCGCGACCATTCGGTGAGCGACAGCCTGAACTATATCGCGACCTGGAATGCGGCGATGTTCATCGGCAACGACATGGCGGAGGCTTTCGCGGCCAAGGCGGCGAAACGGCCCCCGGTCTACGAGGACCTGCAGCCGGTGACCGGGCGCCTGTTCGGCTAGGGGATGGAGGCAACCATGCGAAGCCCGGCCGGCCTGTCGACGATTGTCGCCGTTCTCGCCATGGCATCGACGGCGCATGCGGATACCGCCACCGCGGTGATGACGCCGACCATGACTGTCGCGGCCAACTGCATCGTCACCGCCAGCGATCTCGATTTCGGCGCCTACAACCCGTTGGCGCCGGCGCCGGGCGACGCCGCGACCACCTTGCAGGTGACCTGCACCAATACCACGACCTATGCGGTGAAGCTGGGGCTGGGGACCGGGGCCGGGGCGACGTTTGCCCAGCGCCGGATGACCGGACTGACCTTTACCACCCAGACGCTGATCTATTCCCTCTACACCGATGCGGGACGCTCGCAATTGTGGGGCGACGGAACGGGCGGCTCCGGCACCGCCGCCGGGACGGGAAGCGGCACGGCCCAGACTCTGACCGTCTACGGGCGGATCCCGATCGGCCAGTTTCCCCGCGTCGACAGCTACAAGGATACGGTCAACGTCACGATCAATTATTGAATGGCCGATCCTGGATGGGCTGTATGTCCCCGGCCATCCGAATAGATGAACGGTGCTGTCAGCCTATTCGGGACTCTATTGCGGACTTTACCCGATTTTAACTTTATGCGCAGAGGCTGCGGAAAGGTGGCTGGGCATGCCGTCATTGGCGGCCTGGGCTACACTATGGGAGACTAAGCGCATGCGTTCGGCATCAGCGGTTATCGGGGCCTTGGGCCTCGCAGCCTTGGCGATCGGCGCGGCCCAGGCGGCCAGCGACCACGCCGGTCCAAGCTTCCAGGTCACGGCCTCGGTGGCGGCGTCCTGCAGCACGTCGATCGGGAACCTGGCCTTCGGCGCCTATGACCCGGGGTCGGCCCGCAGCGGTTCGACCACCCTGGTGGTGACCTGCACCAATGGCACCGCCTACCGGGTCGGCGCCGATGAAGGCGTCAACGGCGCTTCGGTGACCACGCGCCAGATGGAGTTGACCACCGGCACCGACCTGCTGGCCTACTCGCTGACGATCGGCACCAATGGCGGCTCCCATCTGGGCAGCAACTGGGGCAACGACACGACGGGCGGCACGGACACGGTCGACGGTACGGGCACCGGTGCCGCGGTCAACGTCACGATCAACGGCTCGGTTGCTGCAGCGCAGTATGTGGCCCCCGGCAGCTATGCCGACACCGTGACGGTCACGGTCTGGTATTGATGTAACCGGCACATCCTCTAACCTTCCATCGGGGATGCCGTTCGAGGAGGGGATGTGATGAGTCGGTTGTGGCGCCTGCCGCTGGTGCAATGGCTTGCCGCCCTTGTCCTTTGCGGCGCTGCCTTCGCCAGCCACCCGGCCTCGGCCAGTTCGATTCAGGTCTCGCCGGTGCGGGTGGAGCTTTCGGGCGATCAGCCGGTCATGGCGATCTATGTCACCAACAACGGCCCCGCCGCGCTGCTCGTCCAGGCCAGCGTGATGAGCTGGGCCCAGGCAGCGGGCGAGGATGAATATGCCGCCACGCGCGACGTGCTGGTCAACCCGCCCCAGTTCCGTCTGGAACCCGGCCAGCAGCAGCTTGTCCGCTTTGGTCTCGCCAATCGCCAGATCCTGGGGCCGAACGAGGGCAGCTATCGTGCCTTCCTCCAGGAAGTCCCCGAAACCCCGCCGCAGGGCGCAACGGCGCTGCAAACCGTCCTGCGCATCTCGGTGCCTGTCTTCATTGCCCCCAACGGCGGTGCCCGGCCGGGCGGTGCGTGGGCGGCCGCCAAACAGGGCGGCAGTGTCGTGTTGCGTTTCCAAAACACCGGTAATATCCACCTGCAGCTGGGCAAGATGCGCGTCGTCGACGGCGAGCGGACCCTGGCAACGATCGAGGTTGGGGGCTATGTCCTGCCGGGACAGACACGCGACTGGCCGCTCGCCGGGGTCGGCTCGCTGCCGGCCGGGGCCAAGATCGCCGCCGAAAGCGATCAGGGCGGCGTCGAGCAGGTCATCGGCGGGCATTGAGCGATTGTCCGCCGCCAGGGCCGCCGTGCTTCTGGCCGCGTTGGCCATGCAGCCCGGCCTGTCCCGGGCACAGCAACCGCTGCCGGCCGGCGACGGTGCGGCAGCGGACGAGACCCTGTTCGTCGGCTTCGAGATCAATGGCCGGCCCAGCGACCTGGCCGCGGTGGTGCGCCGCCGGGGGGGCGACTACCTGATCCGCGATGCGGACCTGGCCGCCCTGCGCCTCAATATCCCCGATGGTGTGGCGCTCGAAATCGATGGCGATGTCTATCGGCTGTTGTCGGCGTTGCAGCCGATGGCCGTATCGCTGGACGAGGGGCGGCAGGTCTTGCTCTTGAGCCTGCCCCAGACGGCCATGCAGGCGACCAGCGTGAACTTCGGCCGTGGCCCGCTGGTACCGCCCACCAGCCGCGACTGGTCCTTGTTCCTCAATTACGATGCGGCACTTGCCACCACCGAGACCTACGCGCTGGGCAGCGGCGCGGTCGAGGGAGTACTGTCCGGCCCCTACGGCTCGCTGACCAACAGCGGGTTGGGGCGGATGCGGCTGGATGGCGGGATCGGGGGCGGGGCGCGCAGTGGCGATACCCAATCCACCGACAGCGCGGTACGTCTCGAGAGCACTTATACCTACGACAATCCCGACAACCTGACCCGGCTGCGGGTGGGCGATTCCGTTTCCGGCTATTCGAGTTTTGCCCAGCAGGTCCGCTTCGGCGGCATCCAGTTCTCGACCGATTTCAACCTGCGTCCCGGGCAGTACAAGTTCGGCGCCCCGGGCCTGGCCGGTTACCTCGACAACGACGCGTCGGTGGCGCTCTACGTCGATAATGTCTTGCGTTACACGGGCAGCCTGCCGGCCGGCCCGTTCTCGTTCAACGATCTGCCGGTTACCACCGGGGCGGGCGAGACGCGCCTGGTGGTGCGCGACCTGCTGGGGCGTGAGCAGGTCATCACCTCGTCCTACTATGTCAGCGGCGACGCGCTGGCGGCCGGGACGCAGGAATATTCCTACGAGCTGGGTGCCCTGCGCGACGACTATGGCCGCCGCAGCTTCGACTATGGCGACGCCTTCCTGTCGGGCACCCACCGGCTGGGACTGACCGATTGGCTGACCGCCGAGGTACATGGCGAGCTGCAGGCCGACCGCTACCAGCTCGGCGGGGGGCCGTGCTGATCCTGCCCCGTATCGGCCAGCTCTCGGGAACCTATGCGATATCGCAAAGCGATCGCTTCGGCGACGGCTGGCTGTGGAATGTCGGCTTTCAGCGCCTGGGCAGCATCGGCTCGGTCTCGGGCGTGTGGGAACGGGCAAGCGAGAATTTCACCCAGATGGACGCCAACCCGGCGGAGCCTGACGACCGCCGCCTGATCGGGCGCGCCCAGGCCAATGTCGGGGTCAATCTGGGCACCCTGGGCAGCCTGTCGGTGGGCTATGGCCGGCTGCGCTTTTCCGATGGATCGCTGCCCACGGTTTCAACCGCCACCTATGCCGTGCGCTTGACCGATCGCACCACGCTCAGCCTGATCGCGGCGGAATCTCAGCCCAACGATGTCGGCAACAGCGATGATCAGCGCACGCTCGCCTTGCTGTGGACGACGGTGTTCGGCTCTCGCCGCAGCGCCACGGCCCAGGTCGGTCACGACAATACCGGCACCTATGGCAGCGTCGACCTGCGCCAGCAGCGCGACGGCCTCTACGGCTTCGACTACGAGCTTCGCGCCGACCTGGGCAACGGCGACCTGCTCGACCGCGGCATCGGCCGGGTCGACTGGACCACGCCGCACGGCGCCTTCGATGCGACGGCCAGCATCGACGGCGACCAGTATGGGCTGCAGCTCGCGGCCTCGGGCGGGGTTGTCGCCGCGGGTGGCGGCGTCTTCGCCACCGAACAGATCCATGACAGTGTTTCGGTCGTCACGGTGCCGGGCTACGGCGATGTCACGGTCTATCGCGACAACCAGGCGGTGGGCAAGACCGATGCCGACGGCCGTTTGCTGATCCCCAATGTCCGCGCCTATGAACAGAACGACGTGCGCCTTGAACCGCGCGACCTGCCGATCGATGCCACGGTCGATTCCGACCGGGTGCTGATCGTGCCGCGCTCGCGCGGGGCGGTGGTGGCGCGGTTCCCGGTCAAGCGCCAGTCCAGCGCCATCGTGATCGTCAAGCGCGCCGACGGCACCTGGCCGCCGGCCGGCGCCGAGGTGACGTTCGAGGGCGGCGTCGACGCCTCCTTCACCGGCTATGACGGCGAGGTTTTCATCTCGGATCTGTCGCAGGCGGTGGCGGGCAGCATCGCCTTCGGCGGTGGAACCTGCCGCTTCACGGCCCCGGCCAAGCCTGCGGACTCCGAAGCCCTGCCCAAGCTCGGGCCGGTGACCTGCGTGGAGGGGCCGCCATGAGCCTGCACGCCCTCAAGCGGCTGGCCGGTTTCGCGATCCTGTGCGCGGGTGCGCTGCTGTTCCAGGCGCGTGACGCCCAAGCGATCATCTGCGGCCTGCTGACCACCTGCACCTGCACGCTCTCGACGGCCAGCAGCCTGAATTTTGGCGCCTATGACCCGTTCTCCCAGACCGATGCGACAGTCGGCGGGACCATAACGGTCGCCTGCCAGGCAACCGGCATCCTCTCGACCAGCTTCCCCTACACCCTCAGCCTCAATGCGGGCATCAATTCGAGTTCCAGTTTCACGCCGCGCAAGCTGAAGCTCACGACCGGCAGCACGCTGGCCAACTACAATATTTTCAAGGACACCGCCGGTACGCAGATTCTGGGCAACGGGACCTCGTCGACATCGACGGTGACCGGCACCTGCGACATCGGCTCCATCCTCATCCTGGGAAAATCCGCCTGCAGCATCGTCCACAATTTCTACGGCCGCGTTTTCTATGGCCAGACGAGCCTGGTGCCAGGCACCTATAACGACACTCTCACCTGGACCTTGAGCTACTGATCATGACCGCGGCCCGCCTGCTCGCCATTCTCTTCATCGTCGGGGTGCCGCTTGCCGGCGCGCTGGGCGACGAGGTGATCGGCCCGCGTGACCGGTTGTCGGCCGGCAGTGCCGTCGACGGGATCGACCAGGCGGTGCGTTTTCGCGCCACCACCTTCAGGGTCACGGCCGAGGTGGCGCCGCGCTGCGGGGTCTCGGCCGATGTGACGACCGGCCAGTTCGCCGGCCTGGGGGTCGACTGCTCGTCGAGTGTCGCCTGCCTCGCCACCGTGGCGGTGGTACCCAGCGCGCAGGTGGGCAACGGCGCCCACGCCGCCACGCGTCACACCGCCTGCCGCTTCACCCAAGTGGTCGCGCTGGCCTCGGCCGTCCGCGGCGAGCCGATGACGGTGCTGGTGGACTTCTGAGCCTCAGGCCCTGACCTTGTCGCCCTTGGGGTCGTAGAACGGCTCCAGCGAAACGCGGGCCGGGAACCGCTCCGTCGCGATTTCCAGCTCGTAGCTGCCCGACAGGACATGGCCACGGTCGACCCCGGCGGCATCGCGGACATAGCCGTAACCCACTGCGTGGCCCACGGTATAGCCGAAGCCGCCGCTGGAAAGCCAGCCCACCCGCGCGCCGTTGCGATAGATGGTCTCGCGGCCCAGCAGCACGGCGCGCGGGTCGTCGACGGCAAAGCCGGCCATCAGGCGGGGCAGGGGCTTGTCCTTCGCCGCAATCAGGGCCTCGCGCCCCAGGAAGGGAATGCCGGATTTGAGCTTCACCGCCCAGCCCAGGCCGGCCATCTGCGGCGAGTGGTCGGGCCCGATGTCCGAGCCCCAGGCGCGGTAGCCCTTCTCCAGGCGCAGGGTTTCCAGCGCGCGGTAGCCGGCATCGACCAGGCCCTGGTCGGCGCCGGCCCTGGTCAACGCCTCGTAGACGGTCACCGCGAATTCGGCGGGCACATGCAGCTCCCACCCCAATTCGCCGACATAGGTGATACGGATCGCCAGCACCGGCGCGCCGGCGATGCGGATTTCCCGCACGCAAGCAAAGGGGAAGCCGGCATTCGAGACATCGTCCTGCGTGATCTTTTCCAGGATGCGGCGGGCGTTGGGGCCCATCAGTACCAGGGTCGCATAGGCCGAGGTGACCTCGACCAGGGTCGCGTCCAGCCCGGCCGGGATATTGCTGCGGATCCAGTCGAAATCGTGGGTAACGAAGCCCGTGCCGGTGACGACGTAATAGCGGTCAGGGCCCAGCCTGGCGACGGTCAGGTCGCATTCGATGCCGCCCCTGGCGTTCAGCATCTGGGTATAGATCACCTTGCCCACCGGCTTGGCGACATCGTTGGCAGCGATCCACGACAGCGCGGCTTCCGCCCCGTGGCCCACCAGCATGGCCTTGGCGAAACTGGTCTGGTCGAACAGCACGGCCGCCTCCCGCGCCGCCTTGTGCTCGCGCCCCACCGCCGCAAACCAGTTGGGCCGGGTGAAGGAATATTCGTCCCCGGGCACCTCGCCGGGGCCGGCGTACCAGTTGGGCCGCTCGAAGCCCATCTTCTCGCCGAAGCAGGCGCCTTTGGCCTTCAGGATCTCGTAAAGCGGGGAGCGGCGCAGCGGCCGGCACGAGCGATACTCCTCCGCCGGCCAGGCGATGGTGTAGTGCTTGCCATAGGCTTCCAGCGTGCGGTTGCGCACGAAATCCGTGTCCAGGTGGTTGCGGCCGAAGCGGCGGATGTCGACCGGCCACAGGTCGTAGGGCGGCTCGCCGTCCGCCACCCATTCGGCCAGCGCCATGCCGGCCCCGCCGGCCGAGGCGATGCCGAAGGCATTGAAGCCGGCGCCCACGAACAGGCCCTTGCGCTCCGGCGCCTCGCCGATCATCCAGTTGCCGTCGGGCGTGAAGCTTTCCAGCCCGTTGATCATCTGCTTGACGCCGACCGTGCTCAGCGCCGGCACCCGGCCCAGGGCCAGTTCCATCAAGGGCTCGAAATGGTCGAAATCGTCGTCGAGCAGGCGGAACGCGAAGTCGTCGGGCGCGCTTTCGCCCTTCCAGGGGATCGGGTTGGCCTCGTAACCGCCCATGACCAGGCCGCCGACTTCCTCCTTGTAGTAGGTGAGACGGTCGGGATCGCGCAGGGTGGGCAGGCTGCCGGTGACGCCGGCGATCGTCTCGGTCATCAGGTACTGGTGATGAACCGGGGCCAGCGGCACGTTGACCCCGGCCCTGGCGGCCAATGTGCGGGTCCACAGGCCGCAGCACAGCACGACCTTCTCCGTGCGGATGGTGCCCTGGTCGGTGACCAGGCCCGCCACCCGTTCGTTCTCGATCACGAAATCCTGGGCCGACACGCCTTCGACCAGCTTGGCCCCGGCCATGCGGGCCCCCTTGGCCAGGGCCTGGGTGATGTCGGACGGGCTGGCCTGGCCGTCGGTCGGCAGGAAGGCGGCGCCGACCAGGTCGTCGATGGTCATCAGCGGCCACAGGTCCAGCGCTTCCTTAGGCGACAGCAGGTGCATCTCCAGGCCGAAGCTGCGCGCCGTGGTGGCCTGGCGCTTGACCTCGATCCAGCGATCCTGGTTGCAGGCCAGGCGCAGGCCGCCGTTCATCTTCCAGCCCGTGGCCTGGCCGGTCTCCGCTTCCAGCTTACGGTAGAGATCGACGGAATAGCCCAGCAGGCGGGTGATGTTGGCGCTGGTACGCAATTGCCCGACCAGGCCCGCCGCATGCCAGGTCGAGCCGGCGGTGAGCTGGTGGCGCTCGATCAGCAGCACCTCGATCCCGCGCTTGGCCAGGTGATAGGCGGTGGAACAGCCGACGATGCCACCCCCGACGACGACGACCTTGGCACTCGAGGGCAACAAACTCATGACTTGTCCATTTCCGTGAAGCTGCCCCAGGCAGCATTGAACCGGGCAAGGTTCTCGGCCGTGTAGGCGACATAATCGAAGGCGAGGGTGGAATGAAGCTCGGACACCATGCTCCACATCGCCTCGCGCAGCAGCGAGGCGCATTGCACGGCGCGCAGGCGCCGACGCAGGTCGTCGCCGGGCGGGCGGGCGAAATAGCGGGTCAGCATGGCCTCGTCGTCGGCGGCGCTGAAGCCGTTGTTGGACGACAGGCCGCCCAGATCGAACAAGGGCGTGTTGAAGCCGGCATAGTCCCAGTCGACCAGCCACAGCCGCCGGCCGTCATCGATGAAATTGGCCGCCAGCAGGTCGTTGTGGCCGAAGACGAGCTCGATCGCCCCGACTGCTGCTTCCAGCATCGCCGCCTTGTGCAGCAGGGCCGGCAATTCGCCCAGCAGGCGGTGGCCGCCGTCGCGCAGGGTGTGGCCATAGTCGCGCACGACGTGGAAGACGTTGAACGACAGCACCGGCCCGCGCAGATGCTGCGGAATCTCGCGATGGGTGCGGGCGACCAGGTCCAGGCAATCGTCCCGCCGGGCCCTGACCATGGCGGCATCGAAGGTCTGCCCCTCGATGAATTCCAGCACCAGGAGGCCCGGCGCCGTCGCCAGCACCTGGGGCGAGATCCCGGCGGCGGCGGCGGCAATGCTCGCCGCGTGCTCATTGAAGCGCATGATGCCATGCACGGGAATATCCCCGCCCACCCGCACCACGGCGCGCCGCGCCCGATCCTTAACCACGTAGTTGCGATTGGTGATGCCGCCCGACAGCGGCCTGATCTCGATCGGCCCCTGCCACAGGAGAAGGCGATGGATCGCGTCTTCGGGCGAGGCCTGATCGGATTGGCTCATCCGGCCAACCCCAGGAAAACGGTCAGGGCGCGGTCCAGACGCTTGATGTCCTGATCGGAAAGGCGTCCGACATGTCGGCCCAATTTGGATTTGGGAACGGTCGTGGCCTTGTCGGCCATCACGCGTGAACTGAGCCGCAGGCCGTTGCTTTCGGATGGCTCCACGGTCAAGCGGAACAAGGGCAAATCCGTTTGGTCGGTGGTAAAGGGACAGATCGTTACTGAATCAAGCTGATCGAAATTGGCGCTTTGAATGATCACCACCGGCCTCGGCTTGCCGGCATAGTCGGCACCGCCGGCAATCGTCCAAATCTCGCCGCGGGCGATCAAAATTTCAGTTCGGAGATGGAATCAACGAAGGCCTGATCATCTTCGGCATGCGGGCTCTGCGCCGCCAGGATCGACTGTCGCCGCGCCTCGGCGATGAATTCGGGCGAGCGCACGTCGGGGACCCAGATCTGCACCGGGCGCAGGCCCTGCGCGCGCAGGCGCTCGCGGTAAGCCTTCACCTTTTCCCGGGTGGTCTTGCGGCTGGTGGCCGACATCCGTGCCTCCATCATCGATTACATGTAACTTATGTCCGGTGGCCGCCACACGCAATCCCCTCTTGACCAACACCCCCGGAAACCGCCAAGGTGCTGGCATGATGACCTACTCGATTGGGCTCCTCCTCGGCCGACTTATCTGACCGGCGCTGTCAAGCGTCGGATAGGGCTTTTTGTCCTCAAGTCGTGCCAATCCCGATCGTAGAGTTTTCTTCCATGTTTGATGATCACTGTATGCCGCAAGCCGGCCATCACGCCTTGGGTGTCGTTTCGCGTTCGCTCGCACGACTTATCCCGGCTGTGGCGCGCAAGCCCGCGCCGCCGCAGCCGCAAGCCTGATCGAACCCGCCAAACGACACACTGATTTCAAGGATTTCCCCCATGCCGACGATGCCGATCGAAAAATACAGGGCGTTCCAGCAGATCGACCTGCCCAACCGGACCTGGCCGTCCAAGACCATCACCAAGGCGCCCCTGTGGTGTTCGGTCGACCTGCGCGACGGCAACCAGGCCCTGATCGAGCCCATGGGGCACGAGCGGAAATTGCGCATGTTCCGCGCCCTGGTGGCCATGGGCTTCAAGGAGATCGAGGTGGGCTTCCCCTCGGCCTCGCAGACCGATTTCGACTTCACCCGCTTCCTGATCGAGGAAGGCGAGATCCCCGACGGCGTCACCATCCAGGTGCTGACCCAGGCGCGCGAGGAACTGATCACCCGCACCTTCGAATCGATCAAGGGCGCCAAGCGGGCGGTCGTCCACCTCTACAATTCGACCTCCACCTTGCAGCGCCGGGTGGTCTTCGGCCTGGACCGCGAGGGCATCAAGGACATCGCCGTCCAGGGCACGAAGGTGGTCAAGCGGCTGGTCTCCACGGTGCCTGAGACCGAGATCGTCCTGGAATACTCGCCCGAGAGCTTCACCGGCACCGAACTGGACTTCGCCAAGGATGTCTGCGAGGCGGTGATGGATGTCTGGCAGCCCACGGCGAGCAAGCCGATGATCATCAACCTGCCGGCGACGGTCGAGATGGCGACGCCCAACATCTATGCCGACCAGATCGAATGGTTCGCCCGCAATGTGAAGTGGCGCGAGCGCTACCTCTTGTCGCTGCACCCGCACAACGACCGCGGCACCGGCGTCGCCGCGGCCGAACTGGGCGTGATGGCCGGCGCCGACCGGGTGGAAGGCACCCTGTTCGGCAATGGCGAGCGCACCGGCAATGTCGACGTGGTGAACCTGGCGCTCAACATGTTCACCCAAGGGGTCGACCCCGAACTGGTGATCGACGATATCGACGAGTTGCGCCGCACCGCCGAATATTGCAACCAGTTGCCGGTCCACCCGCGCCATCCCTATGCCGGCGACCTGGTGTTCACCGCCTTTTCGGGCAGCCACCAGGATGCGATCAAGAAGGGTTTCGCCGCCCGCCGGTCGCAGAACGACGTGGTCTGGGAAGTGCCCTACCTGCCTATCGACCCGGAAGACCTGGGCCGTTCCTACGAGGCGGTGATCCGCGTGAACTCCCAGTCCGGCAAGGGCGGCGTCGCCTACCTGCTGGAGGAAGACTACGGCCTGCACCTGCCGCGCAAGCTGCAGATCGAGTTCAGCCGAGTGGTTCAGAACTTCACCGACACCACCGGCAAGGAAGTCTCGGCCAAGGACCTGTTCGACATGTTCCGCAAGGAATATCTCGAGGCCCGCTACCCGCTGGAATTCGTCGATCACGTGACCCTGCCCGACAGCCACGCGACCGAGAAACGCACCATGACCAGCCATGTGAAGCTCTACGGATCGTCCAAGGAGGTGCACGGCCACGGCACCGGCCCGATCGACGCCTTCTGCGACAGCCTGGCCAAGGAACTGGGCATCGCCCTGGAAGTGGTCGATTACAGCCAGCACGCGGTGGGCAAGGGCGCCGACGCCGAAGCGGTGACCTATGTCGAGATGAAGGGTTCGGGCACCGCCACCCTGTTCGGCGTGGGCCGCGACCGCAACGTCACCGTCGCCTCGCTGAAAGCCGTCGCCAGCGCCGCCAACCGCCTGCACGCCCAGGCGGCCGGCGCCAGCGTCGCCGCGAAGTAGGCAATGTAACCCCCTCCGCCCAAACGGGGGGAGGGGGATTGCACCGGCACCCTGCGTCCTTCGAGACGGCCCTTTGGGCCTCCTCAGGATGAGGAGAATCTTTATGGCAAAAAGACTTTCCTCATCCTGAGGAGCCATGCGAAGCGTGGCGTCTCGAAGGACGCACCGCGCCTGTCCAAGGAGCGGTCAGGTCCCCGTCTCGGTCCCGCTCGCGAACGGCAGGCCTTCGTCGGCCCAGCCGGTCATGCCCCCGATCATGATCTTCACCGGCCGGCCCAGCGCGGCCAGGGCGAGCGCGCCGCGGTCGGCGCCGTTGCAGTGCGGGCCGGCACAATAGGTGACGAAGACGGTCTCGGCCGGCCAGGCCGCCAGGCGCCGCTCGTCGATGTCGCGGTGGGGCAGGCTGACCGCGCCCGGCACATGGGCCTTGGCATAGGCGGCGCGGCCACGGACATCGAGCAGCACGAAATCCGGCAGCCCCCGGCGCAGGGACTCATGCACATCCCAGCAGTCGGTCTCCAGGCTCAGGCGGCGGCGGAAATGCTCGAGGGCGGCTTGCGGGGCGGCGGCGGGTGTTTCGGTGACCAGGCTCGGCATGGTGATCCTCGCAGAAGGCGGGGCGATCATCGCCCGGCGCAGGAAATGCTGGTAGGCGGCAGGATTGACACCTATCGTCAAGATCATGCCAAAACACCCGCCCAACCGCCTGGTCGTCACCCTTGCCTATGATGGCCTGTGTACCTTCGAATTCGGCGTCGCGGTCGAAGTCTTCGGCCTGGCCCGGCCGGAGATAGGGGACGACTGGTATCGCTTCGCGGTGGCCGGCGTGGACGATGGGCCGATGCGGGCCACGGGCGGGGTGCGCATCCTGGCCGACGGCGGGCTGGACCTGCTGGCCCAGGCGGGCACGATCATCGTGCCGGGCTGGCGCGGGGCAGCGGTAACGGTGCCGGCGGCCCTGATCGCGGCGCTGGCGGCCGCCAGGGCGCGGGGTGCGCGGATCCTGTCGATCTGTTCGGGCGTCTTCGTGCTGGCGGCGGCGGGCCTGCTGGACGGCGGCCGGGCGACCACCCACTGGCGCTATGCCGGGCTCCTGGCCGCGCGCTATCCGGCCATCACCGTCGATGCCGACGTGCTCTATGTCGACAACGGCCAGATCCTGACTTCGGCCGGCAGCGCCGCGGGCATCGACCTGTGCCTGCATCTGGTGCGGCGGGATTTCGGCGCCGAGATCGCCAACAAGGTCGCCCGGCGCCTGGTGGTGCCGCCGCACCGTGACGGCGGCCAGGCGCAGTTCATCGAACGGCCGGTGCCCCGGCCGGCCGAGGGCGCGCGCCTGGCCCCGCTGCTGGACCGGGTGCGGCAACGGCTGGACCGCGCACATTCCATTGCCGCCCTGGCCGCCGAGGCGGGCATGAGTGTCCGCACCTTCCTGCGCCGCTTCGGCGAGGTGACCGGCTCGACCCCGGGCGAATGGCTGCTGGCCGAGCGGCTGCGCCATGCCCGCGACCTGCTCGAGGCGGGCGACAGTTCGATCGAGGCGATCGCCCAGGCATGCGGCTTCGGGGCGGCTGCCACGCTCCGGCATCATTTCCGGCAGCGGCTGGGCACCACGCCTTCGGCCTATCGTGCCCGTTTCGCGGTTGGTGACAGCGGGAACCTCGAGGCCCCGGGTTCGTTAGAATTGTAAGCGTCGCTTGCCCCGATGGGGGCGCGACCCTACCTTTAAGGACATGGATGCACCCCGATTCCGGGGCCACCGGCGCACGGCCACGTGCGCAAGGAGCAGGGTCATGGCCAAGTATCGTTTAGCGGCCGCCGTCTGTGCGGCCTTGTCGCTGTCGCTGGGATCCTTCGCGTCGATCGCGCTCGCCCAGACCACAAGCCCGGAGGATGACCGGCCGCCACTGCTGTCGGCCCCGCCGCCGCCGGAAGAGGCGCCCACGGGCGCTGCCGCCGCGGCCCGCCGCACGCCGGGTGCTGCCGGTCAGCCCGAGCCGGGCACCCAGACCGATTTCTTCACCGACGCCTTCACCCAGTATCCGCCCGAAGTGGTGCCGCCCGGCGCCACCCAGCGCCCGGTCACCACCGAGGGCTCGTCGGCGATCAAGTGATGACCCGCGGCATCAGCTCACAGGCTTGATGCCGCAGCCCTTCAGGACGATCCGGGTGATCGTGCGCGTTGCCGTCTCGAAATCGGCATCGCTCAATTTCTTGCGGCCCAGCACCGCGGTCATCTGGGCCGCGAAATCGGCATAGGTCTGGGTCGCCGCCCAGACCAGGAAGAAGAAGTGATGGGCCGGCACCGGGTCCATCTTGCCCTGTGCCGCCCAGCGCTCCAGCACGCCCGCCTTGGCCTCGACCCAGGGCTTCAGGTCCGCCTCCAGGAAGGGCTTGAGGATCGGGGCGCCCCGGATGATCTCGATCGCGAAGATGCGTGAGGCCAGCGGGCGTTTGCGCGAATAGACCAGCTTGCGCCTGATGTAGTCGGTCAGGGCCACCGCCGGGTCGTCGTCCTGGGTGATGTCGCCGAAGGCCTTCAGCCACAATTCGACGATGCCGGCGACCACGGCGCGATAGATCGCCTCCTTGGTGCCGAAATAATAGTGGACGTTGGACTTGGCGAGGCCCGCGGCCTCGGCGATCTGGGCCGTGGTGGCGCCGTCGAAGCCGCGTTCGGCAAAGACCTTTTCCGCCGCGGCGATGATGCGCAGCCGGTTGCGTTCGCGAATGCGCCCGCCGCGCGGGCCGTCGCCGTTGGCCGCCTCGATCTCCACCGTCTGCTCCATGCCACCTCGCCGTGCCGCACCACCATGGCTATCGAATGCGAGGACGCTTGGGAAGACAAGCACGGCTGATCGCCGGGCGGCGAAAACCTGACCGAACGGACAGACCGGTTGCAATCGCGCCCGCTTGCCTCGAACCTGATCGCCGTGCCTGATCTGTGCCCGCGTGTCCCGCAAGGAAGAGAGATGAGTGTCGACCTGCTGATCCGCAACGCCACCCTGCCCGACGGGCGCACCGGGCTGGATATCGCCATCGAGAAGGGCCGCATCGTCGCCGTCGAGGCCGGCATCGCGGCGGCGGCGGGCAGGGTCGTCGATGCCGCCGGCTGGCTGGTGACGCCGCCCTTCGTCGACAGCCATTTCCACATGGATTCGACGCTCAGCCTGGGCAATCCCCGCCTGAACCAGAGCGGCACCCTGCTGGAAGGCATCGCCATCTGGGGCGAACTCAAGCCGTATCTCACCGTCGAGGCGATCAAGGCCAATGCGCGCGAATTCTGCAACTGGGCGATCGCCCGGGGCACGCTCGCCATCCGCAGCCATGTCGACATCTGCGACGACCGCCTGCTGGCCGTCGACGCCCTGCTCGAGATCCGCGAGGAGCTGCGGCCCTATATCGACCTGCAACTGGTGGCGTTCCCCAGGACGGCTACCTGCGCTATGCCCGCTCGCCCGAGAACCTGAAGCGCGCGCTCGACAAGGGCGTCGACGTGGTGGGCGGCATCCCGCATTTCGAACGCACCCAGGCCGATGGCGCGGCCAGTGTTGCCGCCCTTTGCGAGATCGCCGCCGACCGCGGCCTGATGGTCGACATGCATTGCGACGAGTCGGACGATCCCTGGTCGCGCCATGTCGAGAGCCTCGCGGCCGAGACGACGCGCCTGGGGTTGCAGGGCCGGGTCACCGGCTCGCACCTCACCTCCATGCATTCCATGGACAATTACTATGTCAGCAAGCTGATCGGCCTGATGGCGGAGGCGCGGCTGAACGTCATCGCCAACCCGCTGATCAACATCACCTTGCAGGGCCGCCACGATACATATCCCAAGCGCCGGGGCATGACCCGGGTGAAGGAATTGATGGCGGCCGGCCTCAACGTCGCCTGCGGCCACGACTGCGTGATGGATCCCTGGTATGCCATGGGTTCCCACGACATGCTGGAAGTGGCCAATGTCGGCCTCCACGTCGGCCAGATGACCGGCGTTGGCGAAATGCAGGCGATGTTCCAGTCGGTCACCGCCAACGGCGCCCGCACCCTGAACCTCGACGGCTATGGCCTCGACGTCGGCTGCCACGGCGACCTGGTGGTGCTCCAGGCGCGCAACCCGATCGAGGCCCTGCGCCTGAAACCCGCCCGTCTATGGGTTGTGCGCCGCGGGCGCGTCATCGCCCAGACCCCGCCGGTCGAGGCAACGGTGCACCTGGGCAACGAAACCGTGAAGGTCGATTTCACACGCCCTCTCTGACTCGTCATCCCGGCGAAGGCCGGGATCCATTGCCCTGGCAGGCGTCGTGGCTGGTCTCAGGTCTCGCTGCACATCCATGGATCCCGGCCTTCGCCGGGATGACGCATGGGGCGGGCATCAGGGCAGGGCGACTCTCCCTGGATATCTTATTGAAGGCGCCCGGTTGGCGACTGGCACTCGCGGGCACCCAAGTCGCACGCCGGATCATCGGGAAACCGCCCGGCCTTGTCGGGCCAATGCACTTGAAGGCAACTGAACTGTCGGGGTGTAAGTCCCTGCGAGGCGGCGAACCAGATGGCCCAGCCCAGGTGCTCCCGGTAAAGAGACGGCGAGAATTCCACGAGCCGCACCGGCCCGCGTTCAAGTACCTGATCAAGCTGAACGCCGGGGGCCGGCACTTGCCCCTTGCTCTTGAGCTCTGCCACCGCGTTGTTGATGACCTGCCCCAAATACTCCGTGCGAAGGCCGAAGCAGATCAACTCAGGCCAGCCAAAGGTAACAGCCAAGCCGACAGTGTAGGCGAAGGGAGGTAAATTCGGGTCGTCGTTCTCCCCTGAAATGATCAGTTTGACCTGCCAGCCCACCCGCTTGACCGTGTCGATTACATCTTGCTCGGCTCTGTCGAATTCCTGAGTCACAGGCCAGCCCCTTTTCCACCCTGGGATGGTGCCTTTGCACCCCTAGAACAAATGCCCGATCCAGCCTGACATGGCGTCCCACGAGATGACGCTCATGTAGACCAGGAAGCTGATCGCGGCGATGCCGCCGACGACGCCGATCAGGGTCATCAGGCCATCCTGTTCGATCAGGCCGAGCGCCAGGAACACGATGGCGATCGACAGGGGAATGTTGGTGAAGGGGATGGGGCTTGCCAGCATCAGGCCGAGCGTCGCGACCAGCAGGCCGACGAGGCGTTCCTGGGTCCAGCCGGTGAGGAAGGCCAGGCGGGGTTTCAGCACCCGCTCCAGGCGGGTGACGACGCCCAGGCTGCCGCGCACCACCCGCTGCAGGTCGCCGGTCAGGATCGAGCGCCGCCGGACCCGCTGCGGCAACCAGGGCCGGGGCAGGCCGATGGCCATCTGCAGGGCGATGAAGGCGATGGGAAAGCCGGCGATGGCCGAGAGGCCGGGCGGCGTGATCGGCAGGGTGGTGGGCAGGGCCAGCAGCAGGATCAGCAGGCCGAAGCCGCGTTCGGCCAGGGGATCGACGATCTCGCCGATCGAAATGCGCTCGCCCGAATAGCCGAAGGCGAGGGTGACCAGGGCTTCCGCCGCGGTCGGCTCGCGCAGGGTGTGCTTGTCCTTGTGACGCGCCACGAAGCCTCGCTTGAGCAACTAACTATGGTCGAGCCGGCGCGCCAGCCGGCGTTCGCGGTGGACCGAGACCGACAGGATCAGGCCCACGCCGATCATCAGGGTCATGGTCGCCGAGCCGCCGTAGGAGACCAGCGGCAAGGGAATGCCCACCACCGGGATCAGGCCCATGACCATGGAGAGGTTGATGAAGACATAGAGGAATAATTGGGTACCGATGCCCAGCGCGACAAGGCGCCCGAACTGGTGACGTGAACCAAGCCCGATCGCCAGGGCATAGCCGAAGACGCAGACGTAGAGCAGGATCAGCAGCAAGCCGCCGATCATGCCGAATTCCTCGGCCAGTTGCGGGAAGATGAAGTCGGTATGCACCTCGGGGACAAAGCGCAACTGGCTTTGCGTCCCCAGCAGGTAGCCCTTGCCGAACACCCCGCCCGAGCCCAGCGCGATCATCGATTGCAGGATGTTGTAGCCGGCGCCCAGCGGATCGGCTTCCGGGTTGAGGAAGGTCAGCACCCGGCGGCGCTGGTAGTCGTGCAGGAATTCCCAGGCAACGGGCAGGGCGCCGATGCCCGCCGCGATGATGATGCCGAATTTCCACAGGCGCACCCCGGCCAGGAAGAAGATCGCGCCCGAGCCCAGCAACAGCAGGCTCGCGGTGCCTAAGTTGGGCTGCTTCAGCACCAGCGCGACCGGCAGCAGGACCATGAGCAGGGGCACGATCAGCACCGTCGGCCGGCCGATCTGTTCGGGCATGACGCCGTGGAAATAGCGGGCGAGGGCCAGCACCAGGGCCAGTTTCATGATCTCGGAGGGCTGGATCTGGAAAAACCCCAGGTCGATCCAGCGTTGCGCGCCCATGCCGATCGAGCCCATCACCTCGACGCCGACCAGGCCCGCCAGGGTCACGCCGTACAGCACATAGGCGTAGCGGGCATAGAGCGAGACGTCGATCACGGCGACCACGACCATGACGCCCAGGCCGACGACGAAGCGCGCCAACTGCCGCCCCGCCCAGGGATCCCACTTGCCGCCGGCGCTGGAATAGAGCATGGCGACGCCGATCGCCGCGATGGCGATCACCAGCAGCACGAGGCCCCAGTTGATCGACAGGAGGCGCGTCCCCAGGGACGGGTTTTCGTCGCGGCTCGAATAGAAGCTCAACGCTCGGGTCTCGAAATCATGGTGTGCAGATGCCCCGTTCTAGCCCGGAACAGGCGCCAGGGCAAAGGCGCTCACGCGCGCCGGAATACCGCAGCGATGAGCAGCCAGGCCCAGCCGACCAGCATCAGGGTGCCGCCGATCGGGGCGACCAGCCCCAGGCGCAGGTCGGCCAGCGCGATGCCGTAGAGGGCGGCGGCAAAGAGCAGGGCGCCGGCGGCCAGGCAGAAGGGTGCCGCGGCCCAGACCCAGCCCTTGTCGACCAGCCGCAGGCCTGCTACCGCCGCCGCCCCGTGGATCATCTGGTAGAGGCTGGCGGTGCCGACCAGGGCCAGGGCCTCGGGCGTGGCGGTCGCTTTCAGGGCATGGGCGGCAAAGGCGCCGAGCCCCACGCCCACCAGGCCGTCGAGTGCCGCGATGACAAGGGTGAGGCGGTACAAGGCACCCTTCAGGCGACCGCCATGGCGCCGGCGAAGGCATCGGCCAGGACGTTGGCGATCCTGGCCCGGCTGTTGTCCGAGGTCAGCAGCTTTTCGTCGGCGACATTCGACAGGAAGCCGGTCTCGATCAGCAGGGCCGGCACGTCGGGCACCTTGAGCACGGCGAAATTGGCGGAACGGCGCGGGTTGTCGAGCAGGCGCAGCTTGGCGCCGGCGGTCCGCACGATGTGCGCCTTGCGCGCCAGCGCGGTGTTCAGGGAGTGGCGCCGGGTCAGGTCGAACAGGATCGCGGCCACTTCCGGGTCGGCGACGCCGATGTCGATGCCGTGGATCAGGTCGGCGGCGTTTTCCCGGTCGGCGATGGCCGCGGCGAGGCCGTCCGACGCCTTTTCCGACAGGGTATAGGCCGACAGGCCGCGGGCATCGGGGTTGGGCGCCGAATCGGCGTGGATCGAGACGAACAGGTCGGCCTGCACGCGCTGGGCGACGGCAGCACGTTCCTGCAGGGGCACGAAGACGTCCTTGCGCCGGGTCAGGACCACGCGGTAGGTGCCGCCGGCCTCGATCCGGGCGGCGATGCGCCGGGCCAGGTCAAGCGTGATGGTTTTCTCGAAGGCGCCGCTGGGGCCGATGGCGCCGGGGTCGCGGCCGCCGTGGCCGGGGTCGAGCACGATGATCGGCCGCTGGTCGATGGGCGTGGTCGCCGCCGGCGCCTTGGGCTTGCGGCCCGGCATGGGCACGCCGCCCGCCAGTTTCGCGGCAAGCGCGTCCCCCGCCCCAGCCGACAGCAGAAAGGGGAGCGATAGGCCAAGTTTCAAGACCGAGCGACGATCCACCGACGGGAACTCCGCAGCACGACGAAGAACAGGCCACCCCCGATTTCCCCATCGGCCCGATGCCTGCTCCAAGCCTGCGAAAATGCCAAAGAAATCACAGTAAATCAAGAAGTTGTCGCGATTCACTCAGATTCCGATCGAAGCCAGGTTCCATGCTGCACTGCCAAATTGCGGATTTCATTGTGAAATTCGCCCTGGCGTTCTTGACAGCGGCAGGGGCGAAGCCTAAGTCTGCGCGGTCCGCTGGCACTCGCCACTGAGGAGTGCTAGCAACGCGGCCCCCATAGGCCTTTGTCTACATCCGGAGGAGGTTTCCATGAAGTTTCGGCCGTTGCACGATCGCGTCGTCGTCCGTCGCATCGAAGGCGAAGAGAAGACCAAGGGCGGGATCATCATCCCCGACACCGCCAAGGAAAAGCCGCAGGAAGGCGAAGTGATCGCCGTCGGCGCTGGCGCCCGCAACGAGAACGGCGAAGTCGTGCCGCTCGAAGTGAAGGCCGGCGACCGCATCCTGTTCGGCAAGTGGTCGGGCACCGAGATCAAGCTGGAAGGCGAAGACCTGCTGATCATGAAGGAATCGGACATCCTCGGGATCATCGTCGCCACGAAGGCCGGCAAGAAGGCCGCCTGATCTACGCCCCGGCATTAGAATTCAAGGAGTAAGCCAATGGCTGCCAAGGAAATTCGCTTCAATACCGATGCGCGCGCCAAGATGCTGCGCGGCGTCGAGATCCTCGCCGATGCGGTGAAGGTCACGCTCGGCCCCAAGGGTCGCAACGTCGTCATCGAGAAGTCGTTCGGCGCCCCGCGCATCACCAAGGACGGTGTGACGGTCGCCAAGGAAATCGAACTCGCCGACAAGTTCGAGAACATGGGCGCCCAGATGGTGCGCGAAGTGGCCTCGAAGACCAACGACATCGCCGGTGACGGCACCACCACCGCCACCGTGCTGGCCGCCGCGATCGTGCGCGAAGGCTGCAAGGGCGTTGCCGCCGGCATGAACCCGATGGATCTGAAGCGCGGCATCGACCTCGCGGTCGAGGCCGTCGTCGCCGACGTCAAGAAGCAGTCCAAGAAGATCGCCGGCTCGGCCGAGATCGCCCAGGTCGGCACCATCTCTGCCAATGGCGAGAAGGAAATTGGCGCAATGATCGCCAAGGCCATGGAGAAGGTCGGCAAGGAAGGCGTGATCACGGTCGAGGAGGCCAAGGGCCTCGACACCGAACTCGACGTCGTCGAGGGCATGCAGTTCGATCGCGGCTACCTGTCGCCGTACTTCGTGACCAATGCCGAGAAGATGACCGTCGAACTCGACAACCCCTTCATCCTGCTGCACGAGAAGAAGCTCTCGGGCTTGCAGGCGATGCTCCCCGTCCTCGAGGCGGTGGTGCAGTCGGGCCGTCCGCTGCTGATCATCGCGGAAGACGTCGAAGGCGAAGCGCTGGCCACCCTGGTGGTCAACAAGCTGCGCGGCGGCCTGAAGGTCGCGGCGGTGAAGGCGCCTGGCTTCGGCGATCGCCGCAAGGCGATGCTGGAAGACATCTCGATCCTGACCGGTGGCCAGGTCATCTCGGAAGACCTCGGCATCAAGCTCGAGAACGTCAACCTGAAGATGCTCGGCTCGGCCAAGAAGGTGTCGATCGACAAGGAAAACACCACGATCGTCGACGGCGCCGGCAAGAAGGATCAGATCCTCGGCCGTTGCAACCAGATCCGTGCCCAGGTCGAAGAGACCTCGTCGGATTACGACCGCGAGAAGCTGCAGGAACGTCTGGCGAAGCTCGCCGGCGGCGTTGCGGTGATCAAGGTCGGCGGTTCGACCGAAGTCGAGGTGAAGGAGCGCAAGGATCGCGTTGACGACGCGCTGCATGCGACCCGCGCCGCGGTCGAAGAAGGCATCGTCCCGGGCGGCGGTTCGGCCCTGCTGTACGCGTCGCGTGCTCTGGACAAGGTCGTCGTCGCGAACGAGGACCAGCGTCACGGCGTCGACATCATCCGTCGCGCCCTGCTGGCCCCGGTCCGTCAGATCGCCGAGAACGCCGGCAAGGACGGCGCGGTGATCTCGGGCAAGCTGCTCGAGCTCAAGGACAACAAGCAGGGCTACGACGCCCAGACGGACGTCTACACCGACATGGTGAAGGCCGGCATCATCGACCCGACCAAGGTCGTTCGTACCGCCCTGCAGGACGCCGCTTCGGTCGCCGGCCTGCTGATCACCACCGAGGCGATGATCGCTGATCGTCCCGAGAAGAAGGCCCAGCAGATGCCGGGCGGCGGCGGCATGGGCGACATGGGTGGCATGGACTTCTGATCCAGCCACACAAGTCTGCAGCCAAAGAGACGGGGTCGGCGCAAGCCGGCCCCGTTTTTCTTTGTGCGCACGGGTGGCGTGATGGCCGGATATGCTATCACTCGGTCAGTGCTGGCATCGGGAATTGCTTCATGAACAAGACGCGCCTCGGCATTGTTGCCGTCCTGGTCCTGGGGCGATCGGCCTCGCCGGCTGGCTCCTGTCGGGCAGCGGCGAGGCGCCGCGGGTCGCGGTGCTGAACTGCGACACGATCCGCGCCGATCTCGATGCCGTGATCGCCAAATTGGCGCCCGACCGCAAGGTGACGGTCTCGGGCCTCGAATGCACGCAAACCCGCCTGGCGCTGGCCGAACTGCGCCTGATGCCGGCCGATGTCTCGCTCGATGCCTCGACCATCACGCTGACCGGCCTCGTCCTGACCGGGCTCGACATCGAAAACATCAAGGCGTTCCTGGCCCCGGCCGCGCCGGGGACAGCGGCGCCGGATCGTCTTTCCCTGGCCGGCGAAATCACGGCGGCCAAGGTGCGCTTCGAGGGTGCTGCCAGCAGCGTTGCCTTCGATGATGCGCATGTGGCCGGGATCAGCGGCCGGCCACTGGCACAGGAAGGCACCCTGCGCGACTGGCTGAGCGCCCTGGCGTTCGACAGCGCCGCCGCCCGGGAAGTGCAACTCGATCCGCCGGGCACGACCCAGCCGACCGTCAGCTTCCACGCCGTCGCCGTTTCGGCCTTCGACGGTGCCAGGGTCGGCAGGATCGACCTCCATGGCTGGGCCTCGGCGGCACCCGACGGCTCCGTCCGCGTGGGCTGCGACCGCGCGACCTACGATGGCATCAGTGCCAGTTCCCTGGCCCTCATGACCGGCTATGGGCCCGATATGCCGGCCTCGACGCCCGAGCAGATCCAGGCTGACCCGAAAGCAGCCTTGGGCGAGATGGCCCGGATGCTCGAAGCCATGGGCAAGGATGTTTCGGTCGATCAGGCGAGCGGCGAAAACTGCGTCATCTCGGGCAAGACCCCGGCTGCTGCCTTCGACGGCAAGATCGCCAAGTGGACCGTCACCAGGCAGGTCGGGATCAGCTTTGCGCAGATGGCCTATGAAGGGTCCGAATTCACCATCCGGCCCGGCGACGAGAAGATCGTCGTCACCCTGGGCCGCTTTGCGATGTCCGGCGTGGATCTCGGCGGGTTCTTCAAGCCCTGGGCCGACGGAACCGGCATGGCGCCCGATTTCGGCGGCTTCCGTGTCGAAGGTTATGAACTGGCGGATCTCGCGGTCGCCCGGGAGGGGCTGCCGCCGGTGAAGCTGGGAAGTTTCGTCGTCAAGGGCAGCGACTATGTCGACAATATCGCGTCGGCCGGCTCGGTGCGGCTGTCGGGCTTCGTCTTTCCGATCGCGATCATCGACTCGCAAGAAGCCCGCCGGCCGCTTGCCGACCTCGGCTACGACGAGATCAAGCTGGACGCCAACATCGCCTACACCTACGACCACAAGACCAAGTCGCTGGAAATGAAGCAGTTCGAGATTGCCCAGGCGGACGGCGGCACATTTTCCCTGACGTTCAAATTCGTCGACTACGACATCAAGGCCCTTTACGAGGCCATGAGCGCCATGCGGCCGCCGTTATCCCTGGCCGGCGCCAAGCTGGAGGCGCTGACCGCCAGCTACGAGGACCATTCGCTGTTCGGCCGCCTCATCAAGGTCATGGCGGGGGAGCAGGGTATCTCGCCCGAGGATCTGGTTGCCCAGACTCAGGAAGACCTCGCCAATGCCTCCCTGTCGGCGCCGGGGCCGATCACCAAGGCAGCCGTAACCGAGGTGACGCGCTTCTTCGCCGACCCCAAGCGCATCGTGCTGACCCTGGCCCCGACCCGGATCGCCACCTTTGCCGAGATCGGCGGCCGGATCGAAGACATGGAGGGGCTCGCCAAGCTGTTGGGCCTGAACGTCAAGGCGGACTGAGCGTGCCGCTCGCCGCCGGGGTGCGCAGCGACAGGCCCTCCCAGATCCCGACCGCGACCAGGACCACGGTGGTGGCGGCGCTGAGCAGCAGCGGCGAGGTGAAGAAACCGGCGGGAACGAGCAGGGCGAGCAGGCCCAGCCCGACCAGGTGCGACAGCGGCAGGTTCGGGGCGCTCAGGCGCTTGAACAGCATGTTGCCCAGCAGGTAGAGCGCCGGCCCGCCGATCACCACCGCGGTTACGCCCGGCTCGCCATGGCCCGTGGGATGGGCCAGGACGAATTCGTCCGCCACCGCCGTCACGATGATGCCCGCGACCAGCAGCAGGTGGATATAGGTATAGCCCAGCCGGGCGATGCGGCCGGGATCCTCGGCGCTGGCGATATGGTGGCTGCCGCGTTCGGCGCCGATGTTGAAGTAGATCCACCACATGGCGACGCTGCCGATGAAGGAGGCCAGAAAGGCGCTGATCGTGACCGGATCGGCTGCCAGCTCGGCAAAGGTGGCGCCGGTCACCAGGATCGATTCCCCCAGCGCGATGATCACGAACAGGGCGCAGCGCTCGGCCAGGTGCCCGCCCTCGACGTCCCAGTCGCTGGTCATGGAACGGCCCAGGCCCGGAACCCTGAAGCCCTGGGACGGCCCGGCATATTCGATCGCCAGCGCCACCACCCACAGGGCCAGCCGCGTCTCGCCTTCGGCCAGGCCGCCGGCAAGCCACACGGCACCGGACACGGCCAGCCAGATCGAGATACGCTGAAAGTTACGGAAATTGCCCGGGCTGTGCGGCTTCAGCGCCCACAGCATGAACAGGCTGCGGCCAAGCTGCATGGCGACATAGGCGCCGGCAAAGAGCAGGCCGCGCGCCTCGAAGGCTTCCGGCAACGAGGTCGACAGCAGCAGGCCGGCCAGCATCAGGCCGAACAGCATCAGCCGGACGGCGGGCTTGTCGGGATCGAGCCAGTTGGTGACCCAGGAGGTGTAGATCCACACCCACCAGACCGCCATCAGCAGCAGCGCCGTCTCGAGCGCGCCCAACGGGGTGAAATGCTTCAGCAGCGAATGGGAAAGCTGCGTCACGGCGAACACGAAAACCAGGTCGAAGAACAGCTCGACGAAGGTCACCCGGCCATGTTCGTGCGGCTTGCGCTGGCGCAGTACGCTGGAATGCTCGCCTGATCTGCCCATTACCCACCCCGATCGCCTAACCCTTGGTGGTGCAATGGTAATCAGCCGGGCGGGGCGGTGCACCGCGTAAATCGTGCAGGCCCCGTGCAACCCGGATCAGGGATGCCGTGTTTCTCCACTGCATGGCTACAATAATCGGCGGCCGACGATCGTTCCGGCTGCCTATCGAGGGCCATTGTCCAGGAGGACAAGAAGATGGCACTGCATCGGGTGAAGGTGTTGAGGGGCGGCATTGCCGCCGCGGCCTTGGCACTTATGCTTGGCGGTTGTGTCGCCTATCCGGTGGATAGCGGGTCGCGGTACTATAGCCGGCCGTCGACATCCTATTACTCGGCACCAGCCCCGCGCTATTACTCGGCACCGGCGCCGCGCTATTATTATGCGCCCGCCCGCCCGCGCCATTACGACAGCTACCACCGTTACGACCGGCGCGACGACGATGACGACCGCCGCCGTTATCGGCGCTACACCGACGACGACCGTCGCCGCCACGATCGCGACGACGACGACCGCTCGCCCTACTATCGCTATCGCTACGACAAGAACCATTGACGCCTTTTGACCCCGGCATATTGCCGGGGAATGAAACCTCCGTCGCTGCCGGGGCGTTGTCCTTTCAGAAGCCCGACGAGCCTTTGCCCCGGCAAAGGTCCGTCGGTGCAATTTCGGAGGACAGGCAGATGAAACGACTACAGGCCAAAATCATCGGCGGCGGCCTGGCCGCGATCGCCCTGGCGGCCGCCCTCGCCGGTTGTGCCCAAAGACGTGTCGAGCAGGTCGACGCCGGC
This sequence comes from Oleomonas cavernae, assembly GCF_003590945.1. Classification (NCBI taxonomy): domain Bacteria; kingdom Pseudomonadati; phylum Pseudomonadota; class Alphaproteobacteria; order Acetobacterales; family Acetobacteraceae; genus Oleomonas; species Oleomonas cavernae. Next base: position 2,211,828 of record NZ_QYUK01000011.1, on the reverse strand, counting down.
GGGCGAGCCTATTATTCAGGCAGCACCGATCCGACCTACTATGGCGAACCGACCTACTATCCGGTGCGCACGGTACCTGCGCGCGCCGTGCCCGCCTATACGCCACCCGGATACTATGTCGTCCCGTCGTATTACGCGCCCACCCCGGCGCCGGCGCCAACGGGTGTCTACTATGTGCCGGCGGCGCCGCCAACGCGCTACTACGACGCCGCGATCCCCGATGATCGCTACTACTACCGCAGTCCCGACGATGGCCGCTGGTACGTGAGCTACGACTCCACCCGCTTCCAGCGGGGCAAGGACGACCGGTAGCGAACCTTAAGGCGTTGCGGCGCGTTGAATCCGATGAGTATGGATCGGAGGACGAAAAATGACCGGATTGAGGCCAAGAATTCTGGCCGGTGCTTTGCTCGCCGCCGTCGCGCCGCTCGGCGGCTGCATCGTGTTCCCGGGGACAGCGGGCCGGACTACTATGCGGGTTCCGGTCCCGCCTATTATAACTACTACCCGCCGCCTTACTATCAGGAGCGCCCGGAGCAGTATCCGCGGGAACGCTGAGCGTTATAGGATGGAATCGAGCGGCACCGGGCGCCCGATGAAATAGCCCTGTGCCTTGTCGACGCCCATTTCCCGCACGATGGCCAGGGTTTCGGCATCCTCGATGAATTCCGCGACCGTGGTCGCGCCGAACCGGTGGCCCAGGTCGTTGATCGCCTCGACGATCGTGCGGTCGGCCATGCTGGTCTTGAGCTGGCGGATGAAATTGCCGTCGATCTTGATCTGGTCGACCGGAAACTGCCGCAGATAGGGGAACGAACTGAGGCCCGAGCCGAAATCGTCGAGCGTGATGCTGCAATCGGCGGCCCGCGCGGCCGAAACGAACTGGCTTGCCGCCTGCAGGTTGTTGATCAGGGCGGTTTCCGTGATCTCGAAATGCAACCGCCCGGGCGCCAGGCCCGAGGCGTGCAATTCCGTCTGCATGAAGGGCCACAGCGAGGGATCGTTCAGCGAATTGGCCGACAGGTTGATCGCCAGGGCCAGGTCGTGCGCCCCGCGCAGCCGCGGGCCGTAGTCGCGCAACAGGGTGCGCACCACCCAGCGATCGACGTCGCCCATGAGGTCGTAGCGCTCGGCGGCGGGGATGAAGCCGCCCGGCGCGATCATCTCGCCGGCTTCGTTCTCCAGCCGGAGCAGGATCTCGTAGTAGGGCCGGCGCCGCCCGTCCTGGCGCAGATCGAGGATTTCCTGGGCAAACAGGCGGAAGCGGTTGGCCGTGATCGCCGCGCGGATGCCGGCGGCGACATGAATGTCCTGGTGGTGACGCTTGGCATCACTTTCACCCGGGCGGTAGAGCGAGACCCGGTTCCGGCCGGCGGATTTGGCGGCATAGCAGGCGACGTCGGCCTGGCTCATCAGGTCGCCCAGGGTCGCGGTGGGCGAGATTTCGCAGATGCCGATGCTGGCCCCCGGGGTATAGATCTTCTCGTCCCAGACGAAGGACATCGCCCCGATCGCCTCGACCAGCTTGTTGCCGATCCCTTCGGCCTGCTCGATCGCGCAGTCGGCCAGGATGACGGCAAATTCATCGCCGCCCAGGCGTGCCGTCAGGTCGCCGGTGCGGACATTGGCGCGGATGGTTCTGGCCACCTCGCGCAGCAGGACATCGCCGGCGGCGTGGCCGGCGCTGTCGTTGATCACCTTGAAGCGGTCGAGATCGATGAAGCACAGGCTGTGTGCACGGTTCTGCTGGCTCGCCTGCTGGCAGGCCGCGGTCAGCCCCTGTTCCAGGGCCTTGCGATTGGGCAGCCCGGTCAGGGCATCGTGCAAT